>CAJTVR010000006.1 GCA_910580075.1 uncultured Eubacterium sp. | reverse complement strand
CCTTTTTCTGTGACTCTGGAGAACAGTTAGAAATTCTTAATTTTCTGCCTGGTATTCAGGATTTGGGGCTCACTGTCTGACGCCCTCGAAAACGCCGAAGCCCCAAAAGGTGCCTGCCAGCGCCACTGCATAAAGCATACCGTAACGCCAGGGCATCAGGCACCGGTCCGTCCGCTGCCACAGCCTCGAAGCAGAAAATTTAGAATTTCTTACTGTTCGCAGGCGGAACAGAAAAAGGAAAAAGTTTCTCTGTCCGGCGTCCGGCTAATTAATTCCTCCCGCTCACACCGCTTCCAGACAAATTCTCCCCAAATCTTCCACAAATCCCGACAGCGCCCCGATTACGTTCTGTTTCCCCGCATCCCGGCTGTTTTTTACCAGATGATATACAAATACCGGATTTTTTCCAGCTGCTGTAAACGTGACTTTCCCGTCATAATTTTTTACAAGCTCCGAAATCCTGCCTGCATTAATTTGCGCGTGTTCATGCAGCATCATACGAATTGTCATGCCTTTTTGAATGATTTCTTTTATATATACACGGTGTGCTTTTGCTTTCACCTGTGCAATCGCTAAAAGGTTTGTGACAGATTTTGGCGGGTCTCCAAAGCGGTCCAGCAGTTCTTCTGTCATTTCCTCTGCTTCTTCCTGGTTTTCAATGCCGGCTACCCTTTTATATATATCCAGCTTCTGATATTCATTCGGGATATAAGAAGGCGGAATAAACGCGTCCATGTCGAGGTCGATAGATGTTTCAAAATCTTCTGCCAGGTTATCTCCTTTCGCCTGCCTGACTGCTTCATTCAGCATCTTACAGTAAAGGTCATAGCCGACAGCTTCCATATGTCCGCTCTGCTGTGCTCCGAGCAGGTTTCCTGCACCGCGGATTTCTAAATCCCGCATGGCAATTTTAAATCCGCTTCCTAAATCTGTGAATTCTTTAATCGCTGCCAGGCGTTTTTCTGCCACTTCTTTCAGCATTTTATCCCGCTTGTACATTAAAAACGCAAATGCTGTACGGTTTGACCGTCCCACGCGCCCCCGCAGCTGATAGAGCTGGGAAAGCCCCATGTTATCTGCATCCTGAATAATCATGGTATTTACATTTGAAATATCTAATCCTGTTTCAATAATTGTTGTAGATATCAGTACATCAATTTCTCCATTAATAAACTGATACATGATATTTTCTAATTCACGTTCTTTCATCTGGCCGTGAGCGACTGCTGTAACCGCATCCGGCACCAGTTTCTGTATTTTTGCGGCTACATCTTCAATCTGGTTTACACGGTTAAATACATAGTAGACCTGGCCGTCTCTGGCAAGTTCACGCATAATGGCTTCCCGTACCATTTCTTCATTGTACTCCATGACGTATGTCTGAATCGGCACACGGTCTACCGGAGGTTCTTCTAACACGCTCATATCACGGATCCCAATCAGGCTCATATGAAGTGTTCTCGGAATCGGAGTCGCCGTCAGGGTCAGCACGTCTACATTTGTTTTCAGTTTTTTAATTTTTTCCTTGTGTGTGACTCCGAAGCGCTGTTCTTCATCTACAATCAGAAGTCCGAGGTCCTTGTACTGCACATCTTTTGAAAGCACACGGTGAGTGCCGACAATAATGTCAATGCTTCCCTGTTTTACGCCCTGTATCGTCTTCTTTTGTTCAGACGGCGTTCGGAAACGGCACAAAAGGCCTACGGTGACTGGAAAGTCCTGCATCCTCTGCATAAAATTGTTATAGACCTGCTGCGCGAGTATTGTAGTCGGTGCCAGATAAACTACCTGTTTGCTTTCCTGGACGGCTTTAAATGCTGCCCGTATGGCAATTTCTGTCTTGCCGTAGCCGACATCGCCGCAAATAAGGCGGTCCATAATCTTTGTGCTTTCCATATCCCGTTTTGTTGCTTCAATTGCCAGCTCCTGGTCTTCTGTTTCTTCAAATGGAAACATCTCTTCGAATTCTCTCTGCCAGATTGTATCCGGGCCATAAACATATCCTTTTTGATTTTCCCTTGCTGCATAAAGCTGCACCAGTTCCCCGGCAATTTCTTTTACTGCACTGCGGACTTTTGTCTTTGTCTTTTTCCATTCCAGGCTGCCAAGGCTGTTTAGCTTTGGCTTTCTCTCTCCGGTCTGGGCATATTTCTGAATCAAGTCCAGCTGGGTAGCCAGTATATATAACGTACCGCCTTTGGCATATTCAATTTTGATATAATCTTTTGCCGTTCCTTCTACTTCGATTTTTTCAATGCCTTTGTATATGCCGAGGCCGTGATTTTCGTGTACGACATAATCGCCGACACTCAGCTCTTCAAACGTTACCGCTTTTTCTCCCTTTTTTGCATGACGGCGCTTTTTCTTCTTTTTTTCCGCGCCAAAAATATCGCTTTCAGATATCACGACAAATTTCAGCATCGGATATTCATAGCCGCGTTTTACTTTGCCATACAGCGTCATCACTTCAGCAGGCTTCACGGTATGGTCATAGTCTTCCGTGTAAAACGCATTTAAGCCCTCATCTGCTAAATCCTGTGCCAGCCTCTGTGCCCGCGTTCTGGAACCAGATAATAAAATCACCTTATAATTTTTCTTTTTATACTGCTGCAAATCTTTTACTAATAGTTCAAAACTGTTATTATAAGGATTCACAGTACGGGTCTGCATCGGATAGACCTGGGATACTGTAATTTCCGGTATTTTTAATTCCAGCGTCGCCAGCGCAATCGTACGCAGCCGCTCTACCCGGGCAAAGATTTCCTTCGCACGGAAAAGAGATTCCATCTGTCCCGGCAGAATATATCCTTTTTCCAGACGCTGCTGCATACTGTCAATATATTCATGTTCCACTGCCAGACTCTGTTCTGCGATACGGACCGGTTCATCCAGAACAATCATCGTATCGTCCAGTTCAAAATAGTCAAGCAGCGATACTGTTTTTTTTGTGAAATAAGGCAGATATGCATCCAGATTTGCGCTGCTGCCAAGTTCTGACAGTTCTTCGATAAACGTATCTGCCGCATTTTTCAGCCGGAATGCCTCTTCGGTCTTCATTTCGCGGCGCAGCCTGTCTGTAACCCTGTCTGCTTCTTCCCGCAGACGGCGGATACCCTCCTGCAATGCTGACTGATCCAGCAGAAATTCATTTGCCGGATAGATTTGTATTTCTTCCAGATTTTCAATCGACCGCTGGCTGGAAGCCTCAAAACTGCGGATAGAATCAATCTCATCTCCCCACAGTTCGATCCGGTACGGATTATCCTCCGTCAGCACATAGACATCCAGAATACCGCCACGCACAGCAAACTGCCCGGGAGCCTCAGCCTGATAGCACCGCTCATATCCCATGACAGCCAGTTCTTTCTGTATCGCATTCATATCTACGGCATCGCCTGTTTTCAGGCTTTTTATCATCGACAAAAAGCCGGCTGGCTCTGCCATCCGGTTCATAAGTGCATCAAACGTAGTTACTACTGTGCAGTTCTGCCCGCCTGCTAACAGTTTCAAAACCTCCAGACGCTCTTTTGCAATTTCATTCCCACGGATATCCGACTGATAAAACAAAATATCTTTGGCTGGAAAATAACGGACATTTTTGTCAAAGAAGCGGTATTCCTCACTAATCTCCCTTGCACGCTGCTCTGTAAACGTAACAATCAGACGGCTGTATTCCCTGCCGCTCAGACAGTGTATCAGATGCAGCTTCTGCGAATCAATGCAGCCGGTAAGTTCTAAAATGCCATCTCTGCATCCATTCTCAAGAACAGTCCTTATTTCTTTATATTCTGTCATGGCCTGGAGCGGCTCAATAAATGCGTTCATTTTTCCTTACTCCTATCCGGATTTATGCTTATTCTGATATCTGCTTTTTCTTTTTGTTGTATAAGTTCATAGCCTGCCCTGCCTCGCCTGAAACAATCAGTTCTACAGCTGAGGCGGCATCTTTCATTGCCCCTTCTGTTTCTGCCCGTTCTTCTTTTGAAAAATGTCCCAGTACATAATCAGCCAGATCCCACCCGGCCGGCTTTTGTCCAACGCCGATTTTGATCCGGGCAAAATCCTGCGTGCCTGCATGGGCAATAATACTTTTTATTCCATTGTGTCCTCCGGCACTTCCTTTCATACGCACCCGCAGACTGCCCGGATCCAGGCTGATATCATCATAAATAACCAGAAGCTGTTCTGCCGGATCCAGTTTGTAAAATTTTAAAAATGCCCCGACCGATTCTCCGCTGTTGTTCATAAATGTCTGCGGTTTTATTAACAGCACTTTCTGCCCCGCAATATATCCGGAGCCGCAGACTGCTTTATACTTAATCCGGCTCATCGTTATCTGGTATTTGTCTGCAATAATATCTATGGCATCAAATCCGACATTGTGCCTTGTTTTTTCATACTGCTTTGTGGGATTTCCTAATCCTGCTATGATATACATGACTGGTGACTGCTCCTCATTTCTTTTTTGATGAAAATTACTGACTGTACTTAGCTTTTGCTGTATATACTTTATAATCTGCGGCATTTTATTTTATCCTTAAATTATATTTTCTTTCCCGCTGTACAGCTGTCGCCTGCGGGTCTTTATACAAACATTCCAGCCCGGCCAGCTGTGATCTGTTACGCTTTCCGGGCTGATATTTCTATGATTTTTCGCTCTTGTAGTTTACATCATTTTTTCTTATTTGTCATCTATTATTTCAATTTCTCTCACAAAGCCTGTCTCTCTGTTACGGCTCATACTTCTCTATCAGCCGCAGCACCCGTCCCGCACAGCTGCGCACATCTTCTTCTATAAGATCCCCTCTTTCCAGTGCCCTTCGTATATTCTCCTCATCTTTTAAATTACCCGGCATAATAATATCATTACCAGCCGCAGTACATTTCCATGGAATGCTGCCGTCCTCAGGAACCGTAGTATTCCAGTCAGACATAATCACACCTTCAAATCCCCATTCTTCTCTTGCAATTGTCGTACACAGGTCTTTGCTGTTTGCTGCATAAACCCCGTTAATCCTGTTATAAGCAGTCATAATGGCTGCAGGCGCACTCCGTTTGACTGCTATCTCAAAACCGCGCAGATAAATTTCTCTGAGCGCCCGCTGCGATACGCAGACATCCACCCCCATCCGGTTATCTTCCTGGTTGTTACATGCAAAATGCTTGAGTGTAACACCTCCTCTGCCATTTTCCTGTACGCCTGCTGTAACCGCTGCCGCCATGACGCCCGACAAAAACGGATCTTCTGAATAATATTCAAAACTGCGCCCGCACAGCGGGTTTCTTTGAATATTCATACCCGGCGCCAGCCAGAGGTCCGTATGAAATTCCTCCATTTCAGCTGCTGCTGCTTTTCCAAACCGGTACATCAGCCCGGTATCCCATGTCTGGGCCAGCGCGGTTCCCACCGGAAATGCAGTACAGTACTGATAATACGTATCTGCATTTTCGTGATATTCCATTTCTTCCAAAAATCCATTTTCCAAAGAAGCCAGAACACCTGCGCCGTAGATTCTGCCCGTCTGCCTGTCTGCCTCGTAACTCTGCCGCAGACGCAGTCCTGCCGGTCCGTCTGCCATTATCAGAGATCGTATTTTATATTTTTCTTCCAGCCTTTCTGTCGTTTCTCCAGCTGAACCCGGTACACGGATTCCAGATGATCCAAGACAGCTGGCTCCATCAGTAATGTTCCCGTAAAGCACCGGAAGCAGTTCTTCGATTGTCTGTTCCTGTGCGGACGGAGACACAAAAACCTTATGCTCTTCCATTTCCGGTACAAAAGAAACAGCCGGAATTCCGGCCTTGTGCGCCTCTGCCAGCCACCGGTCCGCTTTTTCTTTTACAGCTTCACACGCTTCCATATCTTTAAAATCTGCTGTTTTCTGACATACCTGCTTAACCGTTTCCAAAACTGTCTGTTTGGGCACTTCAATGAGTGCTTCCAGGCTCAGAGCGCGCGAATGCTTTCCGATCCAGACACCGTATTTTCCGCTTTCAGCCACCCAGGACTGCATTTCTTCCGAGAAACTGGCCAGCTGCTTTTGCTCAATCCAGACTGCCAGTCTCTGCTGCCCGCCAGGCTGCAGCATATCTGTCCTGGCAAATCCTGCCAGCCTTTGATATTCCTGTGCCATGCCGGTCTGAGGCAGGGTCAGATATACCTGTACGACCTCGCTGCCGCAATATTGTTCCCCGGTATTTGTTACCGAAACACTTACTTCAATTCCGCCTTCCGCTGCCTGGATTCCTTCAAAGCGGATTGAAAAATCCGTATAGGACAGCCCGTATCCAAACGGAAATAACGGCTGTATTCCAAAACTGTCAAAATACCGGTATCCGGCATAAATGCCTTCCCGGTATTCCTCCCTTTCCAGATTTCCGTTCAGATAGCTATAGCTGCGGGCCGAAGGATAATCTTCATAACGTGCTGCCCATGTTGCTGTCAGCCTCCCTCCGGGCACAGCCCTGCCATACAAAACATCCGCAGCCGCATGTCCGCCTTCCTGTCCGGGAAGAGAGATATTTAATACTGCCCGGATATTTGCGGCCTCCTCTAAAATATCTGTCAGTTCCACTGCTGCACCGGCATTTAAAATAAGCACTGTCGGAATATTCTGCTCATGCAGGAACAAAAGATCCTCCCGCTCCTTCGCACTTAAATAATAATCTCCTTCTATCTTCCTGCGGTCTCTTCCCTCGCCCGCTATACGGCTGATAACATATACTGCTGCACCGGCTTCTTTTACATCCTCCTGTGTGATTCTGCGGCCCTCGGGAAGCGAAAACGGATTTGCCGCATATGCATCAAACGGATTTTCCACCTGCTGTGCATCTGCAAGCACTTTTTCTTTCCATACATTTCTTGCATCCGCATAACGCTTTTCGTAATCCGAAATCCAGTCTTTACTTACAATTGAGACACCAGCTTCTTTCAGTCCTGTGTAAATAGAAATACTCTCCCTGTTATTTACATCTCCCGAACCAATTCCGCCTTTTACCGTGTATACAGCCCCGCCCCCAAACAATGCTGCCGGTTTTGAGATCTCCAGAGGAAGCAGTCCCTCATTTTTTAGCAGTACAAATCCCTCTGCCGCTGCCTGCCTTGCCAGCTCTGCATGCGCAAGCTCCCGCTTTGAAACCTTCCTGCTCTGTGTACCGCTGTAAAAACGTTTGAATTTTTCCATTATAATTCCTTTCTAAACATAAATATCCGAAAAAGGGGCGCACCCGGCCAGGACGCCGGATACGCTCCCCTCCAGACCGGCCCGGGACTCCTCCCTGCCAGAAGCCGGACGGCTCCTGAAGCCAGTTTGTTTTTTCTTATTCTTTTACACCGCCTAACGTCACGCCGGCAATAATATATTTTGAAAGCAGCAGATATACGATAATAATCGGCACAATTGCCACGGTAATCATCATGTAAATTTTAGCCATATCAAAATTCATATAATCTGCTCCGCGTAAAGTGGCAATCAGTATCGGCACCGTCATTTTATCTTTGGACTGAATCGCAATTGCCGGTTTCATGATGGGAATTACAATCCGGTTAAACGTCTTGAATTCACCGGAACCGTCAATTCTGGCCGCTTCTATCAGCGACAGCGGCAGTGAAGACTGCAGATAGCTGTACATAAAATAGAAAACGGACGGAGAAGCAATAGACGGAATGATAAGCGGAAGCAGAGAATCATACATTCCCATATTGGTAATCAGACGCAGAAAACCCATTGCCGTAACCTGTGTCGGCATAACAAGGATTGCCATAATAAAAGTAAATGCCGCTTTTTTCCCTTTAAAATCATACGCATACAGTCCGTATGCTGTCAGTGCGGAAAAATAGGTGCAGATTGCCGCGGAACATCCGGAAACAATCAGGCTGTTCAAAATCCCGCGGAACATCGGAAAAGTACCGTCGTTTGCTACATTTTTCAGATTTTCCAGTAAATGTGTCCCCGGCACGGCAGAAAATCCCTTCTGAAGTTCCGCATGAGAACGTGTTGCATTGACAAACAGGATATAGAAAAAGAACAGGCACATAAACGACAGAATCACAAGTACGATATGTGCAAAAACCGTACGCACACGATTAGCTCCATTTGCATTCATAATCTTATCTCCTTCCTAATGCCTTGCATTTTTTCTTGCATTTTTTCTTGCTTTTTTTGCTGCTGCCTTAGATCCGTCCGGATCGTCATTATTTGTCATACGGTATACGACAAAACATAAAATGCCGCTGACAATAAACAGATATACTGACAGTGCGCCTGCCATGCCATAGTTTTTGCTCTTTAAATGACTGTTCAAAAACATAATCAGTGTCATGGATGTACGGTCCGGACTTCCCTGTCCGTTTGTCAGAATCTGCGGCACGTCAAACATCTGCAGCCCGCCTATAATCGAAGTAATCAGCGTATAAGCAAGAATTGGACGTATCAGGGGCAGCGTAATACGGAAAAATCTCTGTATACTGTTACATCCGTCTAATTCTGACGCTTCAAAAATATCAGGACTGATACCCATAATTGCAGCCATCAGCATAATAGTTGTATTGCCGAACCACATCAGGAAATTCATCAGTCCGACCAGTGACCGTGTTCCAAATACGGTTCCCAGAAAATCCACCGGCTGACGGATCATGCCTATGGACATCAGAATCGAATTAATCGGCCCGTTCGTGGAAAACATCGTGAAAAACAGCATAGCAAATGCAGAAGCCATAATCAGATTCGGAAGATAAATAATGACTTTAAAAAACTGCTGCCCGCGGATTTTCAGCCTGACGTCAACAAACCATGACGCAAGCAGCAGCGCAATGACAATCTGCGGTATAAATCCGATAATCCATAAAATCATTGTATTTCCAGCGTATTTGAACATATCCGAACCCAGCAGGCTGATATAATTTGCCATTCCGGTAAAATTCGGCCCGATTTCTTTTATTCCGGAACGGTAATATTCAAAAAAACTGTACCGGACCGTATCTGCCAGCGGAATCAGCGAGAAAATAAAAAAACTTACAAAAAACGGAAGGATAAAGAGATATCCCCACTTCGCATAACTGATACTTTTACGTTTCGGTGTCATAAATGGTACTCCTTTCTTTTTTTGTAAGCTGCGGCGCAGAATCTCCGCAGCTTTTCTATTTCATCCTGCATCAGACCCGTATGCCGCAGCTTTTTATTCTATACTGCAGCAGTCCGGTATCCTGCAGTCTTCCAGTGCATGATTACGGCCACTGTATTTCCGTGATTTCCGGATAACGTTCTATAATCGCTGTTTCAAAGTTCGATTTTGCTTTGTTAAAATCAACCTGGCCCTGGAAATAGTCGCTGAATGCATTCTGAATCAGTTCCACACATCCCTGGTCATAAGCCGATAACGGAGCCATGACAATGCGCTCTGCAACCGGTGCAAAATATTTAAATGTATTCTGTCCGCCAAGAAATTCGGACGGATACAGCTCATCATTTTCTGCCGCTTCCTGCATGCTGCTCTTTGCATTCGTAAACTCTGAATATTTCTGAGAAATCTTTGCCAGATTATCTTTGTCCGCTGTCAGCGAAAGGATGATATCTTTTACATGTTTCGGATTATCTGTGCCTGTGCATGCATGGATATAGGAGCCGCCCCAGTTGTATTCCTGCGGAGGATTCGTAACAGCCCAGACACCGTTATCGCCATCCCAGTTCGGTTTTAATGTAAAATCAATGCCCCATGCCGGAAATAGGAATGCAAATACTTTTGATTCCGTACTCATTGCCTTGTTCCAGTCATCATTCCACTGTCCTTTTACCGTCTTATTAAAATAACCTGCATCCAGCCATTCCTTGGAGTCTTTTACCCAGTCCATAATCTTTGCATCCACCTTCAGAACTGTTTCTCCCGGGCTTACCCACGGCTGCGAAATACTGTTTCCATACAGGCGGAACGTATCTGCATACGAAGCAAACGTATAATAACCTTTTTCCTTCAGCTTCTGTGCCGTTTTCTTTATTGTATCCCAGTCTTTTACTTTTTCTCCGATTTTCTCAGGATCGTCTGTACCAAAAGCATCCTTTGCAATGTCTCTGCGGTAAACTAATAATCCTGGACAGCACTGCCAGGTGGAAGCTCTCTGTACGCCATTGATATCCGATGCCGTCACTTTTGTAAAATCATACTGGTCTGCCAGATCCGTTTCCGGGTCAATGCCCAGGTCGGTAAGCGGCATAGCTACATCTGCCTGCGCATCTGTGTATTTATATACATAATCCGTTTCTGACAGAAAAATGTCCACCTTATCGTCAGCTGCTGCATCTGCCTGGTTTAACAGCGCTTCATCCAGTTTCTGCTGGTAAACGCCGTCCTGATTCGGATTTATAATCCAGTGGATTTCCGTGCCGTCATTTAAGTATGTAACCGTACCGTCTTTGGACGTTTCTTTCACTTCCGGATAAACTGCCTGGACACGCTGGCTGAATTCATTATTCCAGCTGTAAATATTAATAACCTTTCCTTCTTCTGCATCCGCTCCTGTATCCTTGTTTTCAGATGCTGCTCCCTTACCCGCATCTCCTCCTGATGCTGCTCCTGAATCTGAATTGCTACAGCCTGCCAGTGTTCCTGCAGCAATCGCCGCTGTTAATAAAATGCCTGCCAGTTTCTTTTTCATTTTTAATTCCTCCTTATTAATTTTTTTCATTACTTTTATGACATTATAACGCTCTGTATTATGATAGTTATACAAAATAAACCAGCAAAATATCAATATCATGACCTATAAAATCATGAAATATACAGTTTGATTTCAGACTGGTCTTTCATCAGAGATTCCGGAATATAGTTTCCTTCCAGTGTTTCTCCATCTAAAATCAGTTTTTTACAGCCGCACTGTGCATGTCCAGGATTACAGACTGTAATGTGCAGATGTTTTCCCCTGAAATCCTTTTCGATTTCAAATTCTTCCCAGTCTTTCGGAACAGCAGGCTCTATCTTAAGTCCGTAAAAATCCGGCCGCATTCCCAGTATCCCTTCTACACAGCCTGTCATAACGGTAGAGGCTGTACCTGTGAGCCAGTGTACATGAGACTGTCCAAAATGCAGACTGTCTCTTCCTTCTGTAAACTGCCCGTAGCAGTATGGCTCCAGCCTGCGGATTTCTGCCCGGTCGTTCTGTGCTGACGGAGCATTTTCCATAAAGTATTCAAAAGCACGTTCTCCATGCCCGCACAAGGCCTCTGCCAGAATCAGCCAGCCCTGGGACTGTGAAAAGATTCCCGCATTTTCTTTTACTCCGGCATTGTAAATAACCGCTAACGCCCCGTCGAAAGCATGTTCATGATATGGCGGCGACATAAGCACTGCACCGTATTGTGTATTCAGCTCCCGGTGTACGCTCTCAAGCGCTGTGCAGGCCTTTTTCGTGTCTGCAAGACCGCTGATAACCGCCCAGCTCTGCGGATTCAGCCATAGATTTGCTTCCGGGTCTGACCGTCTGCCGATAAACTCTCCCTTTTCAGTAATGCCCCGGATAAACCGGTCTTCATCCCAGCACAGGCTCTCAATGGCACTGCCAAGCGTACTTAGCGTTTTATCCAGATACCTGAGATAATCCTCATCATTTTTGTATTCTGCAAATTTTTTCATAATTCTCATGGCATAATAAAGCTGGAACGCGACAAAGGATGATTCTCCTTCACTGCCGAGCCTTAAACAGTCATTCCAGTCTGCATACAGACCCGCAGGCATGCCATGTTTTCCCATATGATTCATAGAAAAGCCCACAGCCCGTTTTAGATGTTCATATACACTGCCCTCCTCCTTGTCCGCAAACGGAATGATTTCATCTACAAAATCCATCTTTCCTGATTCTGCTATATATTTGTAAACAGTTGGAAACAGCCACAATGCATCGTCTGCACGGTACTGCGGATGCCCGGTTTCCTTCACATAAGACGCATCTTCCGGCGTATCTTCATGTCCCGGATTATGTGTAAACTTTACAAGAGGCAGACCGCCGCCGTTCGCAGCCTGTGCCGAAAGCATAAACCGGATTTTTTCGGCCGCCATCCCGGGGTCCAGATGTATAATTCCCTGAATGTCCTGAACGGTATCACGGTATCCGTATCCGTTCCTTAGTCCGCAGTATATAAAAGAAGCAGCACGCGACCAGATAAACGTCATAAAACAGTTGTAGGCATTCCACGTATTAATCATCGTATTAAATTCCCTGCACGGCGTTTTGACCTGAAAATGAGACAGTTTCCCGTGCCAGTAAGAAATCAGTTCTTTTTGTTCCTCCCGGACTGTCTTTCCCGGATTCTGATACCGCTTTATAATCTCATCTGCCTGCGCGTCATTTTTCATACCCAGAATAAAAGCCAGCTCTTTCGTTTCTCCAGGCTGTAATACAACTGAAGCTGTAAGAGCACCGCAGCCGTTTCCGTTATAATTAAGTTCTCCGCCCAGACTGCCCTCCATAACTCCCTGAGGATTACAATAGCTGTGATAGCTTCCGAGAAACTTCTCTTTATCGCCGCAGTATGAAGACACCGGAGCGCCTGCCAGACCAAAAAACCGTTCTGTCACAGTTTTTTCATCCATGTCTTTCCCTGCTTCCAGCTTATCCAGATTGCCATGTATCATCTGGCAGATACGGTTCCCGTGAAATACGGTTTTTGTGATAAACAGCGAATACTGCAGATTCACCTGATCCTGTTCATAATTACTGTTATTAGTGAATTCAGCATATCCCGTAATGTTTAAGCTTCTCGGCATCTGAGACTGGTTTGTCACTGACAGCCCCCAGACTTCATAAGTCTGATTCAGAGGAACATAATACAGCGCCTGCGAACGGATGCCGCTGTAATCCGCCGACATTTTTGTATAGGCAGTTCCATGGCAGCATTTACACCGATAAGAAGACAGGTCTTTTCCCACCGGCTGCCAGGACGCCGACCAGTAATCCTTTGTCTCGTTATCACGGATATAAATATAACGTCCCGGCTGGTCAGACTGATTAAAAATATAACGCAGGATTCTGCCGTTTGCACCTGATTTTACAAAACTATACCCGCCTGCATTATTGGAAATGACTGCCCCGTACTCCGGAGACCCCAGGTAATTCGCCCACGGAGCCGGCGTATCCGGCCTGTCAATTACATATTCACGCCTCTCGTCGTCAAAATATCCAAATTTCATATTCACCCTCCTTCTCCGCCTGTTTCCATTGCGGCTGTTTGTGATTATCATTATAGAAGGGCGGAAGAATTTTCTATACAAAGGTATATACAAAAATATCAAAATCATGCTATAATATACCATCACAGAATACACCCCGAAGCGTAAGGAGCCAAAAGATGAATTTACAAAAAGAATGGAATCAGCAGGAACTCCGGAACGTAGAAGAATCTCTCGCACACCGTCCGTTAGAAGAAGAATATACGTTCTATAATGCTGTCAGTTCTGGCGATATCAACTATGTACAAGAAAACTGCCTAAAAAACGTGTTCAGCAATCCAGACGGAATGGGTCTTCTCTCCACAAATCCCCTGACCAATATCCGGTATCATTTTGTGATTACAGTTGCAATGATTGTAAGACACTGTGTAGAAGCCGGAATGGAATTAGAACAGGCATACCGGCTGAGCGATTTTTATATTTTAAAAATGGATTCCTGTACATCTATTGAAATGATTTGTAAGCTTCATGACAGCATGGCACTTGACTACACCGGAAAAATGCTGCTTCTGAAAAAAGACTGCATCATATCCAAATCTGTTATCCGCTGTATGGATTATGTTTACAATCACTTGAACAGCCGCATTACCATTGAAGAACTGGCAGACCATACAAACCTCTCTCCTGGATATTTATCAAGACTGTTTAAAAAAGAACTGGGTATCCCGATCAGCAATTACATCATGGAAAAGAAGATAGAAAAAGCGCAGAATCTTCTGAAATACTCTGATTACAGCCTGATAGAAATCGCCAATTATCTGGCTTTTTCATCTCAAAGCCACTTTATTCAGTCTTTCCGGAAATCCGTCGGGATAACGCCAAAAAAATACCGGGATAAATTTTACCGGACTTCCTGGTAAAAGACCAGCCGCAATACTGAACAGATCACCGGCTGACAGAAAGATTCTGGAAAGAATGTCTGTCAGCCGGTGCCCTGCTGTCCAGCGGAGGAGGCATTTTCCCTTCTGATATGCCGTTTTCAGAAAATCCAGAATTCCAGACTCTCCGGCTGTCACCAGAACGAAAAATCTCCCCTGCGTCTGTTTTATTCTTGATTTTTACTTTCCAGTTCTATTATAATTGTATGTATTGCTTCCGGCAAGTCATCTATTTTATCTCTCTCAAAAACTGCTGCTCCCCCAAGCACCTGCAATTGTATCTTTTGGTCACAGTACGCGCTTTTGAGTATGTATTCCCCATAGCCAAGCTTGTGAGGATTCTGAAATATAATGTGAAACTGCTTTGCAGCAAACATCAGCTGTATCCATGCCGTACCGCTGCTGTCGAACTGTTCTTTTATCAGTTTCGGCTCAATGAGCATATCTCCTAATCTGCCCCGTACGCCAAAAACCTGCGTAACAGCTGTGAGCATATACCAGCTTGCGGCTCCGGTTAAATAATGGTACATCCCTCTTCCGCTGCTGTTGAAATATTCTGGAATCCCCGGATATATTTTGCTGGTTTCAAAATCCATAGCAGTATCTGCTAATGACTGCAGCGCTTTATATCCTTCTTTTACAAATCCTCTCTGGTATAAAGCATTCCCGAACATAACCGTCATATGTGAAAATACAGCCCCGTTTTCTTTTTCTCCGTATGCAAATCCAAACATCCTGCCCAAATCATATTTCTGCTCATGAAAATCTGTATTCAGACGGTATCCGCCGGCTTTTTTATCATACAGATAATGATCTGCACTTCTGCAGATAGAAGCTGTCTGTCCGTCCAGCGCTGTATTGCTCATAACTGCAAATACCTGTCCAGTCAGCATCATTCTGACACCTGTTTCAAAAAATCCTTCCACAGCACGGCCATGATTATCATAATAGCTGTTAAACCATCCTTCTCCTTGTGCCTCTCTCCATTCTGTGCTGCGGATATGAGACATGATCCATTCTGCTTTATGTCTTAAATTATCCGACAGTTCGATAAGATCTGCTTCTATTTTATTTCCGCTGACCTGGTGAACACAGGAATTAAGATATTCATCTAAAATTTTATTTTTGGCAGCTGCCTGATCATACATGCTCTTATCATCTTTAAGAAGAATCTGAATTTCTTCCAGCAGTTCCGTCTTCTTCCATCCGTACTTTTGTGACAGCATCCGTAAAAGCTCTGAAAGCTGCATAAGATTTCCTGCATAAGCACAGGTAAAAGCCACACTCTCGCCCCGTTCTTCTGCCATATCCAGTGCATCATTCCAGTCTGCGCCCCTTAGTCTGATATGGTTATGTTCTCCGACTTCATAAAAGGCACATAAATGCTGCAGCAGCAGATGTTCCAGGATGCTTCCATAGCAGAGTTCTCCATTCCGGCATTTTAACCGTACCCCATAAGAAACATCCCATTCCGTATCCAGGCTGGTTCCCCGTTTTGCCTGCTCATCCTTAAAATAAACTGCCTGTTCATTCAATATACAGATATCTCCGGTCTGATCAATATACAGCCTGATTGTCAGAAACGGCCAGACCCCATGATCCATCCACACACGTGCTATCCCATTACGGTCTGCAAGAAACTCTCCCTGTTTCTCACCTATGATCGTAGCATTTGTTCCATCAATCCGGACACCAGCGCAGTTGTCGAGAATCATCTCCCTAACACCGTCCGGATCCATGATTAAAAGCGACAGGCAGTCCTGCCATAAATCCCTCCATCCTCTGCCTCCCCTGCCGTAATCATGGTGCGGCAGAAAGGAGCATCCATACAGCCGCCTTAAAAATGGCTGAAAACTTACCCAGCGCATAAAATTATCATACTGTTTGCTGCCGGTATGATAACGTACATTTATTTTATCCTGCCAGTACTGCTCCGTTTCCTCCAGCGCCTTGTCTACATGCTCTGAAGTCTGGTAAGCAGAAATGATTTCCTCTATTTCCTCTTCTCTTTCTGTAACACCCATAACAATCGTATAGGATACAGATTCTCCGCTTCCAATTAAAGCAAGTGGAAAACGGATACCGCCGAATGCCTCCCTTCCTTCAAAATGGCTTCCTGCAGATTCTCCTTTTCCATTTTCCCGTATTTTCTGCGGATTTGTAAAACTTCCGCCCTCGCCGATAAAATCTTCCACAACCGGATAAAAATCCTCCGGCTTATCTCCGTTTCCTGTTATCCCGCATACAAAATACGTCAGGCCGTTCTTCTGGTGTCCGCGTTCATCAAAAGACAGCGCTGGTTTTACATATACCCCGTAATCTGTCGTCTTTATTCTATGCAGCAGTGATGTGACATGCCTGTGGTCACGGATATTGTCAGCACTTCTCCCATAAACAGGAACTGCTGCTGACGGTGTAAGCGCCAGATTCTTTTCCCCTGTATTATACAGTGTCACCTGCATGATCTCTATATTGTGCTTTACCGGCACAAAAGAAGTAATCTTTGCTTTCAGAGAATACTGCGAAGATTCCCTTGTGACTGTATGCCGCATAAATCCCGCTGTCAGCCTGCTCTTGTCCTGCCTGTCTGTAAATTTTGCACTTTCCTGTTCTGCAGATGCCCCGGCGGCAGACCAGATTCCGCCCTCCCGCATTCTGCACCAGAAATTTCTTCCAGAACGGTTGTTATGCAGGTTTTCCGCACTGACGGGTTCCATTAAAAAGGCATTCTGACTGATTTTAATATCTCCTCCCAAATTCGGCGTCAGTGAACTCTTAATCCCGTCTTCTCCTGCAATCGGAAAATACAGATAGCTGTAATTTTCCGGCTGTTCCATTGTAAAAACTCCGTTTTCGTCTACAAAGCGTACTGCACACATAACATGCCTCCCTATCCTTTTTATATTGCAGCCAGCAGCCAGATCAGCTGCTGAGTGCATGATTAAATTTTATCTGCCTTTTTTCAAAAGATATATCACATTCTGCAAAAAAATATCAAATATATGATATGATACCCAAAAGCCCGCTCATGTGAAGTTTCTGCACGCATAATTTATTTCTGTTTTCATATACATAATACAAACATTCTATCCGTCAATGGTGCGATTATTATGAAACCAGCCCTTTTTAAATGCATTATTTCCATAGAACTCCTATCACTTTTGGGAATTGCCGCTCTCACCAGGCTGCATTCTCCATCCGGCTGCCGTCTGGCACAATTCTTAACCCGTCAGAATACGAATGCCTCTGCCGCTTCACCAAACGCCTCTTCCTGTGTATACTCTGCTGATTCTCAACACACATCCAGAGGCATAGCAGGTGTTTCCGACAGCACCGCCAGTCCGGATTCTAATGCTTCTGAGAACAGCCAGGATTTCCGTACTTCTGAAAATAGCATCTCTGATTCTGATACAGAGAAATCTTCTGAAAAAGATTTTATAAAGTGGGTAGATTTTAATGTAACAAGCCAGGCTATGAATGATGCTTACCAGATCGATTTAAAAGCACATGGTACAGATACCCCTATAGACTGGGTATGCCTGCTGGCTGTTCTTGGCGTAAAATACGGAGGTGATTTTAAGAACTATAAATCCAGCGACTTATCCGCCATCGCAAATAAAATATTAAATAAAGAATCAACTTTAGATGAATTGACAGCAGACATGAAATACTATGATTATTACAACGAAGCCTATCACGCGGTGCTGGGCGGATTTGTTGGAGAATACAGACTCGCCGGCTCTGATGAGACACTGTACGGCTTAAAAGCCTTTTCTCCTATTGCAAAGGGATTCCCCTATACAGATTACGATGATTTCGGCACTTCCCGTTCTTTCGGATACCGCCGCCAGCACTTAGGCCACGATATGATGGGGCAGATTGGAACCCCTGTGATTGCAGTAGAATCCGGCTATGTAGAATGTCTTGGCTGGAACCGTTACGGAGGCTGGCGTATCGGCATCCGCAGCTTTGACCAGAAACGCTATTATTACTATGCACATCTGCGCCAGAATTTTCCATATAATAAATCCTTAAAAGAAGGAAGCATTGTAACCGCCGGTGATGTTATCGGATATATGGGACATACAGGATACAGCGATACAGAGAATGTAAATAATATCGACATTATACATCTTCATTTTGGTCTGCAGCTTATTTTTGATGAATCCCAGAAAGACGGAAACGGGGAAATCTGGATCAGCTGTTACGAGCTGGCACGGTTTTTATCCCAGAACCGGAGTGAGACGGTAAAAGATGAGACCACCAAAGAATGGCACCGGGTTCAGGAAATCACAGATCCTGCCGTTGAACAGTATCAGGCGCATCAGAATGCCGGTGACGGCAGTAAATCGAAACAAAAGTAAACGGCGGCTGCAAAACTGCGGGTGCAGCCAGACCATATTCACCGGTAATTAAAAAAACTGAAAGCAAGACTCCTGTTATAGACAGCATCCTTAACTAAATGAAATCCGCCATTCCCATGTCAGGCCGGGACTGGCGGATTTCTTTAACAATGCTTAAAAAGGAGAAGACAGCTGGAAAAACGGATCATATTTCGAACATCATACATCATTCTCATCAGCACATCTGCCACAAAAGGACCTGCAGACATTACTGTGAATCAGGCTAGCTTCTGACAGCAGCCATATGCGATCTTCATATTAAATCTAAACTCAACTATATCCAGAAAACCATCTGGCTGTAACTAAAAAGCTGCAGCCTACGGATTCAACTAAGACTTCCCGCTTGCTGCAGCTTTTACCGGCGGCATCCGCCGCCTCTTTAGTTACTCTGTTTCAATATCTATCTCAGTCTCATCTTCTGCTGTCATTTGATTTCGATATGCATCCAGTATAATCGTCTGAATCCGGTCTCTGGTTTCAGAATTAATTGGATGAGCGATATCGCGGAATTCTCCGTCGGCTGCCTTTCTGCTAGGCATAGCAATGAACAATCCCTTAACGCCTTCGATCACTTTGATATCGTGTACCACAAATTCATCATCAATGGTAATTGATACCACAGCTCTCATTTTTCCTTCTCTTTCTACTTTGCGGACTCGGACATCTGTTATTCGCATCATCTTTCGCCCCTTTCTCCATTCTTCCTTTTAAGCACCTCACATCCATTTGCTTTTGTGACTTGTCATTTATAACTATAACCCATACCGTTCATTTGTATCTTCGACTACTACCTTAATACTGCTGTCACCACAATAATAGGTATTTGCCTTAAGTGTACCCCGGCTCTCTACGATACAATTCTCGATATGTGTATTGTCACCTATATAAACTTCATTCAGTATAATAGAGTTTTTAATTGCACAGTTTTTTCCAACAAATACTTCTTTAAACAGCACGGAGTTTTCCACTTTGCTGTTAATAATACAGCCGCTGGAAATCAGGCTGTTGTGTACATCTGAACCTACATTATATTTTGCCGGCGGCAGGTCATCCACTTTAGAGTAAATATGCGGATAATCCCGGAAAAAGAATTTGCGGACCTCTGGTTTGAGAAAATCCATATTTGTCCGGTAATAAGACTCTACTGTAGAAATATTGCTCCAGTATCCTTCCAGCTTATATCCATAAATACGCTTTAGGTTTTTATACCGGATCAAAATATCTGTTACAAAATCGTTCCGGCTTTCCTGTGCACAATGTTCCAGCAGGTCTATCAGCTGCCGTCTGCGGATAATATAAATCCCTGTAGATATCGTATTTGAGCGTGCAACCATCGGTTTTTCTTCGAATTCCACAATTCTGGAATTCTCATTCATTCTGACAACACCATAACGGCTGACATCTTCCGACATAGCCATATCTTTTACAACAACTGTAATATCAGCCTTTTTTTCTATATGATAATCTAAGATTTTATTATAATCTATTTTGTATACACAGTCACCGCTCGTAATAATCACATACGGTTCATGACAGCGTTTTAAAAAGTCTATGTTCTGGTACATCGCATCTGCCGTCCCGCGGTACCACCAGCTGTTGTCCGCTGTCACTGTCGGCGTAAATACATACAGTCCGCCCTGTTTCCTTCCAAAATCCCACCATTTCGAAGAACTTAAATGTTCATTTAAGGAACGCGCATTATACTGTGTCAGTACGGCAACTGTCTGAATCTGCGAGTTGGTCATATTGCTCAGTGCAAAATCAATACAGCGAAAACTCCCTCCTACCGGCATTGCTGCAATTGCCCGTTTCCTTGACAATTCCTGCATACGGTTGTTATTCCCGCCAGCCAGAATTAATCCTAATGCTTTCATGCCGATTCACCTTCCTTTATAATTACATTCCCGCTCACAAGCTGTCCGTCCGGATAATCGGCGGCTGTCGTCTCTCCTGAAACTGCCGTGTTGCGCCCGATCCGTACATCTGGCGGAATTACGGAGTCTTCTCCAATCGTAACCAAATCAAATGCATATACTTTTGGATTATACGTGCCTGGCGCATAATCTCCGATTCCAATCTGTGCCCGGTCGCCAATCTTTGTATTCTCTGCTACAATTCCCTTATCAACGAGTACGTTTTCTCCAATTATTACCCCTTTCATAATAATGGAATTGCGTACAACAGAACCTCTGCCAATCGTAACGCCCGCACCGACAACAGAACTATAAACTTCACCGTAAATCTCGCTGCCTTCTCCAATCAGGCTTTTTTCTACGATTGCCTCGGATGCAATATACTGTGGCTCAATTATATCACACTTTGTATATATTTTCCAATATTTCTCGTATAAATTAAATTCCGGAATCAGATCAATCAGTTCCATATTTGCTTCCCAGTACGAACCCAGCGTGCCTACGTCTTTCCAGTAGCCATTGTATTCGTATGCGTACATGCCGGAACCCTGCCCGTGCAGATACGGAATGATATGTTTGCCGAAATCACAGTTGCCCTGATCCTTTAATACGACCAGCGCATCTTTTAATACTTTCCAGCTGAATATGTATATACCCATGGAAGCCATATTGCTCCTTGGATGATCCGGTTTTTCTTCAAATTCCAGTATCCGTTTTTTCTCATCGGTAATAACAATGCCAAACCGGGATGCCTCTTCGATTGGAACCGGCATCGCAGCTATCGTGACATCTGCATGGTTTGCTTTATGGAAATCAAGCATCTCTTCATAATCCATCTTATAAATATGATCTCCGGATAAAATAATTACATATTCCGGATTATAAGATTCCATATACTTCAGATTCTGAAAAATTGCATTTGCCGTTCCTGTATACCATTCACTGTTATCACTCTTTTCATATGGCGGCAATACAGTGACTCCCCCGTTATTTCTGTCTAAATCCCACGGAATACCGATGCCGATATGCGAATTTAACTGCAGCGGCTGATACTGTGTCAGCACACCTACCGTATCAATTCCTGAATTAATACAGTTACTGAGCGGGAAATCAATAATACGATACTTTCCGCCAAATGCTACCGCCGGCTTTGCCACGGCAGAAGTCAGCACACCAAGCCGGCTCCCCTGTCCGCCAGCCAGCAGCATGGCAATCATTTCTTTACGAACCATTCTGCTCACCTCTCGTCCAATAATCAGTCTATATGTACTGTATTATAACACATCCAAACATAAATGTACAATAATTTTCACATTTTTCTGCTATTATTTTCGCCCGTTTTTGTAGAAATTTACAACATTTTCCATATTATAGAGTTATTGAAAACAGAAGAAATAAATTGCAAAATGCACAGATATGTTTATAATAAGAATAGAGCATGGTAATAATGCAGACATCCCGTCAGTATGAATGGATTCATTAAGCACGGCACAGCCGCAGAAAAATAATTCAGGATTCATCTGCATATTTCTGTGAATATAAAATAAAAATTGCGAAGGTGTGAACAAATGTATCATATTAATTTTAATCATCCAGTCCGTGTTCATTTCATCGGCATCGGCGGTATCAGCATGAGCGGACTTGCGGAAATCCTACTAGAGGAGCATTTTACCATATCCGGCTCCGATGCAAAAGAGTCCGGACTTACAAAAAAACTGGAACAGGCCGGTGCTGTCATTTACTACGGACAGCGTGCAGACAATATCCGTCCCGGGACAGATCTGGTCGTTTATACGGCAGCTGTCCATGAGGATAATCCTGAATTTAAAGAAGCTGTGGCGCAAAAAATTCCGATGTTAAGCCGCGCCGAACTGTTAGGCCAGATTATGGATAATTACAGACTTTCTGCCGCGGTCGCCGGAACACATGGCAAGACGACAACGACTTCCATGATTACGCATATTTTGCTGGCTGCCGGATCTGACCCTACGATTTCTGTCGGCGGCATCCTTGCGTCTATCCAGGGCAATATCCGTGTCGGACATTCGGATTATTTTGTAACGGAAGCATGTGAATATACAAACAGTTTCCTGCATTTTTATCCAAGATTCAGCATTATATTAAATATAGAAGAAGACCATCTGGATTTTTTCAAAGATATTGATGATATCCGCCATTCTTTCCGTCTGTTTGCAGAAAATACTGCTGCTGACGGTACGGTCATTGTAAACGGTGAAATTGAAAACATTCAGGAATTATGCAGCGGGCTAAAGCCTGAAGTCATTACATACGGCTTTGATTCTTCCTGTAACTTTTACCCGGAAAATATCACATATCAGGAATCCGGCCATGCACAGTTTTCTATCATGCACCGTTTTGCAAAAATCGTCCAGACTGAGCAAAGCGGAAACACTTCCTTGTTTTCTGCCGGAATGCAGACAGAAAAAATATGCGATGTCTGTTTAAGTGTTCCCGGAAGGCATAATATCAGCAATGCACTGGCTGCAGCTGCACTTGCTGTAAAGATGCATCTTCCGGCAGACGCAATAGCCGAAGGGCTGCATTCATTTCACGGAACTGACCGCCGGTTTCAGTATAAAGGTACTTTAAACGGTGCTGTCATTATCGACGATTATGCGCACCACCCGACGGAAATTACCGCTACTTTAAATGCCGCTGCAGATTATCCGCATAAGCGCACAATCTGTGTTTTCCAGCCTCATACCTATACAAGGACAAAGGCATTTTTAGATGATTTTGCGAAATCACTGGCTGCTGCTGATATTATCATTCTGGCTGATATTTATGCCGCAAGAGAAACCGACGACCTGGGCATCAGTTCACGTGATATCCTCAGATTACTTGAACAGCAGGGGAAAGAATGCTATTATTTTCCAGCTTTTGAAGAAATTGAAAAATTTTTATTAAAAAAAATAATGAACGGCGATTTGTTGATAACTATGGGAGCCGGAGATATATTAAAAGTGGGCGAAAACCTGCTTAACCACTAGTTATCCACATTATCCACATTAAATTGTGCATAAACTGCATATTTTAATGTGGATTTTTTGTGTTTTACACACCTTACATGTGGATAAGTCAAAAGATTAGATTCCAGCTATTTTTTGAGATTAATATAATTTTAACTTCATGTTTATCCACGTTATCCACATTATCCACAGATATCAGCAAGAGCACAGTACACATCTTCATGCGAAAAATACGGACTTCTCAATTGGAAAATCCTGTGCTATAATCTGTGCTGTAAGACAGAAACAAAATTGTCCGGGCAGGTCTTACGGCGCTTTGCCGCTCAGGCAAAAGCAGTGTGTCCGGGAGACGGGGAAAGGGACTGTATATGAGAGGGACTGCATATGGCTGACATATTACTAAAGCGTGACAGCATACTGGCTGCCACCTATGTACCAAATACGTTTATAGACGAATATATGACCCATGCAGACGGAGAATTTGTAAAAATCTATCTGTATCTGCTGCGGTGCATGAACAATCCGGATACTGTATTTTCTATTTCAGATATCGCGGACAAGTTTGACTATACGGAAAAAGACGTGACACGTGCACTGAAATACTGGGAGAAAATGCATCTGCTGCGCCTGGAATTTAACGGCCGCGAAGAACTGACCGGCATCTGCCTGTCGGACTTTACGGAATCTGCTCCATTACAGGCCCAGACTGGTGAACCTTCTTCAGAAAGCCCTGCTGCCACGCCTTCTGCGCACCAGCTGCCGAAACGCACAGAGTATACGGTGCAGCAGCTGCTGCAGTTCAGCGAAGATGAAACCGTAGCGGAACTGCTGTTCGTTACAGAGCGTTATCTGGGCCACCCGCTGAACAATACAGAAATCCAGACCATTTTGTACTGGCTGGACAAACTGGGATTTTCGCAGGACTTAATCGAATACCTGATCGAACAGTGCGTTGCCAAAAATCATTTAAGCATCCGGTACATGGATAAAATCGCCATGTCCTGGGCTAACGCAGGAGTCCATACGCTGGCTGCCGCAAAACAGGCTTCCGGAACTTATAACAGCACCGTCCATGCAGTACAAAAAGCGTTCGGTATCTCAAACCGGAGCCTTGCTGGAGCAGAAATCGATTTTGTTAAAAAATGGTCTGACAGCTTTGGATTTTCAGATGAAATTATTGCCCTGGCATGCCAGAAAACGATTCTGAGCATTCATCAGATCAGTTTTGAATATGCAGATACGATTCTGGAAAGCTGGAAACAGCAGAATGCCCATACGTTAAATGATATCCGCCTGTTAGACGCACAGTATCAGGAGGCAAAGGCAAAGAAATACGCTTCTGCCAAAACGGCTGCTGTACGCACTGCAAAAGGAACCCTGTCAGGCAGCTTTTCAAACTTTACCCAGCGGACCTATAATTATGATGAGCTGGAACGCGAACTGCTGTCGCATGCCAGATAACGGAGAAGCGATATGTCTTTAACAAACTCGCAATATGACGAAATACAGCGCCAGTATGATGCAAAACAGCTGCGCAGCCAGCATATCTTACAGGAGCGCAAAGGACGGATTTATCAGAAATATCCGCGCCTTAAGGAATTGGAAGCGCTGACTGCATCTGCCAGCGTACGTCATGCAAAGCAGCTGCTCGAAGGCAGCGAAACAGCCCTGTGCAGCCTGAAAAAGGAGCTGGACTGTTACCGCAGGGAACGGCATGAAATTCTGAAAAAAGCCGGAGTAGATGAACACTATTTAGAGCCACCGTATATCTGTGCGGACTGCAGGGATACCGGCTATATCGGTGCAAAACGCTGCCACTGCTTTGAACAGGCTGCCATTGACCTTGTATACACACAGTCTAATATCCGGAATATTTTACAGGAAGAGAATTTTTCCCATTATTCTTTCGAATATTATTCAGAGACAAAACGAAACGAGTCTACCGGACTGACTTCCAGAGAGACTGCGCATAAAGCCGTTCAGGAAGCGCTTTCTTTTATTAAGCAGTTTGATACAGAATCCGGCAATTTATTTTTGTACGGAGACACCGGCACGGGCAAAACTTTTTTATCCAACTGTATTGCCAGGGAATTACTGGATACAGGACATTCTGTCATTTATTTTACCGCTTTCGGACTGTTTGATATACTGGAAAAAAACAAGTTTCAGAAAGACTCACAGGCAGCTGCTTCCATGCAGCATATCTTTGAGTGTGACCTTCTTATCATTGACGATCTGGGAACGGAAATGGCAAATACCTTTACTATTTCACAGCTCTTTTTATGTTTAAACGAACGGATACTTCGGAAGAAGTCGACTATCATATCCACGAATTTAGGCATAGACCAGCTCCATGGGATTTATTCTGAGCGGATTTTCTCCCGGATTGTGAGCAGTTATACCATGATAAAACTTTTTGGTGACGATATCCGGCTCCAAAAGCGAAAATTAAATTAAACGGAGGATTCCATTATGCATTATGACGAAAATACCATTGAAAGTATTCCGGTAGGAGTACTCGGCCTGATTCCGATGTCAAACTGCTCAGCACTGGGAGAAAAAGTTGACAAATATCTTGTTCAATGGCGCCATGAACATCAGTCCGACCACAAAACGACAATCGCTTTTAAAGGTTTTGAACGTGACACTTACATTGTCAATGCTGGCGCTCCGCGCTTTGGCACCGGCGAAGCCAAAGGGATTATTAAAGACTCGATACGGGGTTATGATCTCTTTATTATGACAGACGTTACTAATTACCATGAAACGTATACTGTATGCGGCCAGCCAAACCACAAATCCCCGGATGACCATTATGCAGACTTAAAACGGATTATTGCGGCTGCAGGCGGCAAAGCCCGCCGGATTACGGTGATTATGACATTCTTATACGAAGGACGCCAGCACAGACGAAACGGACGTGAATCCATGGACTGTGCTATGATGCTGCAGGAGCTGACAAATATGGGCGTGGAAAATATTATTACTTTTGATGCCCACGACCCGCGTGTACAGAATGCTATTCCTCTCGCCGGCTTTGAGACAATCCAGCCTGCTTACCAGTTTATCAAAGGACTCTGTACGCATGTGCCTGACCTGAAATTTGATTCTGACCACATGATGATGATCAGCCCGGACGAGGGCGCTACAAGCCGTGCCGTATATCTGGCAAGTATTCTGGGCATTAATATCGGTATGTTTTATAAACGCCGCGACTACAGCCGTATTGTAAACGGACGCAATCCGATTATTGCACACGAATTTCTCGGCGCTTCTGTGGAAGGCAAGGATGTTATGGTAATCGACGATATGATTTCTTCCGGCGACAGTATGATTGACGTTGCAACCGAGCTGAAAAAGCGTAAGGCGAAACGTATTTTTGTAATGTCTACTTTCGGGCTGTTTACGAACGGGCTGGAGAAAATTGATAAGGCAGTTGAGGACGGAATTATTTACCGTGTCATTACTACAAACCTGATTTACCAGACACCGGAACTGCTGAGCAAACCGTATTATATCAGCTGTGACATGAGCAAGTATATTGCATATATTGTGGATACGCTGAACCATGATACCTCAATCAGCGACCTGCTGAATCCTTATGAGAGGATTAAGAAGATTGTAACGCGGTATAGAAACGGAGAGCTTTCGGAGGAAAAGTAAAGGAAACGAGTGAAATGCGGAAACGGATGGCGCAAGGATAAGGGGCTGGCTTCCTAAATGCGATGCTGGAAGGAGCGGCTGGCACAGAAGGCTGGCCTCTCGGACGCCAGGAAAGGGCGGGCAGGTGCAGAGGACTGGCCTCTCGGACGCTGGAAACAGGCTGCCGGCAAGTGCTGCAGCCTGTTTCCAGCTGGTTTTTGGGCAGATTTTTTGTTCCCCTGAACGGGTTTTTGGCGTTTCTTTGAGGATACAGTTTTATTTTGAATCGCTGCTTTTGACGGAGGTTTTCTGGCAGTTTTTTGTTTCCCTGTACAGGCTTTTGCAGTTTCTTTGAGGATACAGTTTTATTTTGAATCGCAGGATGGATAGGTTTCGTTCTGGATTTGTCAGCTGAATAGTTTTGCTCCTGGTTTCTCTGACAGATGAACTGTGCAGTGGCATATTAGAATCTATGCTGCTATGTATCTGATCTGAGTTTCTGAATGGTATTTTTGCAGACTGCTGTATCATGTTATAAAAAAGCATCTGCATACCTCCCCTCAGGTATGCGGATGCTTTGATTTTCATTTCCAATTCAGGATTTAAAATAAATCTACATCACCAGCAAATTTACCATCATTTATTACATAATAAGCTTTAAATTCTTCTGGCTTCATATATATCTGCAAAGACTTAATCGATGATGCTCTATGTCCGCTGGCTACAAACGCTGCTTTTACTTTATCAACAACAGAAGTCTGCTCTGCCTGACGTCCCTGGAATTCAATAAATACTTCCGGCTTTAATTCAGGTTTATCAGCCTTCTTTGATGTCGCTTTCTTTGCAGCAGGTTTCTTAGCTGCTTTTGCCTCTTCCTTTTCAGCTTTTTTCTCAGCTGCTGCTGTCTCTTCCTTAACAGCCTTGACTGCTGCCGGTTTAGCATCTGCCTTAACTTCTTCAACTACTTTTTCTGCTGCCTCTGCAACTGTTTTCGCTTCTTTTGAGCTCATCTCCTCAAACCTCCTACAATCTCCTACTCACACACTAAAAACTTTTCCATTGCTAACAGAGCTTCTTTTTCGTCGTCCCCTTCAGTAATAATGTTTACGCTCATTCCTTTTGACGGATTAAATGCCATGATTCCCATAATGCTCTTTGCATTAATTTTACGGTTTTCATTTTCGAATGTAATGTTGCTGTCAAACTGGCATGCCACCTGGACAAGCTCTGCAATCGGATTTTCATGACCCTTCGTTACGTTTGAAACTATAATTTGCTTATTACTCATGTTCCCTTCCACTTCCCTTAGAAATCGTTTAGAATACATAGGTTCACTTCATAATATAGTCTAAAAATCGGGCATTTGCAAGTGTTTTTTTCATTTCTGTTAAAAACATACGAATGCCCTGCCAAACATTTGTGAATTTTATGCATTTTGCAAAATCTATTTTCCACAAAAATCCTGTGTTTCAAGGCCTTTTCTGCATTCTTTTTCTGAAACTTCACAAATAATTTTACTGCCATTTTCTTTCAATTGATACAGGGTTTTAGCTGCAGCTTTTTGAATTTTTCTGCACATCCCGGTCTTTTTCTGAAAACATCTTTCCTCAGCCGCGTTCACGTTTCAGCACTTCCTGAAATGCTTCCACGTCTTTTGCAAGTTCGCCGCTTAATGCAAGAAGGCAGATTAAGTTCGGGACAGCCATTAATGCATTTGCTATATCTGAAAATTTCCATGCAATCGACAGTGTGGTTGTAGCTCCGATAAATGCAACAGCTGAAAATATCATACGGTAAACCATATTATATTTATGTGTGCCCGCTAAATACTCCAGTGCTTTTTCCCCGTGATATTCCCATCCTAAAATCGTGGAAAATGCAAACAGCGCAATGCCGACTGTAACCATCCACCCGCCGGCTGAACCAAGAACGGTTTTAAAGGCTTCAATTGTAAGTGCAGATCCTTCTATTAACTTACCCTGGGCATCTGTCATGCCGAGCACACCGGATGAAGCGATGCATAAGCCGGTAATCGTACACACTACGATCGTATCCCAGAATGTGCCTGTCATGTTTATGTAAGCCTGGCGCGCCGGATGATCTGTAGCTGCACAGGCTGCTGTAATGGCAGCCGACCCCATGCCGGCTTCATTGGAAAATACGCCCCTGGCGATACCAAACCGCATGCCGCTCATCATAGATGCTACAATGGTTCCTCCTACGCCGCCTGTAACTGCTTTTACAGAAAACGCCATTTTGAATATTTCTGCAATACCTGACGGGACATTTTGAATATTTCCAAAAATAACGATGATACCGCCAATCATATAAAATACAGCCATACATGGCACAACGACTGAAGATACCTTTGAAATCGATTTAATGCCGCCTACGATAATACACAGAGCCAGTACAGTAACAATTATTCCTGTCACCCATACAGGTACCTGGAACGTCGCAAACATGGCTTCAGAGATAGAATTCGCCTGTGTCAGATTTCCGATTCCAAACGAAGCGATGATTGTAAACAGTGCAAACAGCCAGCCTAAGACTGCTCCCATAGTCTTGTTCTTAAAGGCTTTTCTCATCGTATACATCGGCCCGCCGGACATCTCGCCGCGCTCGTTTACTTCACGGTACTTAATTGCCAGCATACATTCGCTGAACTTTGACGTAAGGCCGAAACAGGCTGATAACCACATCCACACAAGCGCTCCCGGCCCGCCGGATACCATTGCTGTTGCAACGCCTACGATATTTCCTGTACCAATGGTCGCCGCAAGAGCTGTCGTCAGAGCTGCAAACGGTGTTACTTCTCCCGTGCCGCGGCCTTTTGTCCTTGCTTCTTTGCTTAAGGTGCTTTTGATCGCATAGGGAAGATTCATCCATGTGCGGAACTTCAGGCGGATTGTGAGAAAGATTCCCGTTCCTACCAGAAGTACCAGCATCACTGGTCCCCAGACAAAATCATCTACAGCCTTTAGAATTTCTTCCAGAGCATTCATATCCATAACTTAGTCTCCCTTCTTGTCTTTTGCTGGCATTTTTCTCCAGAATCCTGTCCTTATTACATTTATCTTATGCAGCCGGGCACAGAATATGCCAGAAGCAGACTTTATCAAGAAAATGGGACAACGCTTGCACGCTGTCCCATCCCTGAGATCCAATACTTTATTATTTTACCACAAAGAAGTGAAATGTCAAATGTTTTTTGAGCTGTAATCCTTAGTTTTTCATAAATGTCTGCACTCCTGAATCATATTCTTACAGTCTTTGCAGCAGAGTACATTCAGACAGATTTACAGATAAGCCACGTACACCGTTCCCTGTGCCTCAAGCTGTGCCTCTGTTTCTTCAATCGTACTTTTAACCGTCTGTCCCGCCTGAGGGTCATACATCCACACATTAAGCGCGTCATAGCCAGTCACCAGTACTGCACTCTGCGTGCCGCGGACTGCCAGAACCGGCATGCCGCAGCTGACATAATAGAAAATCTGCTGCAGCGAACAGCCTTCTATTGCAATGACTTTGCGCTCTGGCAGGAGGGATTCCAGGATTCCCTGAGGGGTATCGCTTCTTTCTAACAGTTCACTGACGCTGACTTCGATTCCTTCCTGGCGCAGTATCGCACTGATGCATTTTGCAAGCGGGGAACCAGATGAATCTGCCTCGGAAGGCTGTACTTCCAGCGGCAGCTGGACATTTTTTCTGGCACGTTTCCAGATATAATTCTGCTGCTCATCCACCACAACACCCATATTTTCGTCCGCACTGCGAATGGCTTTTCCCACATCTGTGACTGCTTCTGTCACCCTGCCTTTTGCATATGCAGTATAATTGCGCTGTTCCTGTGCTGTTTTTAATGATGTTTTTTTATCCTCCTGGTTCATAACCTGTTTGGCTGCAATATAAACCGGCGGTGTTTCTTTCTCCATTTCCGTCAGTGTCAGCTGTACCTGAAGCTGTTTTACCTCAGTAACAGTTGTATGGATAATTTTCTTTTCTTCTCCCTCCTGGCCCCGGTTTACGATCGAATCCTGCTGCGCTTTCAGATATCCGCTTCCGTCCCAGACCAGGCGGTTAATCATCAGCACCCCGTCCAGAAAGTCCACGTCGTCTATATAATAACCCTTTTTCCGGTATTTTTTTAATTCTTCGGTGCTGGATGCACTGACAATGCGAAGCGCATACATAGGATTTGCACTTACTCCTGATGCCCCTTCTATGCGGTGGCTGTCTGCTGCTATTCCGTATACGAAATCTTCCTGTAAAAATCCAAGTACCCGCAGCGTCCTGCCTTCTTTTATATGAATCTGGCGCACACTGGCTGTTTCCAGGTCCATAATTGAAATCTCGCGTGAATCACTGTCTGAAATCCAGGCCAGATACTGATTGGAGTCTGAAACTGCATAGGAACTGTCATCTAAGCCGGAAGCAATTTCTGTCATATCCATTGATTTCAGGTCCGTGTACAGCACGCTTCCGTTAAACATAAGATAAATCCCGCCTGCAGCATTTTCATACAAAAGCCTGCCAAGTTCTGTCTGAAGCATCTGAAATGACTGGTCAAAAGTGATAAACAGCTTTTCTTCATTCGTGTTGGCCTGACTGTTGTAATGTAGAAAACAGATTCCCATTTCGCCTTCATGCGCTCCCCTGTTCATGTATCCGTATACAACATATTCCAGGTCTCCCGCCTCGTCAATATTCATAATGCGGATATCATGCTGCATATAATTCTCCCTGATATCAATACCTTCATGTCCCCGAAAGCTGAATACTTCTGCAAGACGGCCGGAAGACTGGTTATAACTCCATAAATCTCCTTCCTGTACAAAACAGGTAATCGTTCCAGCCTCATTCTGCATGTATTCCACCTCTTTGGAACGTATACCGAGCTGAAGGTAATTTTCATACAGGAAATCATTTTCTCCGTTAAAAATCTGGTTCATCGTACGTTCAAAATTCAAAAGGTACATACGCTCCGTCGTGTAACGGATTCTGTAATATTCTTCCACATTGTAATATTCCAGCTCTCCGTTTTCACCTTTTGCCGTCACTACATAATACAGCAGAATCACATTATACGAACTGTTCATCTCTTTTACGGACGGAACTGGCGCTGAGAGCCTGTCACATTCAAATTCAGCCCAGTTTGCCTGGGTCAGGCTGGAATTAATCGTCACTTTGTGAAGAGACGAGTTATCACCGAGTACATTCGGTTCCCAGTAAGTGGAAAGTTCGTCCGGACTTTCGGAAAACGTAAGCTCGCTTACCTGCTTTGCAAACTTCACGCTCTCTGCCACATAACAGTCCTGGGCATCTGCAATCCTGGTGTAGTAATAGCAGATATCCTCATCCTGTTTTAGTTTCAGTGTCAGTATATATTCCCTGGATTTTTCCAGCAGACTCTGCACAGGAATGCTTGTCCTTATCTGTTCGTCCTTTTCTTCAAATGCCGTTATGCTGCCGTCTGATATCAGACGTACGCCGTCAATGCTGCGGATTTCATAAGAAATACTGTCTATGCGGTATCCATAAGTCCGGATCAGCAGCGGAATTTCTTTATTTCTCGACAGCGGCGTGATTGTATCGCGCATTCCGGTCGCGCTCATCTGCATGGTGTATCCATGAAGTTCATTCATCTGCTCATTTTCATTGTATAACAAAATAACCGGAAGTGTCGCTTCATCCATTTCCGTTGTCAGATCCAGCTGGTTCTGGTTCGTAATTCCTCCGGCTATCACCAGCGTCAGAAAAAACACCAGCGTAAGCACTGCTGCCTTGATCAGTCCTTTTTTCATTGCTACGTTCGTCCTTTCCCTTTCGTAATATGTACTTCCGGTAACAGTCCCGGCCTGGAGCGTCTTTGAAAAATGCTCCAGCCCGGCTGTTCCCGTCCCTGCCGTCAGTCTGCAGTATATTTACCACCAGCGGCGGCAGCGGTTATGCCTGCAGCGTCTTTTATACATTTCATTATATAGCAGCACTTCTATCAGGCTGCCAAGCCCGTTATTCGGCCTGCCTGGCGGCGGTGGCGGCGGTCCCGGCGGTCTGCCCGGTCCTGGCGGCCATCCCGGCCCTGGCGGCGGTCCCGGCGGTCTGCCCGGTCCTGGCGGCCATCCCGGTCCTGGCGGCGGTCCCGGCGGTCTGCCCGGCCTGTACGCCTGGGCTTCCATCTGTCCGGCATCCATTCCGGGATTTTCTATTTTCTGATTTTCTATTACGGCATTTTCCGTTCCGGGGTTTTCCATTCCCAGATCTTCCATTCCAGGATTTTCATTTCCCAGATCTTCCACTCCAGGATTTTCATTTCCCAGATCTTCCATTCCAGAATTTTCATTTCCCAGGTTTTTCATTCCAGGGTTTTCAATTTCTGGATTTTTTATCCCGGGACCTGCCATTCCGGCACTTTTTACCAGATGTTCTGCTCCCTGGATTTCTGCTTCCTGTATACGCGGCTGCAGCGCTTTCTGGTAAATTCTGTCGCAGATTATTTTTAATGTCACGCGGTCAGGATATTCATCAAACATCATGCTGCCTTCGTATTCCAGTTTATCACATTCTTCTTCCACAAGGCCCTGGATCTGCTTTGCTTCTTCCGGATACAGCTCTTTCATGCGTTCCATATCCCGGTCATATTCCAGTTCCGTCATATAGATATTCTGGGGGTAACTCATATAAAACGGCACCTGCGGCGCATACTGGTACTGCTGCATGCGCATAAACTGATTCTGCTTATAATCCACACATCTGTCTCCTGTATTTCGTTACTTTCAGTATATGCAGAGGCGTAACTTATGGTACCGGTTTTCTTTGCAAAAATCTGTTATAACCAATTGTAACCTTTCACAGGCAGTCTATACAGGCGCATAACAGTTTCTGTTTACTGTTTTAGCCTGAATCATAAATGATTATAACGCATAAAAATCTGTGTTTCAAGGTAATTCATGACTTATCCGAACGCCGGGGCAGAGAAACTTATCAGGTAATTCATGATTTATCCGCCCGGCGTCCGGGCAGCCAATGAACTCCACGCCAGCACCCAAATACCTGTAAAACTGCCAGAATCTTACTGCTTCGGCCCCCGTTTCCAGCCTGTCATGCCTTCTATTATTCAATATATCCTCAGCTTAAGTAAATCTTAAGAATTTTTTATGATTTTTACCCATTGATTTTTTGTCCATTAGGATATATTTTATTGACAGTCAGAATAATGTTATCTTAAGAAATTTCTGAGGGAGGATTACTAAAATATGAAGATAGTTTTTTCTAATATATTAAAGCATGATGCTTCAGCTTCAAAGAAGAAACGCGATTTCAGCCGGCAGATTGACTTTTTAAACCGTTACTCGCTGCTGTTCCATGCACTGTTATCCTGTGTTCTGGTGCTGGTTATTGAAATATGTTCAAGACGTTCCTTTTTTGATGCATTTAAATTTTTAAGCGGCCATGCATTTGCATTTTTCTTTAACTCGCTGATTATTTTTGCTACACTGACCATTGTTTACCTGTTTCGCCGCCGGATGCTGATGCGGATTATTGTCAGCAGCTTCTGGCTTTTACTCGGTATTATAAACGGCTGTGTGCTGTCCCAGCGTGTAACACCGTTTGGCTATACGGACCTTAAGTGTATCTCAGACCTTCTGACTATGACAAATACACAGTACTTTACAAAATTTCAGGAAATATGCGTCGTTATTTTACTGTTCCTGTTAACTGTATTTTTAGTTATACTTGGTATTAAAGGTCCGAAATTCAAAGGCCATCCGCATAAGATACGCGCTGTATTTTTCTGTGCATGCATGGGCTTTATTTTATCAGCAGCTACTACAATGGCCCACAATTCTAATAAAATGGCTTCTTATTTTGCAAACATTGCACAAGGCTATTCTGACTATGGATTTGTGTACGGGTTTTCATCCAGTGTGGTGGACCGCGGTATGAGCAAACCCGCGGATTACTCAGAATCCAAAATTAAAAACATTAAACAAACCGTTACACAGATTAAAAATGAATCTGAGTCCTATGAAGTAGCTGATTCTGACCATGTAGTATCTGATTCAGCTAAAAAACAGCAGCCGAATGTCATCTGCGTCCTTTTAGAGTCATTTATGGACCCGACAGAAATTAACTTTTTAAATCTGTCTAAAGACCCGGTACCGAACTTCCGCTCATTAAGCGAGAACTTTACTTCCGGTTACCTCACTGTCCCGGTGGTAGGAGCCGGAACTGCAAATTCAGAGTTTGAAGTACTGACAGGCATGAACCTGCGTTTTTTTGGAACAGGAGAATATCCATATAAAACTATATTAAAACAGACGAATTGTGAAAGCATTGCTTCTGATTTATCTGAAATCGGGTACGGAACTCATGTGGTTCACAATAACGGCGGTAATTTTTACAGCCGCGCAAACGCATTTTCCCAGTTCGGCTTTGACACTTTTACAAGCAAGGAACTGATGAATATTCAGGAATATACGCCGCTTGGTTCCTGGCCTACAGATGATATTCTGATTAATGAAACGAAAAAAGCCCTGGATTCTACACCTGACCAGCCAGATTTCGTCTATACGATTACTGTACAGGGCCACGGCAGCTATCCGGAAGAAAAAATTATTCAGAATCCGGAAATCAGGGTATCCGGAGCTGAAACACCGGAAAAGAACAATCAGTGGGAATATTACGTAAATGAAATTCATGAAGTGGATAAGTTTATTAAAAACCTGACTGATATGCTTGCACAAAGGGATGAAGAAACAATCCTTGTCCTGTTCGGAGACCACCTGCCAACCATGGGCCTCTCAGATGAAGACTTAAAGTCCGGCGATATTTTCAAGACAAAATATGCGACCTGGAATAACTTCGGACTGGAACAGAAAAACGCTGACCTGGCTGCTTACCAGCTGCTGGCTTATGCCGCTGAACAAGCCGGTCTTTCAGAAGGAACGATTTTTTCTTATCATCAGGCTCATAAATACAATACAGAAGATGAAACTTACCAGAACGGCTTAGAAAATTTACAGTATGATATTCTGTATGGAAAACGCTACTGCTATGACGGCACAGACCGTTATCCGGCGTCTGACCTGCAGATGGGCATTGACAAAACACATATTTACAGTTATAAGAAGAATGACGACGGCAGCCTTTCAATTTACGGAGACAGCTTTACAAACTGGAGCCGTATTTATGTCAATGACGATAAAATGCCGACCCGTTTCGTTTCTGACCGCCAGGTTGTTTTGTCTGCGGAACATACGCAGGAACTGGAAACCGGTGATGTGCTGAAAGTCTGCCAGGTCGGCTCAAGCAATACGATTTTCAGGACGACTGAAAATGCTATGGTATATTATCCTGAGGAAAGTGATGTATTAGACAATCAGGCAGATGTGACTGGATTAGAATAAATTCTGCTATCATACCAGAGCGGGTTCTTTCTCAGCTTTGGATATACCGTATCTAGCTGGCTGTTCAGTTTTTGCTGGCGATATAATGTTCCGGCAAAACAGCATCTGGCAGTATATCCAGACATGAGAAAGAATCCCAGAGTGTAAGACAGTTATTTTCGTGAATTTAAAGCATACCTAAAATGCTTTCTGTCAGATGTATTTTACAATTTGTGAGATTTTGCCATAGAAACAGTAAACAGTATAGCGGGCTATTCAGACTGAAGCCGCATAAATATCACACGAATTAGAGAATGCAGCTGATCTAATAAAAAAGGGGCTGTCGCATTAAGAAATATGATACAAGATATAGCTGGTTTAAATCGTTCTTTTCTACGATATCTTGTATATATTTTGCTTAGTGCGACAGCCCTTCTTTTTATCAGATCTGCTGCATTTAATAATATAATCTATAAATATTAATCTGAGACTCCTGTTTTTTTATACATTTCCCTGCTCTATCGTCCCGTCCCGGTACGCCGCCAGCAGTTTTTTCAGCCACTCGATATCTTCCAGAATTTTCTTGCCGTTATCTGTGTGCTTGACCATCAGACGCTCTTTCTCTGTCTCTACCAGCTCGCTTTTAGACTCGATATCCTTATTTTCGCGAAGCGCCGCATAGACGCTTTCAAACGGCTGGTGTGCCTTAATCCGGATACCATGGGAGTTGTATATCAGTGTATAGCCGGCAAGCCCTGTTGTTTTATGGTAGCTGCGGCAGAATCCCCCGTCAATGACGATCAGTTTTCCATTCGCACGTACCGGCATTTCTCCTTCTACGGTACGGACCGGCGTATGTCCGTTTATAATATGCGACCTGGAGGAATACAGGCCGAATTCCCGCAGAATCATATTGCAGGTTTTCTCTGTCTTGTAATATTTATAATACGGGTCGGATTCTTCATGCCAGACAGACTTGTCTGCAATATAACTCCGTTCGAATGTCTTAATGTTGCGGCCGCACAGCGGCGATCTCCTGCCGCACCACAGGTACCACATGAAATCCAGGTCATTCTGTCTGCGCCCGGACAGATATGCGCGCCGGCTTGTTTTATCGGCATATTCCAGATAAGCCCGGCCTTTATACATCCTCCCGTCAATGCAGATGCCTTCAAAATTGCCTTCGTTATCAAGCGGTATACAGCCGTGATAGAGCAGATTTCCATTAAAGGTCTTATACATGCCACCTTTTTTATATAAAAACCGGATATGGTCATTTAAACGCCTGCTGTTTACAAATGCCATGCACAGTTCTTCCATAATTTCATCTTCTTCCGGCGAAAGACTGTATACATCGTTTGGATCTATCGTCGGGAATTCTGTTTCTTTCAGCTCATATGTCTTTCCTTCAATCTCAATCGTATGGTTCTCCCAGTTGATCTGATGAAGAAGCCTGCGGTCATCCATTTCATATTCCGGATGTCTGGCTATCACCTGTCCTTCCAGTTTAAACAGCATAACCGTAATGGCTTTTTCTGCAGCTTTCATAGCATCTGTGCCAGGATAGAGTTTTTCCGAATAAAGTGTTAATTTGCGCAGGCTGATTCCATAGCTGTTTTCAAGAATTTCCGTATTATCATATTTCAGATTATTGCGGACTACATTTGCTATGCATGCCTTGCTTCCGGCTGCCGCGCCCATCCATAAGATATCATGATTGCCCCATTCAATATCCAGGGAATGGTATTTCATCAAAAGGTCTAAAATCTGGTCTGCACAGGCACCGCGGTCAAAGATATCTCCTACAATATGAAGACGGTCCACCGCCATGCGTTTAATCAGATCCGCCAGCGCTACAATAAATTCATCTGCATTGTCCAGGTCGATAATGGTCGTTAATATTTCACGGTGATAAATAACCTGGTTGTCGTCCTCGTCTTTCTGCAGATGCAGCAGCTCGTCGATAATATAGGCAAACTCTTCCGGCATAGCCTTACGCACTTTCGAACGGGTATATTTTGACGACAGCGTTTTTGCGATTTCAATGAGCTCTGTTAAAATCTCACGATACCATTCCGGCAGATTTATGACTTCTTTTTTGATTAATTCCAGTTTTTCTCTCGGATAATAAATCAGTGTGCAGATCTGCTCACGCTCCGCATCTGACAGGCTGTCCTCAAAAAGCATGTCCGCTTTCTCCCGGATTACCCCGGAACAGTTATTTAGAATATGATAAAATGCCTCATATTCTCCATGTAAATCACTCATAAAATGCTCTGTGCCCTTTGGCAGGTTCAGTATAGCATTCAGGTTGATAATTTCACGGCATACCAGCTGAATAGCCGGATATTTCTCTGCCAGCAGGCTTAAGTATTTCTCGTGCTCCAGTTCCATATGTTTTTCCCCTTTACTATTTGATTTTTTGCCGGTAAATCAGCTTTCTTTGCAGCCCTGACTTCGCTTTTTTCCTTCTCCACTTTAAAGTACCATAAAACAGCACAGATTTCCAGTTTTTTTACTGCCGGACGTTTTTATTTACTGGCTGGTACAGCATGGCATTTACCTCTCTTTTCCATAAGTATGCCATGTTTTATCTATTTTTACAATTGCTTTTAATTTAGAAATTCCTGCATAAAACTCATTCTCCTTCCACATAATATTTCCTGTATTAACAATCAACTTAATAAGAAAGAGGTACAGACATGATTTTAACTGAAAAAGAAACGACTGCTATTAAAGATTTACAGACCCAGGAACAGAGCTGTATTGAAAAGTACAAAAGATACGGCAGCCAGGCAAAAGACAGCGTATTACGGGATTTATTCCAGAACCTGGAAAAAGAAGAACAGGAACATTATCAGTCGCTTGGCAAAGTGCTTTCAGGCACTGTACCGACTTGCAACTGTAATGACAGCAGCGGAAAAAATTACAGCCCGAAGGCAGCTTACAGCGCTATGACAGATAATGAAGACAAAAAGAACGACTGCTTCCTCGCAACAGACTGTATCGGTACAGAAAAAATGGTTTCTTCTGAATACAATTCCAATGTATTTAAGTTTTCTGAACCAGGTCTGCGTAAACTGCTGGCGGATATCCAGATTGAAGAGCAGAATCATGCGGAGATGCTGTATAAGTACAAGACGGTGAACGGGATGTCATAAGATGTGACGGTTTAGGGACTTATTCACGTAAGGTGACAGGTTTTAAGAATTGACTGCGTAAGATATGACAGTTAAATACGGATGTTAAAAAGGGGCTGGCGCATTAAGAATTGATATGCTCCTTCCAGGCAGGTGAAATAGGGAAAACTTGTCAGCTTGAAGGGAGCATATCAGAAAACCGATACAGGATATAGTTTATCTGAATCATTTTTTCTATATCCTGTATATGTTTTGCTTAATGCGGCTGCCCATTTATTTTTTCACTGCCCGCAGCCAAAAAACTGAATGGAATCTAATCCAGCATTGATTTTGATGGAGCAATGCTTACAGAAGCCACCCTGTAAAGGGCAGCTTCCTGTATCTATTTATTTGCTTGTGCGATTGAGAATAAGGCGTCTTGTAATAATTTAGAGAAATTGATATTATTTTTTTCAGCAAAGGTATTCAGCCATGCAGGAATCGTAAGATTTTTCCTTACTGCTTTTTCACCATATTTTTCTTCATAGGAATCAATGTCCAGTAATAACATATTTACCATACACCCATTTTCAGCAGTTATTTCTGAATAATTAGAAGCACGCGGTATTTGTTCTCCGTCTTCCAGTTCTCCTAATATCCAGCCGCTAGCTGCATCAATTCCCATTTCTATAGCCTGCTCTAAGTTTTTACCTTCTGTTACACAGCCTGGCAAATCTGGAAATTCTACCACATATCCACCGCTTTGATCTGAAAAAGGCTTAAAAACCGCCGGATAGATTAATTTCAATATATTCACCTCCGTTTATTTGGCAAATGAGGTTCAAAGCCCCGCCTGCTTCAAAATTGATTTTACTGTATCAGGGTTCAAGTCCCCTCCATGTTCTGCAATTGTAACTTTTCCTGGCTTAGACGGGTGTTTGTATTGGTGGTGTGAACCTTTTTGCTTTACTTGATACCAGCCATCTTTTACTATTATATTTTCAATTTCTCTAAATTTCATTCAATACCTCCTTATTCATTCATGGCATTACTCCTTTCTGCTTTATTTACTCATATTATAATGCGTATTATGCGCATCGTCAATATTTTTATTCTTTTATTTGAAAATTATCCCTGCGGCTGGCCAGCTAAGCTTCAGAGACTTTTTCCCTTTTCGATTCCTCTCTTTTAGCAGCACAAATCTCTTTCTTATATACTGGACTTCAAACTTTCAACTGTCATTTCTGCCTCTGTTTTCGTAAGATACGGATGAATCGGAAGACACAGCACTCTCCTGCACAGTTCTTCTGCCACAGGGCAGTCTGCATCCGCACTGTAAGTACCCTGAAATGCCCCCTGCCTGTGCATTGGTTTTGCATAATATACCATTGTCGGAATACCAGCTTCACGCATTTTATTCTGTACTGCAGCACGGTCTGTACCTAAAGGCAGTAAAACAGCATACTGCGCCCAGGAGGAGCTGTATCCTTCGGGAATCTGCGGAAGCTCCAGTCCTGGAATTCCTTTCAGCATTTCTGTATACCAGGCAGCAGCTTTATTTACCTCATGAAGTTCATAATCCCGGAATGCCTGAAATTTAGGAATCAGAATGGCTGCCTGAATAGTGTCCAGCCTGCTGTTCATACCCAGGCGTACATTATCATATTTATCATTTTTATTTTTACCGTGAACTGCTATAGACCGGATCAATGCCGCTGCCTGGCTGTTATCAGTAAATACTGCTCCTCCGTCCCCGTAACATCCCAGCGGTTTTGCCGGAAAAAATGATGTCGTGGAAATATCTCCAAACGAACAGGCCCTGCGTCCGCGAATGGCTCCTCCGAATCCCTGGGCACCGTCTTCTAAAAGCAAAAGTCCGTATTTGTCACATATCAGGCGTATTTTATCATATTCAGCCGGAAGGCCGAATAAATCAACAGACACCACTGCTTTTGGTGTATATTTTCCATCCGCAATCACTTTTTGAATACAGCACTCCAGCGAATCCGGGTCCATATTGAATGTTGCTTTTTTTACGTCTGTAAATACTGGTACTGCTCCAAGAACTGCCGGACACTCTCCAGAAGAAAAAAATGTAAAATCCGGAACAAATACTGCATCTTTAGAGCCTGTCCCCCATGCTGAAAGGGCAAGCGATATTGCATCTGTACCATTGCCGCAGGTAATGCAGTGCCGTACACCGGTATATCCTGCAAGCATCTTTTCCAAAACCGATACCTGAGTGCCGGAAATAAACTCAGCGGCAGATAATGCTTCTTTTACAGCATCATCAATTTCGTTTTTCAGCTGCTGGTACTGCCGCTGTAAATCTCTGAACTGCACTTTCCTTTCATTCCTCCTAACGAACCTTTTGAATGCTTCCCTCTTCCACACAGTAAATATGGTCACATCCTTCAAGGGTACTTAATCTGTGAGCAATAATTATCATTGTCTTTTTCCCGTGCAGTTTGCTGACAGAATCCATAATGACTGTTTCCGTTTCTGTATCGAGCGCACTTGTTGCTTCATCAAAAAAGAGCACGGACGGATTTGCGTAAAGAGCTCTTGCTATTCCTATACGCTGCCGCTGGCCGCCGGAAAGCCGGATACCTCGTTCGCCGATCTGCGTATCAAGGCCCTGGGGCCATTCTTTGATGTCATCAGCTATTGCTGCTTCTTCTAATGCCTTCCAGACCCGTTCGTCGTCTGTCTCTCCTTTCTCTGCTCCAAACGCAACATTTTGTCTTACATCTGCGTCCAGCATAAAAATCGACTGCGGTATATATCCAATCTGATCTAGCCATCCTTTCATGTCCGACTGAATATCTGATCCATCCACTAGAATTTTTCCTTTCTGTGGGGAAAGCAGCCCTAAAAGCATATCTACAGCGGTTGTCTTTCCTGCGCCCGAGGCTCCCTTAATTCCGACGGATTCTCCTTTATGGATAACAAACGAAGCATCTGAAAGAACATTCCTTTTTCCAGCCGGGTACTTATAGCTTATATGCAGAAATTCTATTTTATTCTGCAGTTTCGAAATTCTGGTTTTGTCAGCCTTGGTAATATATTTCTGGTAAAGGCTGTCATATTCATCCGCTTCATTCAGATTCTCTATCAGTTTGTCAGCTGCAGGTTCTCCGAATGCAATCCCAGCCATTCCCTGTGAAATCCGGTTCACCGAAGGAAGCAGCCGCACAGCTGCAACTGCTACACCGGAAAGCATCGGAATGATAGCTTCCAGGTCTGTCCCCATAGCGATTAAAACTGCAATCACACAAAAGAAACCAGCCATTGCTACCGCTTCTATCATAAATCTCGGCACCATACTGAGTATTTCATTCTGATACGTCGTTTTTATATAAATCTGCCCGTTCTTTTTATAATTACTTTCGAAAAATCTTTCTTTCTGTGTTATTTTTACATCTTTGATACCCTGGACAGCCTGCAGCAGCCACTGGTTCATTTCCGTCTGGGCATCCCTGTTTCTGATACCGGCCCTGGACAGTACCGGACGGATGATTAGCACAATAACTGCTGACAGTATAAGCAGCAGTGCGGCAATTCCCAGAGTAACCCCTGGCGCAATGACAAATATTGTACCAATCAGAATAAAGGTTACTACAAGCTCTGAAAAAAGAGACAGCAGGTTCGTAAGCAGCATAAATACATTTCTCGTATCGTCTCCAATCATGCGGATAATTTCTCCTGATTTTACATTGAGGAAATAATCATAAGACCGCAGCAGGAAATTATGAAACAGCTGCTGCTGTGTGATAAACATATTATTTAGTGCAAACCGTTTCTGAACTTTCATCTGAAACAGCAGAAAAATATTTTTTAATATATAAACGCCAGCCATTACAAGAGCCAGAAAGACCAGAAACATGCGGTAATCCTGTATACGAAATATCCTGCACACCAGCTGTACAGCATCGTCAGACATCACTTTTTCAGGATTTGTAACAGCATTCATAAACGGAAGAATCAGCGTAACGGACATCATTTCTAAAAATCCGCCAAAAATCATTAATACTGCAAGTTCCATGATTCTTACTTTCTGATGCTTTGTCAAAATACAGCCAAATTTACGTACAATACGAAATATTGTCAATATCGTCAGTCCTCTCTTTTTACAGGGAGTTTAACAGGCTGCATAAGTCCCTGATTTTATCCTGCTCTAAATCAGGATAATTGCCAGTATAAACCCCGTTTTCATGTATATACTCCGCATTCGGATAATCCTCAGGACATAAATCAGGATACCTTTTCTGTACATATGGCTGTCTGACCATATTGCCTCCGCCAGCAGTTCCGCGCCTGAATTCCACTTTTTCTGACTGCAGTGCCGCAATCATCCTGCTGTAAAGTCCGCGCTTTGCCGGATTTGGCATCACTACAAATGCGTAATTGCTGTTTCCAGCATGATCAAAACCAGTATAATATTTCTCACTATCCAAAAGACTGATAAACAGTTCATAATTCTCCTGCCGTTTTCTTATATTTTCATCCAGTCTTTTCAGCTGGTTTATACCAATGACGGCGTTTAGTTCCGTACTGCGCATATTATACCCTGGAACCGTAAATATAAACTCTTCATGAACCTGTGGATATATGCCGCTTATCTGTCTGATATATGCCTTGTCACCGCATTCACGCAGCATTCCGTGCGAGCGGTACATACGCATCAGACGGTACAGCTCCTTATCCTTTGTGCAAATCATGCCGCCTTCAATCGTGCTCATATGATGCGCATAATAAAATGAAAAATTAGAAACATCACCAAAACTGCCGCACCTTTGTCCTTGAAACTGTGCTCCATGAGATTCACATACATCTTCTATTAGCAGAATATTTTTCTCACGGCATATTTTAAGTATCTGATCCGACAGCCCGTTATATCCCAGAACATGCGTCAGCAGCACTGCTCTTGTTCTGTCTGTGATCTTAGCAATGACCTCGTTTTCATTCATTGCAAGACTGTTTAAATTTACATCCGCAAATACTGGATTCAGGCCGGCTGTTATAACAGCCGCAACATCGCTTGTCCAGCCAATGGGTGAGACAATTACCTCACCCCCGCCGTATAATTCTTTAACTGCCGCCATCGTAATATAATTTGCCGACGAACCGGAATTTACAAAAAGGCAGTCATATCCTCCTGTCAGCCATTGAGACCACAAGGACTCAAACTCCCGTACTTTTTCTCCATTCGTAAACCGGTCTGAATGCTGCAGAAAATCTATAAGGGCATCCTTATCACTTTTATTTATATTATTCTGCATTAAAGGAATATCCAGCATGCAAAAATACCTCCTGTTATTTTAATCCGGATTATCATAATACTGCCAGAGCGTATCTTAAAAATCATTCCCGCAGACTATGAAGCACATCTTCTAAATCAGCTGCATAGTCTTTAGTACAAAAATACCCGTCCCAATGGAAAATACGGACAGCACCGTCGTAAGCAGCACAATCTCTCCGGCCAGGTCTTCATCACCACCCATTGCACATGCCATGGAATACGATGAAACAGCTGCAGGCGTCGCAAACATAAGAAATAATGCATAAAGAGCCTTCTCCCGGTATCCGCATAACGCGGCCCCGGCAGTGAACAGTGCGGGAATCAGAAACAGCCTGGCCAGCGCCACTGCTGCAAGTGTTTTTCTATTTCTGACTGTCTTTTTCAGTTCAAACGTACCGCCCATTACGACAAGTGCAAGCGGTGCAGCAGTCTGAGCCAGCGAAACTGCTGCACTGTTTACCGCATCAGGAATGGCAATTCCCGATACGCCAGCTAAAAATCCCAGCAGAGTTCCAATAATCAGGGGATTTCGTAAAATACCCGGCAGAATATCTGTAATCCCGCTGTTCCTGTTCCCACAGAAGCGTTCGAATAAAATTACGGCAAGTACATTGTACAGAGGAACAATCACAGCCACAAGCATCCCCGTCACCTGCGTGCCGCCTGAACCATACATCGTTTCTGTCAGTGCGATTCCCAGCAGCGCAAAATTACTCCGGTACATTCCCTGAATAACCGTGGCAGCCCTGGCCCTGTTTTTTTCAAGTCTGGAAATGAGCACATTGCAGAATGAATAAATGATGAACACGCATCCTGCCGCATATACAATGAGTCCGGCATCTGTAATTCTGACATCTGACTGATACATATTCTCAAACAGCAGCATGGGAAGAAAAAGCCGAAATACACTCTCATTCATTTCTTTCAATGTATTTCGGCTGAACAGCCCGGTTTTTTTTAATAAATAACCCGCAGATATAAGCAGGTATATAGGAACAATAACACGTATCGCAGCAGCTGCAGCGTCCATAATCCTCCTGTCAGATATTCGAATACTGATTCTTTTTAATAATTGTATACACTTTGATCAGTTCCTCAATCCCGTCGTCAAGTGTATACTCCGGTTTCCATCCGCATTTTTCCAGACGTTCATTAGAAACAATATAGTCCCGTTTGTCCGGGTCTTCCCCGACAGGTGCTTCCAGATATACAAAGTCCGGTACATGTTCTTTGATTTTTTTGCACAGTTCTATTTTAGAAAGATTTGCCGATGATAAACCGCAGTTATATGCCCTGCCTTTCATTTCATCAAAATGTCTGATGGCAAAAATAAATGCCCCTGCTGCATCACGGACATGAACATAATTTCTCTTAAATTCTCCCTGGAAAATAACGGCTGTCTTATCAAAAACCGCACGATAAACAAAATCATTCACCAGCAAATCTATCCGCATGCGCGGTGACGCTCCAAATACCGTGGCAAACCGAAACGTTAGTGAATTTCCTGCCTCAAGTACCGCCTTTTCGGCATTTGATTTCGTAATGCCATATAAAGAAATCGGATTCATCGGCGTCTCTTCTGTGCAGAACTGGTCTCCCTGTCCGGCTCCGTATCCGCTGTTTGTGCATGGATACAGTATTTTCTGGTCTTCTGTCCGAAGCTGTATAATCATCTGAACAGCGTCATAATTTATGGTCTGCGCCGCAGTCTCATCCTTTTTGCAAAGCGGAAACCCCACCATGGCAGCTAGCGGAATAATAAAATCTTTCCCTATGATCTGCCGGGACATCAGCTCCCTGTCTCTGACATCTCCCCTTACAATATGAAAATGAGGATTCATGCACTGGGCAAGCAGTGAGCACTGATCATAGTAAAAATTATCCACAACAGTTACATCATGCCCTTCCTCTAAAAGCATCGGCACAAGAACAGAACCAATATATCCTGCACCGCCGGTTACTAGTATTTTTGACATTTCTTTTCTCCTCCTGTCTTTCTTTGACCTGCTCCGTATTTTAATGCTGTCTGCTGCTTCACATATTCTTCATAAGTGATGCGGATTCCCTGTTCAAACGGTATCTCAGGCTTCCAGCCCATTGCATACAGTTTGCTGGAATCTATCAGTTTTTTAGGCACTCCATCCGGCTTTGACGTATCATGGATAATCTTTCCTTCGTATCCGACTACCGAACGTATAACCTCTGCAAGTTCTCCGATTGTATATTCCATCCCTGTTCCAATATTTACCGTTTCATTTCCTGAATAATGCTTCATTAGAAAAACAGCTGCCCTTGCAATATCATCCATAAATATAAATTCACGGTACGGCTTGCCGCTGCCCCACATTACAGCCTGCGGGCTCTGGTTTACTTTTGCTTCATGAAACTTATTGATCAGCGCCGCAATGACATGGGAATTTTCCGGATCAAAACTGTCGCCTGGCCCGTAAGCGCTGCAAGGCATACATGAGATATAATCTGTCCCATACTCCCGGTTATAAAATTCACACATCTTTAGACATGCAATCTTTGCTACTGCATATGCTTCATTTGTCTTCTCTAACGAGCCAGTAAGCAGGGATGTTTCTTTATAAGGCTGCGGCGCATCTTTCGGATAAATGCAGTTGCTGCCAAGATACAAAAGTTTCTTCACGCCGGCGTTATAAGATGCATGAATCACATTCAGTCCCATTGCCATATTATCATAAAAAAATGTTGCAGGAAGTCTGTCGTTTGCAGCCACTCCGCCCACAGCTGCCGCCGCCATAAACACATAATCAGGCTTTTCATGCTCAAAAAAACAGTTTACCTCCTGCTGGTTTCTCAAATCCAGACTGCTGTGATTTATGAAAAGCAGATTCTGATATCCCTGTTTTTTGAGCTCTCTGGCAATTGCTGAACCGATAAGCCCTGTATGGCCCGCCACATAAATTTTTTTGTCTTTTTCCATTCATTTATCTCCAAGTATCAAAACTGTCGTCTTCCAGCAGCTTCCTGCGAAGCCTGCGTTTTGTCATTACCTTTATACGGTCTGCATACTGCTGCCCGAATTTCGTGCGAATCAGTTCGAAATATCTGTCATTTCCTTCAAAAAATTCACAAAAAGCTTTGTCCCTGAAAGCCAGTACTTCCCGGGGTGTCAGAAAATACCCCCCCCCGGGCGTACATTCGTAACTGTACTGCGCATACTGAATCCATTTATCATCTTTTATCTTTCCAGACTCAACGGCGTCCAGATAATCTTTCGATCCCGGATAAAGCATTGTCACATAAAAATTGATCCACTCCGGACATATTTCTTTGCAGACATGCAGTGTGTTTCGCATGGATTCTTCTGTGTCATCAGGAAGTCCAAACATAAAATTCGCAATGATGCTGATTCCTGCTTCCTTTGTCCAGCGCACGGCATCCCTGATTCTGTCCGCATTGTACTGAGATTTCGAAACACCTGAAAGCACCTTTTCATCCGCACTCTCTATGCCATAAGCGAGCCATTTCACACCGGCACTTTTCAGTACTGCTAATATTTCAGGATCTACCGTATCAACCCTTGCATAAGCCCATATATTAATATCAAAATGCTTCTCGGCAAGACGGCTGCACAGCTCCATAACGTAATCTCTCTTCAGGACAAAGCATTCATCCAGTATTTTGATATACTTCACGTTATATTCCGTTACAAGACGTTCTATCTCGCTGACAACCTTTTCTGTATCCCAGAATCGCAGTTTCTTTGTGCCATACAGCGCAGATACCGCACAGAAAGAACAGTTATACGGACAGCCAATCGATGTCGAAATAACGCCATATCTGCCTTTTGCTTCTTCCGGGCTTGTTTCACCCATAATATGCCAGTTATGGGGCATGTATTTTTCCATTGGCAGCAGGTCCCAGGCCGGAAGCGGCATATCCTTTGTCTCTAAAAAATCTGAAGTTCCAAACCTCCTGATTTCTTCCTTTCCCTGATTCACTTCCCTATAGCACAGACCTTTTAAATTCTCTTCACAAAATGCTGTATCCTGTCCGCTGTGATAATGGGCCAGATTCAGGATTGTATCAAATCCTTCGCCCGTCACTACATAATCTGCCTCATTTTCCCTAAGTGTTCTTTCTGGAAGTGCCGATGGATGAAGCCCCCAGTAAAACACCGGGATCTGCGCATCTTCTTTTTTTATTTCACGACATGCCAGGCCGGCTCCCTGCATCTTCTGTGTGGAAGCCGACAGATTTGTACCTGTTACAAAAATACCGGCAAGGTCCGGCCCATATGCCCTGACTCTTTCTCCTGTTTCTTCTGCAGACAGATTCTCTGCTTCTGCATCAAGAATACTGACTTCCATGCCATGTTCCCGGCAGTACTGTGCCGCAGCAGCACACCAGTAGGGCGGCTCACAGGCAGCATATTCTAATGTATCCCCGTATACCGCTTTCTGGTCATTGGGATGTATCAGTATCAGCTTCAATTTTTTCTCCTTTCATTTTTGCTCCTTCCGTACATACTGCTTTTGGGTCATTGGAAGATATCCCTGTATGCCCCAGCATTTTAAATGCCGTCTCTGCACTGCTTCCCGTCGGCATAAATCCATGATTCAGCGGAATATTGCATAAATAATCCAGGCCTTTCCCTTTTACTGTATCCGCAATAATGCATAAAGGTTTTGAAGTTTTTCTCTTTCTCACACCGGAAAGTACCATAAACAGCTCTTCGTATGAGTGACCGTTTATTTCAGCTGTCTCCCAGTTACAGCTGCTCCATTTTTCTGCAAACGGCTCCAGCCGGCACATATTTTCCGTGAAATCAGAACAGCCCAGGTAGTTTCTGTCCACAATCACTACAAGGTTATTCAGACTGTAATGAGAAGCAAACAGCATCGCTTCCCATACGGCTCCTTCATAGCACTCTGCATCTCCCATCAGGCAGTATACTATGCTGTCCGACCGTTTCAGTTTCAGCCCGAGCGCCAGTCCGGCAGCCATGCCTATTCCGATGCCCAGAGAGCCTCCGTAAAATTCAAAACCCGGATACACGTATTCTCTCAGACGCAGAATATCTCCGCCCTTTTGCAGCATAGCTGCTGTTTCTTCTTTTGTGAAAATACCCATATCTTCCAAAACCGGAAACAGCATTCCGGCACCATGTCCTTTACTTAATACAAATTTATCTACAGGCTTTTTACTTTCATCAAAACGGATGATTTGTTCAAACAATGCGGTCAGGATCTCCGTTTCCGAAAAAGCTGTGGTCAGATGCCCGTAGCCAAGTCCGGTAAAGATTTCAAGAAACCGGCGTCTCAGCTGGTACGATTTTTCATAATAGTCTTTTACATTCAAACTGTTCACCTGGCTTCCGTTTCTTTTTTCAGAGTATCTATGATTTGATTTTCCAATACCCGCCGGCTTTCTATCTCTTGTCTCAGCGCATCCATCGTCAGGTTTTCTTCTTTAAAAATCTGCTCTCTGTCTGTCAGCACTGAAGGATATCCGTTTCGAAATCTTAAGGACATCCGCCTGAGCGGTATTGTTATCCCATAATCATTCATGATTTCAAGCATCATGCTTCCAATGCCGCCGCTGTCAGTTCCGTCTTCTACTGTAATTATTTTCCTGCACCCTTTGATTTCATCAAGCAGAGCATCCGTATCAGCAGGAAGCGCAAAGCAGTCTATCAGCTTTGCAGGCAGATGTTTCTTCTCTATTTCTTTTTTTATTTCATATGCCCATATCCCATATGACACGATGACCGTACCGCTGTCTGCGCCGCTTACTGCAAACCCTTTCTTAAAATCTGCTTCTGATTCTGTATAGAGCCTCCCTGCTATAAAAGGGTCAAACTGAATGTAACGGGGCTGAGGTTTTTCATAAACCTCGGCTGCCGCTTTTTGCGCTATCATCTCATCTGACGGATTTATAATCCTGATATTATGAAGTGTGCGCAGCAGGGAAATATTTTCAGCTGCTATATGCGAAAATCCCGCCTGCGCCGTACAGGTTCCGGCTTTTAATGCTGCCACAGTAAACGGAATCTGCAGGGAAGCCATAAGATTTCTGATATGGTCAAAAGTGCGGGTGACTGAAAACGGGTTCAGCCCGTATGCAATGGCTGTTTTTCCAGCAAGCGCAAGTCCCGATGCTGCTGCAATCGCATTCTGTTCTGCGATCCCGGTATTCACAAATCTATGCGGATAGTCTTTTCTAAAATCATCCAGGCCCGGGGCTCCGAGGTCGGAACTGACAATTACAATATCTGCTCCGTTTTTTACGTTTTCGTATACCGTATGAAAGAATCTGTCTCTTACATTCATCATTAAATTAAACCATCCTCTCAGGCAATTTCTTACATCATTTCATCTTCCGGCCTGTAATAAATAACCTGGCTTCCAGTATGATCAAAAGTAAACGGAACCTGTAAAAACCCGTGCAGCGCCTCCTTCAGCCTTTTCCTATTTTCCGGCTTTACAAAAAAGAGCATAAATCCTCCGCCTCCGGCACCTAACAGCTTGCCGCCGACAGCTCCGTTTTCCATTCCCAGCTGATAGAGGGCATCTATACGTACATCTGATACATTGTCTGACAATTCTTTTTTCTTCCTCCATGTTTCATTCAGCAGAGAACCAAACTCACAGATATCTGTGCCGGAATTGAGAATGCTGACAGACTGCGCAGTATATTTTTTCATTTCCAGCAGATTTTCTATATTTTTGTCTATATTTTCAATTTTCTTTTTTTCTATGTTTTTGGAATATCTCTGAAAACCAGTGAATACAAGCAGCAGATGCCTGTTTAAATCATTCCTTCTTTTTTGTGAAATGGTCACAGGATGTACTTCGATTTCTCCGTCCTGACGGAATATCATATGATTAAATCCTCCATAGGCTGCTGCTGTCTGGTCCTGTGAGCCTACAGGCTCCCTGATCATTTCCTGTTCCACAAAAATACTGTCTTTCATCAGTTCATATTTGGACATCATTTTCCCGTTCAGCCCATTCAGTGCATTTAAAAGCCCGACTGTAAAAGATGAACTGGAACCTATTCCTGAACGGGCCGGAATATCTGTGTTATAGTGCATATCAATTCCGTATCCGATATCCAGAAACCGCAGTGTTTCCCGAATCGACGGATGATCAATTTCGTCTGCACTGGAAACCATTTCCGTATTGGACCCATACACAAGCCTGTGCTTATAATTCCAAAATGGAGGCATATGTCTGCAGGTAATATACAGATATTTGTCAATTGTTGCAGATATCACTTCACCGCCAAATCTTTTGTAAAAACCTGGCAGGTCCGTACCTCCGCCAAAAAATGATATCCGCAGCGGCGTTCTGGTAATAATCATATCCATTCTCCTATTTTTCGTTTTCTCCAAAAAAATACTCTTCCAGCATCAGACACCAGCAGTGATACACTGGCAGATGCAGTTCCTGAATTCTATAGGTTTCTGTCTCAGGAACCCTGACCGCAGTATCTGCCGCTTTTGCCAGCCTGCCCCCGTCAGCTCCTGTAAGACCGATAATTTTTATCCCGCCTGCCCTGGCGGCAGCGGCAGCATTTAAAATATTTATACTGCTGCCCGATGTCGAAATGGCTAGAAATACATCTCCTTTATTTCCATATACAGACAGCTGCTGTGCAAAAACATCCTGCCCGTCTTTATCGTTTATATATGCTGTAATCAATGCTTCAAAAGCTGTCAGCGGAAGTACTGGCAGTCCCCGTTCCAGATTCCCGGCCAGTTTTTCACCAATAACAGCGTCTGCTTCCTTTAATCTGCCGGCATATTCTTTCGTAACAGGCCTCGGCATCCGAAAACTTTTTACCAGCTCACCCGCAATATGCTCACAGTCAGCTGCCGAACCGCCGTTTCCTGCCGTCAGCAGCTTGCCGCCGTGTTCGAAACAGTCCTTCATCATAAAAAAAGCATCCATAATCTCCTTTGCAGACGATACCAGCTTTGGATATCTCTGTATCAGCAAATCTAAATGCTTTTGCACCCGTTCATTTTCTGTCATCAGTTTTTCTTCCCCCTGAGCGTTTATTCAGCCAGCCATTACATACACTATCTTTATAACTGGTAACGTTTTTTTCCTTCTTTAATAGAATTACGGCCCTTTTTATATACACCTTTATCTATAATGTCCAGGTACTCATATCTGTTTTTACAATAAGCTCTGTTGAACAGGTCTGCAAATCTTGTCACTCCGCACTGTGAACCTGCAAATGCGGCTGCATGAGACAGTACCCAGACATCTTTCAGCACGTTCAGCCCTTCCCTGTACGCTGTATGATCTTTCGGACTGCTCCTTGCCAGGTCAACGTGAATCTGTCCTTCACCCGCCCGCAGGATGCTGCGGTCATAGATCAGCCTGTTTCCAAAATACTTTTCAAACTGTTTCAAAGCAGTTTCATCTTCGGTCGCCAGATAAATGGAGTCAAATCCATAACTGTACATTTTCTTTACATGCCCGATTAATTCCTGCGGAGGTATAAATACCGGGTGGCCTTTTAATTTTTCCTTATACCCTGTCCCCCGGTATTTGACTCCCAGTACCTTTTTATTTCCTATGAACTCTTTGCGGGACTTCTCCATTTCCTGAAACACTTCGTCCCTGAATATCAGATTCTTTTTCAATTCACGAATCAGAATTCCGTCCTGCTTTTCCATAGAAAGGCTGTCGTATTTTGTTAAATGTTTTCCTTCTCCCCATATAACATGCCGGCTGCTCAGAGCGTCTTCCAGTCTGATTCCCGCCGGCTGTCTGAAAAAATATTCAAAGTAATTATCAGTGCCCAGAAACCGTTCCGGCTCGGCATAATGCGTCAGATTTCCTTTATATGTGACTGGCTCCATGCCGTGTTCATGCGCAAAGTCATACTTAAAAAGCACCATAGACAGATTGGAAAAAAATCCGCTTGTATATGACTTTACCGGATCCAGCATATAGATGACTTTATCCGGATTTTTATCTCCCAGCGTCTCATAATGCAGATAACGGCTGCTGCGGTAAAAATCTATCACAGACTGCCTCCGTTCTGCTGATAAAGCATTTCTTGCACTTACATATAAATAATCTGCCAGCTGGCTTTTTCTTAACAACTGCCGCAGCATAAAACCATCCTCCCTGCTCATATATGATTGTATATTTTTGATTTTGTCAGTTCCTTTGCCGGATTTCCTGCCACAGTCAATCCAGATTCGACATCTCTGGTCACTACCGCACCCATTCCGATAACTGCATGGCTCCCGATTTCGATACGGTTTCGAAGTGCTGCATTCAGCCCGATAAACGCATGATTTTTTATAACCGTATAGCCTCCGGCTATTGCTCCGGCTGTGACCTCTGTATTTTTCATCAGTCTGGCATCATGGCCTATATGCACAAATGCATCCAGTTTTACGCAGTCTTCCAGAACTGTATCTCCGCCTGAGCCTCTTGAAATATTGTTATGAACACCGGCCTCTACATGACTGCCGATTTTTACTCCTCCCATAGACGGAATCCTGAACTTATCACCATTTACATCGTCCGTCATCGTAAATCCGCCTGCTCCTATTACTGCATATTCATTTGCCAGGAAATAATCGCCAATCTGTGCATGTTTTATAACAGCTCCTTTTAAAATAACCGCATGTTTTCCTATCTTGACATGATGGCCGATCAGGCATCCTGGCTCTATATAAGCCCCTGCCCCGATATGTGCATTTTCACTGACATAATATCCGTCTTCGTGAAGATGATACTTATACAAAGCATCTTCTTTCTTCTGCATTTCTTCCAGCTGCAGTGCTACTCTGGCATAATCAAGCTGAGGATGATCGGAATAAATGACTGCATGTTTTTTCCTCAGTGATTCGGAAAGAGCAACCCCGTTTTCCGCAAAAACCAGACAGTGCTCTGCTTCTGTGAGCATTTCAGCTTTTGCTGCAATTTTACGGGTAATATATACGGCTGTGCCTGAAAGCGGCGCGCCAATATAGGAAACTCCTGTGATATCAAAGTTATGTCCGGGACATACCGTACTTACGTCATACCTGATCATGCTGCACATCCTCTGCTCTGAATAGTGTTAACACTGCTGTTTAGGTCTGGGTTATTCTCCCCCCCCCCCGTACAAAACCCCGCATTCCAGCTGATATTTCTTCCCGCAGACTGCACATCTTAAATCTGTATCCAGCACCTGCCCGCATTCACATACCCATCCGGTCTGCCTTGCTGGAACACCCGTCATTAAAGCATGCGGTTTTACATCTGATGTAACGACTGCTCCTGCCGCAATCATCGCATATTCACCGACCGTATGCCCGCAGACTACCGTACAGTTTGCCCCCAGTGATGCATCATGTTTAATCCTTGTCTGCTGGTATATGCCATGTTTGGGATACCTTGCCCTAGGTACAGCGTCATTTGTAAATACACAGGAAGGCCCGCAGAATACATAGTCTTCTAATACCACGCCTTCATAAACCGAAACATTATTCTGTACTTTTACTCCGTCTCCAAGCACTGCATGGTTTGAAATGTTCACATTCTGCCCTAATGTGCAGTTTTTTCCGATTCTTGCACCCGACTGTATATGAGAAAAATGCCAGATTTTAGTCCCTTCCCCGATTTCAGTATCTTCATCGATAACACTGGCAGGATGTACGTAGAATTTTTTATTCATGCGATTCCTTTCCTATTACTTTCTATCCTTTAAACCTTCCTTTAAAATCCATTGTGGAACAGTGATCCAGCGGCAGCTTTACAGGCCTTCCTTCCGCTGCCGATTTATATACCGCCAGCACAAGTTCTAAAGCTCTTTTTCCCGCCTCTCCATTTACGTACGGCTCTCTGTTATTTTTAATAGCATCAATAACATCCGCATATAACGGCGTATGACCGTATCCATATACATTCGGCGGATCTTCGCCAAACTCTTTCATAACTTTTTGCGGATCATCCAGTCCGTCAGAAAAGCGCCACTCCTCAATACGGTTCACACTCTGTCCGCCTGCTTTGACCGTTCCTTTTTCTCCAAATAAATAAAGGGTCTCCTCCAGATTTTTGGGATATAAATCTGTCGTGCCCTCTATGATTCCATAAGATCCGTTTTTAAATTTTACAAGCGCAATTCCAAGATCCTCAGCTTCTATATAAGGATGATTCAGGCGGTCTGTGATTCCTATTACCTCTTCAGCCTCATCTCCCATCATCCACCTTAATAAATCGATATTGTGAATGCACTGGTTCATCAAAGCTCCGCCGTCCTGCTCCCACGTTCCCCTCCACGCAGCCCTGGAATAGTATTCCCGGTCCCGGCACCAGCGGATGTGCGCAGTCCCGTAAAACATCCTCCCAAAACGTTTATTTTCCACCGCTTCTCGAATTTTCTGTACTGATTTATTAAAACGGTTCTGGTGGGATGCACAGACTCTGACACCCCTTTCCCGGGCCGCATGGATTACTGCATCCGCATCAGCCAGTGACAGAGCTATCGGTTTTTCTATAATAAGATGGCAGCCAGCTTTAATACAGTCTAATGCAATCGCTGCATGTCTTCCGCTTTCTGTTGCAACTGCAGCCAGCTCCGGCTTCTCTTTTTCCAGCATTTCATGGTAATCTGTATACTGATGTACATTCTCAAGATGAAATGCCAGTGCCTTATCTTTCATCATATCCGGATTCTGATCGCAGAGTCCTGCAATTTCCAGACCGCTGCTTTTTGCTGCTGCAATATGGTTTGGAGAAATTCTCCCGCATCCGATCAGCACATATTTCATCTGTTTTTCACCTCATCTGACACAAGCTCTGATAAAGGAGTCCCGTATTTTTCTTTATGCCTTTTTATAATATGCCGGATCTGAGCTGCATAATCCGCACTTTCAAATACCATGCCTTCTGATATCTTATCAAAACTGCTGCATTCATTTACAAGTAAAAGCCCCTGTCCGCACTTTACCAGCATGCTTTCGTTTAAGATGCTGATGACCGTGCCATTTTCCAGATGATCGTATAGGCATGCCTCTTTCATCATGACCGGAAGAGCCAGCCATATTACATATTCTGTGCCTCTGTATTCTGTGTAAGCTCCCGGATAAGGCTTTGTCAGTGCGCGGATCATATTGTAAATATCTGCAGCGCTCCTGTTCCAGTCAATCTTTCCGTCCTCCCTTATTCTCTGCGGCAGATAACGTCCGTCTTTTTCCTGCGGCGTCCCTTCCTTTCTTTCTATTCTTCCATTGTTCAGATTCTCCAGCAGCATATCTGCTTTGCACAGATTAATCTTTACATAGCTAGTCAGAATACTGTCTGTATCTGTATATTCAAATTCTCTTGTGTCTATAATCAGGCCGTCATCTGCCTTTTCAGTAATCCAGAATACGGACATGATAAAGCGCTTTCTGCCTGTCATCAGCGCCCAGTTCTGCGGACTTCTGCCACGGCCCCTGGATATCCCTTCATGGCTTCCGTGTGTGCCTATAATACCAGTCCGGCATCTGCTGATCAGCCAGTCCGGCACAAGCCTCTGCCAGCTTCCGATAATGATAAGATCTATGTCCAGCTGCTCCAGTTTTTTGCGGTCTCTTTCATCCTTAAAACTGTAACTTTTTAATTTCACACACGCAAGGCTGCGTGCCTTGCAGAATTGTGTATAATCGTAGTATTCCGGTGTACTGTCCGCCCCGGATTCATCCAGCGTAATCAGTCCCTTTATCCTGCACCGGTCACATAACAGCTCTGTAACCAGTTTGCCATTCACTGTAGCATTTAAAATATAGATATTCATGAATCATCTGCCTCATTTCTGTTGTTTCTTCAGCTGACTTCATTTCAGGAATCTATGTCATGAGTTCTTCCAGGCCCATCATTTCTTCCAGGCGTGTAAAATTATCGTTTAACTGATGATACCTTTCATGATTCGCTGCATTTACAAACTCCTTTATACAGACTGCTGCATCTTTTTCCTTTGTATGATACCAGAATGGGTGTATAAGTATCTGTAACCTTTTGAATGACTGTTTCTCTATGACTTCTTCCGGCGTTTCCCGCCAGTTTCTTCTGGAATCCGACAGATATTTAAAATCACGGAAAAATTCACTGCCATAAGTATTAACCATTCCAGGAATCTTAAGGTCTGCATTCAGCATTGTTCTTCCCGGCCTGTGCATGGAAACCTTTGTAACCGGCCTTCCGGTCAGACGTGACAGCATACCGGCTTCCTGCAGTATTTTTTCCCGTATGGCATCCATATTCCCCTGCAGATGCGGATACCTCATTTCGTCAAAATGAAGGCCTATCTCATGACCGCAGTCTAAAATACCATCAGCGGCTTTCTGTCCATGCAGTGAAAACAGATTATAGAAATCAGAGGTCAGAAGCAGAAAGAATGTACTTTTTACCCCTTCCGGCCCGGTTTCTGCTTCCAGTTCTGCAAGTTCCAATGCTTTTGAAAGGCTGTTATCTACATCATGGCGGATGATTACACACTTTTCATATTCCGCATAGCGGTCATAAGATGTTATGGTATACTGACAGTTGTGCAGCAGCCCGATCAGTTCTCTATACGACTGATATGTAAAATTCATCCTAAAGCACCTCGATATTGTCCCTGTGTTTAATATGAGACATCACATTTTTGGTATCAAAGACAGCTTTTGCATTTTTCTGTACCATCTCATAATCCACATTATGATGCGCTGCTGTAACAATTACAAGGTCCGCCCATGCTGTCTCTTCCGGTGTCAGCTTTTCGATACTTTGTGCGCTCTGCCCGTATATCCCGGAAAATTCCGGCACCCAGGGATCATAATACCTGACCCTGGCCCCATCGCTGCGCAGTTCTTTCATCAAACGGATAGCCGGCGATTCCCGGCAGTCATCAATATCATTTTTATATGATACGCCCAGCATAAGAATCCTGGCCCCGCTGACTGACTTTTTAAAACGGTTTAGTATCTGTCTGGCCCTCTGTGCGCAGTATTCCGGCTGGCTGTCATTAATGACCATGGAATTTTCAATCAGCGTCGTATGAAAACCGTATTCACGCGCTTTCCATGCAAGATAGTATGGATCAAGCGGTATGCAGTGTCCGCCAAGTCCCGGGCCTGGATAAAACGGCTGAAAGCCATACGGTTTTGTCTTTGCCGCATCAATAACTTCCCATACGGAAATGCCCATTTTGCTGCACAGACGTGCCATTTCGTTAATCAGTCCTATATTCACGTTACGGTATGTGTTTTCCAGTATTTTTTCCATTTCAGCAACTGCTGGTGAAGATACTGTAAATACTTCTCCATCGAGCACTGCCCGGTACATTGCACTAATCACTTCTGCTGCATCCTGTCCGATTGCTCCTACCACCTTTGGTGTGTTTTTTGTCTTATATATTAAATTTCCAGGATCAACCCGCTCCGGACTGAAACCTAAATAAAAATCCCGGCCGCATACGAGACCGGAACCTTTTTCTAATATCGGTTTGATGAATTCTTCTGTTGTTCCCGGATAAGTCGTAGACTCTAATACGACCATGGCTCCGGGTTTTAAATACTTTGCAGCTTCTTTTGCCGAGTCCCTGACATAGCTTAAATCAGGTTCCTGGTGGATATCCAGCGGAGTCGGTACACAGATAGCAATAAAATCTGCTTCGCTGATAAATGAAAAATCCGAAGTCGCCCGCAGCATTCCCTTTTTCACTAATTCAGATAAATCAGCATCTACTACGTCGCCAATATAATTGATGCCCTGATTTACCTGATCTGTTTTTGATTTCTGTATATCAAAGCCTGTCGTTTTAAATCCGGCCTTTGCTTTTTCTACTGCTAAAGGAAGGCCTACATAACCAAGGCCGATGACCCCGGCTCTGATTGTCCTGTTTTTTATCTTCTCAAGTATTATCCTGTTGTCCATACCATTCCTTTCCCCAAATCATGACTGGCAGTGCAAAGACGCAATAATTTCCATCAGCTGTTTCACACCATACTCCCTTGTATATTTATATAAATCTCTATGCTGAAATTTCAGCTTTCCTTTTTTCAGATCCATAATAAACTGATCTATCTGAGATGATTCTTCCCTGCTGTAGCTTCTGCCTGAATCTGTCTCCTGGATGATCCTTTCTGCATTGTTATGCCTTCCATAATTCAGAACCGGCTTGTTCGAAAACAAATATTCATACAGCTTTCCATTCGTGCCTATGGGTTCATCATCCCTGGTCACATTTAAAAGTAAATCTGCCTGCCTTTGAGTAGCAATAATTTTGTCTCTTGGCTGTTTGGGTAAAACGATCATTCTTTTGTGTTTTGCAAAGAACTCCTTTTCATAATCCAGATAATTTCCAATCATAACTAAACTGACATCCAGCCGCTCCAGGCGGTTATTTTCAACAAACGAGGTGAAATATTCAAAATAGCCTATTCTGGAACAGTCTAATCCCCCGGTAAACAGTATCACAAACTGGTCTTTTGGCAGATGAACAGGCTTCGCATGGAATTTTTCTTCATGGTTGAAGCCATTGCCTATCGTGTATACTTCCTGCTTTCCATACTGTTCCCGAAAATATTCCGTCAGTCCGTCTGCAATCGTAATTAACGCATCACTTTTTCTCACAGTTTCTAACTCCAAAGACCGGTAACGTTCCATAAATCTGCGGTAAATCCTGCGGGCACCGCTTTTCATTTCCTGATACATCGGAGCATACAAAAATCCGTCCCTGAAATCAGATATCAGTTTTATATCAGGGTACTGTTCTTTTATATACAGTCCTATATCGAGAACTGCCGGCGGCGGAAAGGTTACAATACATACGTCTGGATGCAGTTTATTTATAATACTGCCTATATTCTTTTTCACCCGCTGTGCCCAGGCGTCTTCTCCGCGGACTGGTTTGCCGAGCCTCCTTTGCAGGATCTCTTTTGCTTTAACTGCAGCCGTAATGACACTGCTGCTGTCATTTTTCCTATAATCTTTTACCCTGAAGATATGATCTGCGTCATCCGAATAATCAATGTGATCATAGGCTGCTGTAAGAACATACGTCTGCATTCCGTATTTGTTTAAATAATAACAGAAATTTTTAGGTCTCTCTGTACCCCCGTTGCAATCCGGCAGATAATAAAATGCTGCTATAAGTACTATATTTTTTTTACTGTCATCTTCTGCTTCCATACTCTTGATCACCAACCCCTTTTCTTAAACTGGAAATGCATATATAAAGCTGTGGCAGGGTAACCGCCGCCAGCATCCTGAGCCGCTGCAGGAACGGCATGGATGCGGCAGCCGGCATACTTTCTTTAATAGCAGCTGTGCCTGCATCCAGGTATTTCTTTTTGACTTCATGTTTCATTCCCATCACGTCCATCATCCACACGGCCCTTTTTAGTATTCCTCTGCGAATGGCACACTGTGTCTGGTAACCGGCCTGGCTTTTCAGTGCGGATTTCAGACAGTTCTGGTTTATAATCAGGGCTTCAAAATACTGCTTCACGCCTGACAGATTTGCTGAATTATATTCTGAACGCATCTGATGATAATAATTATCAGAAACGTACCGGATCTTTTCTGAATGAGAGACTGCCTGAAACAGATACCACATGTCTTCACCCATTGAGATATTCACAGGAAAACGCTGCTGTATGGCAAGTGATTTTTTATATATTTTGCCCCATACATTCACTCCGAAATTATCATCGTCAAACATCAGTCTCCATGCCGTATCCCTGTCTAACTCTAATTGAAACCGGGATGATACCTGATGATTCGAGCTGACAACCATCTGAGTCTGTTGATCAAATAACGGAATCAGACTGCTGGCAAAATCAGGTGCCAGGGTATCATCCGCATCTGCAAATGTAATGTACTCACCTGACGCAGCCCGTATTCCGCAGTTTCTGGCTTCCGAAACTCCTTTATTTTTCTGATGAATCACTCTGACCTTATGATACCGTCCGGCATAATCATCACAGACTGCCCCGCATCTGTCCGGTGATCCGTCATCAACAATGATAATTTCCAGATTATCGTAATTCTGCTTTAAGACGGATTCTATACAGCGTTCAACCGTGTCTTCTTTACAATATACTGGTATAATCACACTTAGCTTTCCCAAACATTCCATACTGCCTTACCTTCCAATAATAGCTGGCTGCGCCTGCACTGGTTCACAGGCGCAGTCCGTTTCGAATGAAATATAAAAAACAAATCTGTTAAGAAAAATGATGAAAACAGCGGATAGCTTGTACAATTCATGATTACAAAATATAAAAACACTGCTTTCCCCAGGCAGTTTTTCTTTCCAATCCTGCTGTACAGAATGCAGGAAACGGCTGAAAGAATCCCCAGTCCTGCCAGCCCGTAATATACCAGAACAAGCGCGTATCCAGGTATCCAGCCTATCTCTTTCACTACAGCGTCATAAACAAATCCTCTGCCGAACAAAAGTACCAGACAGTCTTCATTAAAAATATCTTTCAGATTGCCAAATCTTAATGATAAAGAAGAATGATCTACAAAAACTCTGGTTACAAATATACGAAACATTGGCGTATTTACCAGACAGAAGAATGCTGCTGCTATCACCGGAATATACTTTCCAATTTTTTGAATGATCTTATTTGTTTTGATAACAGTCTGCCAGAAGTACAGACATAAAAAAATCACCGATCCAATAATTCCTGTTGTAGAGCCTGTAATAAAGCATGTGGCTGTTATAAACAGCGTTTTGCAAAACTGCCGTTTTTTATATTTCTTTGTATTGTCACTGCGTGGCAGATCTTTAAATAACAGCAGAATCAGATAAAGCAGTATATACTCACAAAGTATAGATGGTTCTGAAAATATAGAATGCGGCCTGTAATATTTTTTATAGTTTAAATACTGATTTTCAAAATCCAGATCACTTCGATGCTCAAAAAACGGCAGATAGGAAGGCAGTATGGTATCTGCAGCGTACAAAAAAAATACCAGAAGCCAGCAGTAAATACTGGAAAAAATAGCTGTAACCTCAAATGTCCGAAACGCTGCTGCAAAATTTCCCAGCCTGGACAGCCCGAAAACTGCTATAAACAGCATGGAAAACTGCCTCAGATAATCCGTCATTGTTTCTGTCAGTTCATAATGAAATGAAAAACTTAAAAATACTACAAACGCGTAGAGCAGCATTACATTTCCGTATTCGCCATACCGGATAACAGGTTTCTTTAACAGGGTAACCGCTGTCATGATTACCAGACACATAATCGCTATATCAGATAAAGCTCCTGGAAGATGTCTGACTGAATATGTGTTAAGCAAAGGCAGCAGACACACTAAAACTGAAACCGTATTGCTGAAAAATCCGGCCCTGAGCCTGCTTTCAGCCTTAATATCATCATACATGGAAAGCCCTCCTTAAGCTCAGGACATGACCGCTTTAGACAATGCTTCCAGATACTGAAATCCGAGTTCTTCATCCGGCTCCAAATAAGCACCCTCACTCCACTCATTCCACGCAGTAACAAAAAGAAACTCATTGTCTCTTTTTTTACTTTTACTGATCTGAACTTTCAGATAATGTTCAAACAGTTCCGGACAGGCACCGGTACATACGCTGCCTTTATGTCCCCATCTTGCAGTCGTATCCCAGTCGTTAAACGCTCCTAAAAAAGTCTTTACCCCGCCTCTGTATTCTTTTTTCAATATACTTTCCCATACCTTTTCATAACTGAACTTTGTCACATGATTATGAATTCTCAGATTTAATACATTATATTTAAAATGATACCAGAATCCATAATCTAATTTACATCCATCTCTTCTTGTTCCAAAAGCCGGCTGATATTCAAACTGTGCATCCAGCCCCATATTCTCAGCTGCTCCAAGATCCGCGCCAGACTTTAACGTCGATATATAATACAGTCCGTCCCATCCTGCTTCCAGTGCAAGCTGCTTCCAGCAGGAAGACATCTGTGCCCAGCAGTCAATATCCACTGCATTATACAGCACCAGCACTGGCTTATTGCCCATCTTTATATACCTGTCATCTTTAAAAAACCTGTTTAAATACCAGAAGTGTTTTTTCCAGTCTTCTACGCTGCCGTATTCCTGTCTGATCAGAATCTGCTCATCTTTTTTTCCCGGTGCTTTTGTCCACGTATGATTCGCCCAGGAAAAGCAGAATCTGATATGGATATCCTTATTTTTAAGCAGTAGTTCCGGCGGTTTTTCCATAATCTGTATACCTTCAAACCAGTAATGATACATGCAGAATCCATAGACATGATACTTTTGTGCCAGTTCAGCCTGACGGCGGAGTTGTTTTTCATCAAGCAGACAGTAATAGTTTTGATCATACGGGATTCTCGGCTGCCTGTGTCCTCTGAAAAGCGCTTCTGCTCTTTTTAAATTTGTCCATTCTGTAAACCCTTTTTCCCACCATAAATTATTCTGCTCAATCTCATAAAACTGTGGCAGATACATTGCAAGAATCTTTGTATGCATTTTTATATACCACCATTCATGCGGCGGTGAATCCTGTAGCGGATTGCACCTTTTTTTATATTTGTAATAATTTCTTTGAAGCGTTCTATTCTTCGAACCATATAAAACACTCGTTTTGGTGAATGTCTTATGATAAATTCTTTGTCTGTGTTACACTGGATGCGTGTAAAACGATTGGGAATGATTGCATAAAGATTCCTGTCATTTACATTTTCCACCGTCATCCGCCGTTTTTGTAAATGTATATAAGCCCATTCGTCTTTTTTCACAACACCCTCACAGATATAAAATCTGTATATGGCTCCATGATCATATAAATAAATCTGGTCTGCCGTACCATACATCCCCTGCACTGCATGGAAAGAAAATGAATTGCAGCCGATATCTGCATACACAATCTTCCTCCACTCCCTGATACCGAGCCGTCTGGTAACAGACTGCCACATTTCATGTTCGTCAAAATGGCACATATAATCTGTTGTAAATGCAAACCTGTAATCCACTGGCATGCCTTTCATTTTTGTTCTATATAATGTTCTGCATTCCGGGCTGTTTCTTAACAATACAAAGTGTCCGCGGAACAGTATTTTGTCAAATGAATCCAGTACCTCATCCGTTATAAACTGATTCAGCCTTCCGAAAATAACATCTGTATCGCAAAACCCCCAGAACTCATATCCAGAAATAAATTCTGAGAATATGTCGCCATATGCTATTTTATAATCACATAGTTTATACGGCTGGTCCAAAGCAATTTTAAATTTAAACTTCCGCTGAATATATAACTTTATTTTATCAAATGTGGTATATTTAACGGTTATATTATCCGGATACTCAAAGTTCCTGCGGTCATCTGTAAAAATGAGCCAGTCAAAATCCGGATTATTTCTGCATGAATGAAGAAATAAATGAAAATAACTGTTAAATTTGCCAAAGTAAGGAATGATCAAAATACATCGTTTCATATGTGTAACCTCTCAGCACTGAATCCGTACCCATTCCTTTTGCATAATATCGCAAGGAATGTCCTGTGCGTACCATCTGTCCGGAGATATAACTATCTTTTCCGGATTCTGCGACAAATACTGCGCCCACCAGCTGAAACTGCTATTGGAAATAATAAAATGTTTACACTGGCTCATGAATGCCAGTGATATGCTGTCCTTTGATCTGCCAGAATCATAACTCACCGGATAACGGAACCGGAACATTTTTCTGGCAGCTTCAATCTCGTCCGAAAATACAAAGAACCTGCAGCCCGGCTTCCTTTCTGCCATCATGTCCATTGCTCTCATATAATACTCTCTGGTACATACCTGATGAACAGTATTTCCCAGATAATCTCCAAGCCTTATTGTCAGACAGACAGATTCGCAGCTTTTTATCTGATCCATAAACTTCTGTTCTTTTTCTGTAAATTTATCTCTCGGAACTATTTCATTCAGCAGCCTGTGTCTGACAGGATCTAAATATCCGGGCGACTGAAAATATCCATCACAAAACAGATCCTTCGGTATATCTGGCGGCAGTTCATAATAACCGTCCATCAGAAGAAACAGGCCTTTTTTGATATTTGCCGGCATTTTGTTTATCTGCCTTTCATGCATACGCCGGTTTGTCTCATACTTACACTGCAGTCTGTCTATGAAAAACGCCGCTTTTGCAGACAGTGGCATTTTTAAGACTTCTTCTTTTTTATTTGTAAAAGAGACAGAGGGATGCAGCACAAAACGGTTCAGATGACTGTGCCAGACAGTATCTTTTTCATCACTTCTATCGTACAGCAGTGCTTTCATATGGTATTTTTCACACAGCAGCCTTGCAAAACCATAAATAAACAGCTGGTTTCCCAGCCGTCCTTTCAGACGTATTCTTACCACTTCACATTCCTTTCAGTCTGATATATATCCTGCATGCTCAGAGCCAGGCCTTTCAGACTATACCTGCTTTCTGCCATCCTTTTACTGTTTGTTTTGCAGTACCCTGTATCTTCCATTGCTGCAATATTTTTTACTGTTCTTACCCATTGATCTTTTTGCAGCGGAATGCGGTACACATTCGGACAGACTGCAGATTCCCGGGGTATTCTATCTGAAATTACACAGGGTATCCCGCTGCACTGAGCTTCCAGTAAAGCAATACCCAGGCCCTCATATTTAGACGGCATCATAAAAATATGTGATTCTCTCAGCAGTCTTTCCACAGATTCTATATTTCCAAGAAGCTTTACCTCAGCTGATAGTCCATACGTTCTGACCGCTTTTATAAACTCCTTCTTAAGACTGCCTTCTCCTGCAATCCGGTATCTTACCTTCACTCCTTCTGCCTTTAGAGCCTTGATTACAGATAACATAAAAAAGTAATTTTTCTGGTTTTCTATTTTTCCTACCGACACCAGCTGCAGGGTATCCGAATCTGTTCTAAAACCCGGCTCCGCCTGAAACCTGGATACATCGATTCCATTCGGAACTACTGTATACCGGCCGGTAAACATCCACTTTCCAGCTTCATGCGAACATGCCAGACTGATTGTACGATATCTTTTCAGAATCCTCCGATTTATATAATGAAGCGGCATAGCGCTGAAATACCGGACTTTTGTATTGTGACTGTGAATAATAATCCTGGTATCCGGCATATATCTGTCTGCCATTGTGACTGGAAGCATATACATCAGTGAATTCATGTGAATATGTATAAAATCATAGATACCGGCATGCTTAATGAAAAACCGCTTCATCTGAATATAATTCTGAAATACATGTAACGGCCATGATTTAGTTACGTATATGCGGCTTCCTGAGTTTTTAAAATACTGTACCATTGTCCGGTTCCCATTACTGCTTCTCACCAGAAAATCAAATCGGATATCACTATCTTTCAGTGCTTTATGCAGGTTCAGGACAAAACTTTCAACTCCTCCTTTGTTCATCCCTGCAAAAACGTGAAGAACTTTAATCATCTTCATGCTCCATTCTTTTTATTTGTACTCAGCTGCCTGATGTTTCCATTATATTCTGAAATACATGGATGTACTGTCTGACCATACGGGACGTATTATACTTTTCTTTTACTAGCTCTATTGCTCTTTTCCCGTATGTTTCCCGAAGGCTTGTATCTTCTCCAAGCCTTTTTATTGCTCTGGCTAATTCCTCCTTATTGTGCGGCCTGACCGTAATTCCGCACACACCATTCGGACAGATCTCCGGCACGCCGCCTGGTATGCTTGTATTTATCACCGGTTTGCCAAATGCCATTGCCTCAATCTGCACAATCCCAAACGCTTCTGCTTTCGAAACAGATGGAAGCACGAGAAAATCACTCCACTGAATCTTCTTTATTTTTTCATCCTGTGATACAGAGCCCGCAAAAGCCACATTATTTAGATTTAAATGTTTTGCCAGAGACTGCATATCAGAAAGCAGCGGCCCGTCTCCCACTAAAAGCAGTTCATATTTTTTATGATCCAGTTTTGCAAATGCCTTCAAAAGAACATCCAGCCCTTTATACCATACAAATCTTCCAATAAACAGCACATGCACTTTTCTCCTGGTTCCGCTGTTTCGGGATTCATAGTACGTTCTGCCCTTCTGCGCTAAATCGTCTGGTACTGCAAACGGTATTACCCTGCACTTATCTTTATATTTTCTTAGTATCTGTGACCCATTTATATTTCCTTTTGCCGAAACAATAATGATATCTGCTTTTTTCAATGTATGCTTAACGATAGGTCTGTAAAGTCTGGTAAGTATTTTTCCTTTCTGCGTATCAAAATCACAGTGCCACCAGACGATCAGTTTTCCACGATACAGTCTGAATAGTATTCCAATATCAGCCATAGGATACGGAAAATGATAAATAACAATATCGGCATCCTTTGCTGCCTTGCGGGCCTTTGCAAGAAATTCAATGGAAACGGGCGTCGACGCAATCTCAGCGAAAGACCTGCACCGGTACACGTTCTTTCCCTTATAGCAGTCCTGTTTAGACGGCATCCCCGGGCGCGGTCTGCACACGACCATTTCCTGTCTGCATTCCGTTCTATTTAATGCTTTGCCCATACAGTCAGCCGCATCTGAAACCATGTCCATAACAGCTGCTATGCCGCCGCCGTTATCCGGCCAGTATATCTTAAATAGCTGTACTAATTTCATTCCTTCATACCATGCAAAAGGCATGCTTCGCCATCCCTCCAGCATTTGATCCTTTCCTGCTCCAGGCATTTCTCTGTGTTTCCCGCATTTTTATAACCCCTTCCCTGTCATGCAGCCTTCTGACTCTCATCTCAGGTCCGGTTTTATTCGTTTTCCTGAAAAACAACTGTTCCTGTTACAGCAATGCCGTTTTCCAGATAAAAATTCATGGCATCATCAATCATCCGGTGTGTTGTAGCGCACATCTTACATATCATTAATACATTGCCTGTTTCCACCAGACTGTCCCACCCGGCAGTATCCCTGCCAGGGTTCTCAGCTATCGTTACTGTGATGCCGCAGCCCGCAAGCTGCGCAGCTATTTTTTCCAGGCATTCTCTTTCCACAGCATCAGGTGCAAAGTCAAAAACTGCGCACAGTTTCGCTGTTTTACAGCTGCGGCATGCAAGCCTGATTCTGTTAAAAACCTGCTCTTTCGTACATCCATAAGTATCCTGACGCGCTGTCCAGACAGCGCCAGCCCTTTTGGTCTTTCTGTCTGAGGCGGTAATTACGCCAAAAACCGGAAACGTATACAGCCTTTTCAGTTCTTCTATACTTTTTATTGTGTCTCCAAAAATATACCGGCATGAGAAAATACATGCATATGCAAAAACTCCTGCCAGCACACCTATCAGTAAATATTTTTTGATATCAGAAAATTTCCTGCCGAAACCGCCGGCATCCGCGTCTTTCTCAGTTCCTGCATTCTCTTCCTGTTCTCCGCTGTCTTCTCCGCCGGCAGTTCTCCTGTATACTGCCATCTGTTCCTGGCTGAATGCATCTGTCACTGCCTTTAGACTTGCACGATTCGCTGACAGGGAAGTCTTTCTATCATGCTGCAGCGACTGCAGACTGCTGTCTGATTCTGTACTTTTCATGCTGCTGGCCAGTACGATCCTGTGTCTTCCAGCGGTCTGCTTTACTTCGGCAGAATATTCCTGTAAAACCTTCTGCAGATCCAGGGCCATCTGTTCCGCTTCCTTAGCGCTTCTGCCTGTGATTTCCACATAAAATAATGATTCAGCCATTATGCCGTTCTCAGATAAATCTTCCACGGCCACCTGGTAAGGAGAACTGTATGTTTTCTGATAAGCTGATATCAGCTCTGCCAGACAGCTCTTATCTAAATGCTTCCCGCTGCCGGATTTTTGCAGTGCGTCTGCCGCCCCGCCATTTAGCAGAAAAGACAGATACTTCTCAGTAATTACCGGCAGCTCCTGCCTTGCTGCACGGTCGATACGATACAGCATGACACTTTTATTTTTATGATAGGGATCAATCTGCATAAGCACGGAACTATCCAGATACGCTTCCAGGCTGCTGATTTCGTTCTTCAGCAAAACGGCATCGTCTACTGCCTGTTTCTCCGCTTCTGTCAGACTGTCCGCTCCTCCTGTTTCTGACATCATAATTTCCTGATCCGCGTCTCTGCTGCTGATCCATCCATATCCGCCCAAAACAACAGCAGCCGCAAGCGCGCAGACCGCCATTCGCCTCCACTGCATACACAGCCTGCGCAGCAAATCTGCCAGGTCAATCTCCATTTCTTCTGTTCTTTTCCAGGAATACTGCCTGTCCATTTTCATACCTTATCTTTCCATTCAGACCTGTTTCATTCCTGTCTGAATTTTTATTTACTCCTGGCTGCATTATGCCTCATTCATAATCTCAGCCACCGACTTCATAATCCTTACATACATCGCATAGCTGTCTGCCTTTGTCCCGCCAGAATTTTTCTCATCTGCATCTCTTTTAGCCCTTTTTCCAGACTTTCTCTTCTCCGGCTGGTTCCACATATCCAGCACAGCATCTGAAGGATTTGCCACGCCCCAGAGCAGTTCATCAGCTCCTGCCTCAAGCGCCCTGCAGATCTTCACAAAAGTGTCAATGCTCATAATCCGGGTGCCGCGTTCTATATGTCCTAAAAATGACATGCTGACCCCGCATTTTTCTGCCAGATCACTCTGAGACCACCCTTTGGCTTTCCTGACCTGACGGATTCTCATACCCATTTTTCCGTAATCCAGTTCCTGCATAAATTTCCACCACCATTCTTTTCGTTACATGTCTTCGCAGCTTCAAATCTGAATTTCTGTTTATACGAATGTGTCCGGTTTTGCTCTTAATCCAAATCCGTTATACATAACAATTTATATCAAAATGTTATGCTTTTTTTTGAAGGAAAAATCCCGAACGCCTTGATTTATAAAGGTTTGCACAAGAGACAGCCAGATCCGGGGATGCTGATAGCCGCAGTAACTGCATCTGTCTGCTTTTTTTAGAAATGATGCGATTCATCTGATTTTGAGAAAATTTTTGTTAAATATAGATAAATAACATTAGAAATTGAAACAATTTATACCTTAAATTAGGAAATATAGCCAATTTTATCTTTGGGGTTGCAAAAAAAGAAAATTTGATATAGAATACTTGAAGACAACATTTTGATATAAAATGTTGTTTATAAGAACTTATCAGACTCATTCAGGCACATCACTCAGTATCAGACAACGTACTTTCAGACGTGAAACATTCCATTTTTATTTTCAAGCACGTTCCAGTGCACTGCCGGTTTTCAGACAGCAAAAAGAGGCTGCCGCATTAAGAAATATGATACAGGATATAGCTGGTTGTATATATTTGCTTAGTGCGACAGCCCTTTTTTGCTATTTCATATACGGCTTTATCGTTTTCCCAAAAACTTCTGCATTTTTATCCGGTTTAACGTCTCTCCTTCTAACTTTAGCATCTTCGTCCGGTTTAAAATCTCTCCTTTTGTTCTGCCAGAAATTCCGCATCCTCAAAATAATCAATCTTCATCGCATGTTTTACTTCCCGCAGCGTTTCAGCCGCTGTTTCCTTTGCATGCGTGCTTCCTTTCCGCAGAATCTCATACACTCCTTCTATATCTTTCTCATGCTCTGCCCTGCGTGCCCGAATCGGACTCAGTTCTTCCTGCATCACGCTGTTTAAGAACTTCTTAACCTTTACATCTCCAAGCCCGCCCCGCTTATAGTGTTCTTTCAGTTCATCCAGATTTGCATATTCCGGCAGATATTCTGCAAAATGGCCGGTATTGCTGAATGCATCCAGATACGTAAATACTGTATTGCCTTCCAGCCTGCCAGGGTCCTGGACGCGGATATGGTCCGGATCGGTAAACATGGACATGATTTTCCTGCGGACATCTTCTTCGGTGTCAGACAGATAAATACAGTTGCCGAGCGATTTGCTCATTTTTGCTTTGCCGTCCGTGCCTGGAAGCCTGAGACATGCTTCGTTATCTGGCAGAAGTATCTGCGGCTCTGTCAGAGTCTCACCATAGACAGAATTGAATTTGTGCACAATTTCCCTTGTCTGCTCGATCATAGGTGCCTGGTCTTCTCCCACAGGGACTGTCGTGGCGTGAAATGCCGTAATATCAGCAGCCTGGCTGATTGGATATGTGAAAAAACCAACCGGAATGCTTGTCTCAAAATTGCGCATCTGGATTTCTGCTTTTACAGTCGGATTGCGCTGCAGCCTGGATACTGTTACAAGATTCATATAATAAAAAGAAAGCTCCGTTAATTCTGACACATGCGACTGAATGAAAATCGTCGATTTTGCAGGGTCAATCCCGATAGACAGATAGTCCAGAGCTACTTCCATAATGTTTTCCCGGATTTTGGCCGGATGATCTGCATTATCTGTCAGTGCCTGCGCATCTGCAACCATAATAAATATCTGATCGAACTCTCCTGAATTCTGCAGCTCTACACGCCGTTTTAAAGACCCCGCATAATGTCCTACATGCAGTTTCCCTGTCGGACGGTCTCCTGTCAGAATAATTTTTTTGTTTTTTTCCATAATATTAAACCCCATTGTCTTTTTTATTTCTAATCATCTGATTCTGCTGTCTATTATATCATCAGCTTCATCTTTTTGCTGCTATTAATTTATCATCTGCTTCGTCTTTTTATTGTTCTGCATTCCTGATCTTCTGCTTCTCCTGTCCGTCAGATCATCAGCTTCGTCCGCTCTTTGCTCTTTTCGATCATTTCATTCAGCCTTCTAAACGGTATGCTGAGCACGAGACCGATGAACAGCGCTGCCGGCAGAAAAGCAGCCAGATACTGAAGGCTTTCCAGATGTGCATTTTCATAGATTCCGCCGACTGCTTCTTTCATTGCATCCATTGCATATGGAAATGGCAGATATGCATAAATACGCTGGTAAATGTCCGGAAGTACTTCTTTCGGAAACGTACCGCCCGCTCCTGCTACCTGTATGACCATGATTACGACGGCCAGAGCTTCTCCCACATTTCCAAATGCAAATGTCAGGGAATAGATCAGCAGTGTAAATACAAAACTGGCCAGTGCTGCCGAACACCAGAATAAGAATAAATGCCTGCACTGGATTTCCAGGAAAAATACATCGCCCAGCACACAGAGCAGTGTCTGTATCTGGCCTGTTAAAAAGAATACTGCATAACGGCCAAAATATTCCTCATAGTATCTGACATTTTCAAGGCCCTGCACAGGCTTTACTTTTGTATGAATAATCGCTGCCAGGATCAGGGCACCGACCCAGATAGAAAGCACGGTATAAAACGGGGCCATCTGAGAACCATAGTTTTTGATCGGAAATACCCGCTCGGTTTTTAGTTCTGCCGGAGTGGAAAAAAATGTTCCGATTTTTTCCGGCTCATTTTCCAGCACTTCCACAACCTGCTGCAGCAGTTCACTGTCACTGATTCCGGAAAGACGCTTCTGCAGTTCATCCACGTAGCTGTAAAGGTCTTTTAACAGCCTGCGCATCTGATTCAGGCTGCTTTTGCCGTCTTCGAGCAGCGATATATAATCCTACAGGCGGACGTTTGCCGTTTCAATACCTGATGTGCTGAATGCAGCGGAAGCTGTTGTAATAAAATTTAAATCATTTCTTAAATCTGTTATGATTTTTTCATTGAGTCCGCTGACCCCTGTCATCGTCCGGGCTGTGGCATCTGTCATTTTTTTTGCAGATCCAAGCATGTGCTGAAAACTCTGAATATCCGTTTTCAGATTTTCCAGACGTGCCGTAACCTGGCGGATCAGAGCATTTCTGTCAGTATTTTCCAGGGCGCTGCCGATCTTTGCGGCAATTTCGGTAATCGTCCGGAATACGGTGGCATTGATCTGTGTTTCCACAGCTGTTTTTGCTTTGCCTGTGATTTTTGTGGCAATCGCATTTTTCTTATCATTTTCATAATATAAAATTCTGCCGCCGTCCAGACTGCCGTCAAACAGGCCGGTAATGCTGCTGGTAAAGTCCTGCGGTATAATAAGCGCTGCGTAATATTCTCCGCTGTATACACCGTTTACCGCCGTGCGCTCGTCCTGCGGAAATACCCATCCAATGGCTGTGTTTTCATGCAGCGCTTCCACGACGGAATCTCCCACTGCCACATTCATATTCTGGATTTTAGCACCCTGGTCTTTGGAAACAACTGCAATCTTAAGGCTGGATGTAGCTGCTTCGCTGTACGGGTCCCAGTTTGAATGAATATTGAACCACGCATACAGGGACGGGATGATGCAGAGTCCCATGATTATGACAAGAGCCGTTACATTTGTACGGATGCTTTTGAAATCTCTCAGCATAATTTTTATGATGTTAGTCATGGTGTATTTCCTTTCGTTCTGTTTCCAGAAGTTTTTCTTTCTGCTGACCAATCATCTGCAGCATTCTCTGCCGGTTCTGTGCTTTCTTTTCATCAATCTGGTTTAACAGCTGCATTACAGTTTGTTCAAAGGCTTCCATATCCCCGCCGATCAGGCCTTCATATTCTTCCTGCCCTTCCCTGCTTTCATCTGTGTATCTGTGCAGCCGCTCCTGTGCTTTGAAATCGGCGTATTCCACGTAAATCAGATAACTGGCAGTTATAAACAGCGACACGATCCACAGCACAAGAAATATTACTTTTTCTCCTTCCGTCAGGAACAGCAGGATTAAAAACAGCATCGGTATCCAGATCAGGCACTGGATTCCTGCTTTTATGCGTTTCTGATTATCTGTATGCAGCTGCTGCTCTTCCAAAACCAGCTCCTGAAACATCTGTCTGTAACAGGATTCTTCATTCTGTATATCCATCCGCTCACCCCGCTATTGATTATTTTTACATCATCTGTGTATCTTCCATCCGCTGTTCTATAAAATGATAAAATCTGCGGAACGGAAGCCGTATGACAAGCCCCAGCACCAGCGCCGCTAATGCAAACAGCAGCAGCTGCAGCAGATACAGCGTATAGTCATATTCATACATCCCTGCCACAGCTTCACGCATCGCATTGATTGCATACGGAAACGGGAAAAAGATATACAGTTTCTGGTAAAACTGCGGCAGTATTTCAATCGGATATGTACCGCTGGAGCCTGCAATCTGAATGACCATCAGCACGACAATCACTGCTTTGCCCAGGTCTCCAAACGAAATCGTCAGTGCATAAATCAGCAGCGAAAATGTAAAGCTTGTCAGAAATGCCGCCATCAGGAACCTTCGCGGATGCAGGCACTGAATATGCAGCAGATAAAAATTGCCCCATACAGTAACTGCTGCCTGCACAAGCGCCATTGCCAGAAACAGCAGATATCTTCCCAAAAACAGCTCGTGCGGTTTCGGATGTTCCAGGCCGTCTGTATGCGCTTTGACCCTGATCAGGGATACCAGTACCACGCCTCCTACCCACAATGCCAGTGTCGTATAAAAAGGTGCCACGCCGGATCCGTAATTGTCTACCGGATAAACTGCCTGGGTTTCCATTGATACCGGCTGTGCAAAAAATGCCCCGTAATCCTCTGGATTTCCTTTCATAAAATCCAAAAAACGCTGCGCCAGCTGTGCACTGCTGATACCCTGAATCACGTCCATAATCTGGTCCAGCTTTCCTGTAACTGTATTTAAATCTTTTGCGAGTCCGGTAAAACTCTGATTGACCAGATCCACCGATGTCACGCCGTCTTCCAGGATCATGCTTAACAGCTGTGTGTCTTCTTTTATATTTCCAATCACATGCAGCATTTCTGCCGAGGCTTTTTGTAAATCACTGCCCAGCATTGACAGCGACTGGCTGACTGTCGTCTGCAGCGACTGCTGAACGGCTTTCATCTGCTGCTCCAGCTGCTGAACGGTTTCTTCGGCAAGCCCGTTTTGTGATTCTGCTGAATCACTTCCATTCAGCCGGGCTATCATCAGTTCCAGCGCCTGGGACTGATTTTCCAGCTGTGTCAGCACGATTCCGCGGGAAATGTTAACCGTCGCTGCATTCAGTGACTGAAGGGAATTCATCAGGCTGTCCAGTGAATTTTTCGCGCTGGAAAGGCTCGCGGCGAGCTGCTGGTATACCGTCTGCCTGTGCTGTGCAATTCCGGTTTTCTTTGCCTGCTCTAACTGTGCCAGGGCATCGCTGACAGACTGAACTGCACGGGCATTTGCCGCATTAAGCCGCTCTGCCAGAGCCTGCATATCCGGCACATTAGAAATTTCATTCTGCACATGGTTCAGATTATTCTGAATGGTATCCAGATCGCTGTAGGCACCTTCTAATGAAGCTGTCAGTTTGTCATTTGCCTGCACCAGGGAACCGAGCATGATAGAAAACCGCTGTGTGATATCCTTTGCCCGCTGGATTTTGGATAAAACCGTTTCTGTAATATCCGCCGCTTCCATATCACTGACAATATCTCCCTGCCTGTCAAAGAGCATGCGTACCACCAGTGAAATATACTGTTCATTGATGTTATTTTCCAGCGTCGACACTGCCGTATCTGTAATCTTTGTCGCTACGGCATTCTTTTTCTCATTTTCATAATAAGTAACCTGCGGGCGTTTCATGCCGTTTAAAAAGCCCTGGTACATGCATTCTGTAAAATCTTCTGCAAAAACAACTGCGGCATAAAATCTGCCGTCATAAACACCTTTTACTGCATCTTCTTCTGATTCTGCCATGACCCAGCAGATACTGTCATTCTCCTTAAGCGCTTCCATAACGGTATCGGCTGCACAGACTGTATTTCCGTCTGCAGCAGTATACCCTTTATCATTTGATACAGCTGCGATGCGGATATTTCCTGTATTTCCATACGGATCCCAGTTTGAATAAATATTAAACCATGCATACAATGCCGGAATGATACATAATCCCCCCGCGATAATAAATGCAAATGGATTTTTCAAAAGCGCTTTTACATCCCTGAAAAAAATGTTTCTGATATTACGCATACACTCTGCTTCCTAAATTTTTATACTATTTATTTCCTGCCGGCTGTAACTTTCATACCCGGCATGCTCTCCCGGAGCTTACTGCCTGATTTTAATTTTAACAGCCGGAGAACTTATTGTATAATTCTCCCCGTCCCTTGTCATCCGTGCGGTTATTTTCACATAATATGTCCTGCCCGGCTTAAGTTTCACATCGCCGTATTTCGTAAGCACAGCGGACGGGCTTTTTACAGAAGCAGCTTTTTTAAAACCGCTGGATGCATTTTTTGAAACGGACACTGTATAGTTCTGCGCTCCCTGTACACGGTTCCATGTTATGCTGACTCTGCTGTTTTTCTGGGTAATTTTAAACCCCGGTTTCATGGGTGCGGCAAAATAATACAGGCTGCTCCATTCTCCCTCACTGCGGTATCCGCCCTCGTGACTGTAAATCCCGCGTACCCTGACTGCATAAAACCCGTTACTGCGGATGCCGTCATCTTCTATGACAGCGCCTGCATAATCTCCTTCGCTGCTTTCGATCAGAGCGCCGGATGCATCATAAATCTCAGCCTCCGACTGATAAATCTGTTCTAAACCGTCTATCATAACAGAACAGTATCCCTGTTTTATATGATTTAATGTAACCTTCTTTGGCGCATACGGTGACGGAGCTCCTTCTGCTGAAGCAATTGCCCCTTTCAGCGGAATGCCTGTATGAAGTTTGTTGGCAGGCTGAATCTGGAAGATATACTTTGTCTGTTTTAAATTGGTTATTCTGCATTCCGATACATTGCCGATATCCTCTCTGTCCCTGGATGTGCCCGGCTTTCCTGACTCCCAGTAGCTGATATAATAAGTCTGTGCATCCGATGCTTTTGTCCATGTCAGCGTCACTGAATCAACTGTCGAAGCACTGACTGTAAAATTGCTCACATGCTCATCCGGTACTTTCACCAGAATATTGTCCAGCCGTTCTGCAGCTTTGGGCTTTTGCCGGTTTCCGGCTGTCAGTAAAGCCATAAACATAACTGCTGTTAACACGATTAAGCAAAATGTCTTCCAAAAAATTCTGCCTTTCATTTTTCGCTGCATTTTATATGTCTCCTTTCTTAATTTTTACAACTGTCTGTAACAAACCCCCAATTATCAAGATATGGTCTCTCAGTAATCAGGGGTTTTCGCTATTGTTTTCCCGTTATTTCAGGTGATCTGCAGCCGCCCTTTCAATCGGCAGCCCCGCTGTATAGACCGCCAGGAATTCGTCAAATCCTTTCACATCTGCCGGATCCGGGTCTATCCTTGTCCCTTCCTGTCCTGCAAATACTTTGTGATTCAGATAATCATCCAGGCTCTCTCCTTCCGCTTTATGGACCATATAAGATGCAAGCAGCGCTATGCCCCATGCTCCGCCTTCTCCAGCTGTCTCCATTACAAACACCGGAGCATCGATAGCTGCCGCCAGAATGCTCTGTCCGACGCCTTTTGTCTTAAACAGCCCGCCATGGCCACAGATCCTGTCTGCTTTTACGCCTTCTTCTTTCAGCATCAGGTCCAGTCCCGTCTTTAGCACACTCAGTGACGCCATTAGATGTACCCGCATAAAGTTTGCCAGATTAAAACTGCTGTCCGGTTTTCTCACAAATAGCGGACGCCCTGTTTCAAAACCAGTTACATGCTCTCCTGAAAGATAATTATAGGCAAGCAGTCCGCCACAGTCTTTATCCCCTTCCAGTGCTTTATGATACAAAACGTCAAACAGCCGGTTCCTGTCTGCATTCATTCCAAGACTTTCTGCAAATTCCTGAAATAAGTTTACCCATGCGTTTAAATCTGATGTGCAGTTATTACAGTGTACCATGCCGGCCAGATTTCCGTCCGGGGTCGTTACCAGGTCAATCTCCTCATAAACTTTTGACAGTTCTTTTTCCATCACTACCATGCCAAACACAGAAGTGCCTGCCGATACATTACCTGTACGCACTGCCACGCTGTTGGTAGCTGCCATGCCTGTCCCTGCATCGCCTTCCGGCGGACAGACCGGAATTCCTGCCTGAAGTTTCCCGGATATGTCCAGTCTCTTCGCGCCTTCCTGTGTCAGTGTTCCTGCATCATCACCCGCCACAAGCACTTTCGGCATAATATCCCTTAATTTCCATGAAAATCCTCTGTCTGCAATACATGCGTCAAACTGCTCCGTCATACGCCGGTTATAATCTTTTGTCTGAATGTCAATCGGGAACATGCCGGAGGCTTCGCCTATTCCCAGTACCTTCTGCCCTGTCAGCTGCCAGTGAATATACCCCGCCAGAGTGACAAGATAATCGATCTTCGAAGTATGTGCTTCACCGTTTAAAATAGCCTGGTAAAGATGCGCAATGCTCCACCGCTGCGGAATGTGATACTGGAACAGGTCCGTCAGCTGTCTGCCTGCCTGTTCAGTCATGGTATTTCTCCATGTGCGGAACGGTACAAGCAGCTGCCCGGATTTATCAAATACCATATAGCCATGCATCATTGCTGAAAACCCAATGGCTGCCAGGCTGGTAATTTCTACGCCGTACGTTGCTTTTACATCCTCTGCCATCTTTGTATAACTGTCCTGCAGCCCGCCCCAGATATCTTCCAGTGCGTACGTCCAGATTCCGTCCTCGAACCGGTTCTCCCAGTCATGCGCACCTGATGCAGCCGGTACGCCGTCTTCTCCGATTAAGACCGATTTGATGCGGGTGGAACCAAGTTCAATACCGAGAACAGCTTTTCCGTTTATAATTGCGTCTCTTGTTTTACTCATTTAACACCACACCTTTGTATGAAAACTGCTGATATGTCTATGTTACTCTTTTTTGCAGCATTTGTCATTAAAAAGTCTAAAATTTTTCTGACCGGATATGACCGTTTTTTTATAAAAGCTAATACAAAAACAGCGCGTTCTATTCTCCTGCTGAATAAAACACGCTGCTTTTATATCATTGAATTCAAATATTTATTTTTTAAACAGCAAAACTTCAACCGTCAGTCTGTTTTTATGCTGTTTATCAGTATCCCGAAGCCGGTTCGTTCTTAACCAGCCGGACGATTCTGCTTGTTCCCAGGCGGTCTGCACCCAGTTTCAAAAATTCCTCTGCATCTTTCATAGAAGAGATGCCGCCTGCTGCTTTCATCTTTACCCCTTTGCCGATATGCTCTGAAAAAAGTCTGATATCATCAAATGTCGCACCCGCACTGGAGAATCCGGTCGATGTTTTGATATAATCTGCGCCGGCATTTGTCACCGCCTGGCACATTTTCACTTTTTCTTCGTCCGTGAGCAGGCAGGTTTCTATGATCACCTTCAGAATCTTATCCCCGCAGGCTGCTTTCAGCGTACGGATTTCTTCCTCAACACAGTCAAATTTTCCGTCCTTTACCCAGCCGATGTTGATGACCATATCAATCTCATCTGCTCCATTGGCCAGGGCATCCTTTGTTTCAAACTCCTTTGCTGCGGTTGTCATATAGCCATTTGGAAATCCGATCACTGTACAGACTGCTACTTTATCCTGCACATATTCTTTTACCTGCTTTACATATCCTGGCGGAATACACACCGACGCCGCCTGGTACTCAGCTGCATCGTCACAGATCTGGCGAATCTCATCCCATGTTGCTGTCTGTGTCAGCAGCGTATGATCCACATGCTTTAAAATCTCTTTTACTTCCATTTTGTTTTCTCCTGTTTCTGTGTCCTGATATTAGAGCGTGTCTGGAACATGCAGCTCTGTTGTCTATTATATATCATCCTTAAATATATCATTCTTCTGTTTTCATCCAGTATTTTTTTAACTGTTCGGAAAAAAACTGGATAGCGGGTCCTGCTGCAAATGCGGTAATAATGGTTACCGCTCCCAGCTTCCCGCCCAGGGCGGTTCCAATTACGATCATGGCAATGTCAAACCCGATCTTGACGTACCTGTATTCTTTGTTCAGCCTGTCCCGAATCAGCAGCACGACACCGGTAAACGGATCTACACCGATGTCTACTGTGATATAGACTGCTACTCCCATGCAGAGCAGCATACAGCCTGTTATACTGAATAAAACCCGCACAGCCGTTTCATCTGACCAGGCGATATGCCGGTACAGAAAGCTGCCGGCATCCACACAGAAACCGTATGGAAGCAGATAGACAAACGTACCGATGCTTACATAACGCCTGGCGGTGAAAAACAGCAGTATCAGAAGAGACAGGTTTACCACATTGGAAGCCATGCCAAGCTGTGTCTGATTCATACCGCTTACGTTTCGTATCCCATCATAAACGATTCCAATGGAGTCGTTTCCAAAGCCGGCGCAGTTGTTAAATGCCACGCCGATTCCAACCAGCAGGATTCCAAATGCTGCGGCAAAGATCTTTTTTCCTGTAATCTTTCCCTGCTTCATATGCCTCCTGAAATCTGCTTATCTGGATTTTACAAAAATCTTTCCATTTGCCGCCGGTGTATGAGCCTTGCCCACAAACAGTACCAGCGCCAGAATCGTTACAATGTACGGAATCATCGAAATCAGGTTCGGCGATACTGTGTTGCTCTGCCCTGCCAGTGTTTTGATTCCGCTGCACAGTCCAAACAGCAGACAGGCCTTCGTCGCTCCCTCCGGAGAAAATTTTCCGAAGATTACTGCTGCAATAGCGATAAAGCCCTGGCCTACAATAACGCTTGGACGGAACTGGTTGATCGTTGCCAGTGTTACAAAGGCTCCTCCAAGACCTGCCATAAAGCCTGAAAGGATCACACAGCCGTAGCGCACCTTGTATACATCAATACCAAGTGATTCACATGCTTCCGGATGTTCCCCAACGGCCCTGAGGTGAGCGCCGAACTTCGTTTTGTAAAAGACGAACCAGCATACAAAGGCCAGAATAAACACCAGATATGCTACTGCATATACGTTGAGCACATTGCTCCAGAAAGACCCGGTCGGAAATACGCCCTCAAACAGTTTCGGAAGTTTGCTTCCCGGATCCATAGCTGGTGTATCCGAAGAATTGTTGTACATAGCCTTACACAAAAATACCGCAAGGCCCGGCCCGAGGAAGTTAATGGCTGTCCCGGCAATGGTCTGGTCTGCATGAAAAGAGATGCATGCCACTGCATGGATTGCTCCAAACAGAGCGCCTGCCAGTCCCGCACATAAGAACGCTACCCAGCCGTTTCCGGTAGTCAGTCCCATGACTGCGCCAGTAAAAGCTCCTATCGTCATCATGCCTTCGATTCCGATATTAACCACGCCGCTTCGTTCTGAAAAACAGGAGCCCAGCGCCGCCAGCAGAAGGGGCGGAGTGGCAATCAGCGTTGCATTGATGAGCAGCCCGAAATTTTTAATGATCACATCCATTTTATCATGCCTCCTTCTTCTTGCTGAAACGTGCGAGCAGGATTCGGAACACCTGAGATATGGCGATGAACAGAATCACGCAGCCCATGATGATGTCAACTACTTCCGACGGTGCCTTAACGATACTCAGCTTGGATCCGCCGTATTTCATGGCTCCGTAGAAGAGTCCTGAAAAAATACATCCGATCGGACTGGAAGAGCCAATCAGCGCAACGGTGATACCTTCAAATCCAAATCCTTCCTGTCCGGCAAACTGGCTGAGACGCCCGGACATGCCCAGAACCTGTACAGCTCCTCCAAGACCTGCCAGCGCCCCGGAGATTCCCAGAGCTGTCAGCACGGAAGCATCTGCGTTAATTCCGGCATACAGTGCGCCGTTGCTGTTAAAACCTACCGCTTTCAGCTTGTAGCCAAGTGTTGTTTTTTCAATAATAATATAGATCACAACTGCAGCCAGCACAGCCATTATAATGCCCCAGTTGGCTGAATTGCAGTCCAGTGCACTGCGTATTCCTTCCGGAAACAGAATTCTTGCAGATTCCAGCACATCCTTTGTAGCTTCTCCGCCGCCTTCTTTATGGATAGACTCCAGGTTTACCACGTAGTTAGACAGGTAAAACGCAATCCAGTTAAACATAATAAAGGAAAGAACTTCGTGGATTCCCCGCTTTACTTTCAGCAGACCGACGATCAGCGACCATAACGCTCCCGCAGCTGCAGCTGCCACAATGCACACCAGGGCATGCAGCACTGGCGGAAGTTTCAAAACAATGCCAAGCACACAGGCAGTCAGGGAGCCCACTACGAACTGCCCCTCTGCACCAATGTTAAATACGCCGGTCCGGAAGGAAAATGCCACGCTCAGACCCGTAAAAATCAGAGGACTGGCATAAATCAGCGTCCATACCAGATACTTTGGTTTTCCAAACACGCTGTTTAGGAGCTTCCCGTAAGCTGCCCCCGGACTGATTCCTGCAATCATCAGGAATACTGCTCCAATGGCAAATCCGGCTGCGATGGCGATCAGGGTATAGAATACATTGCTTTCCAGAATACTCTTTTTCTTATTCATGTCATTTTACCTCCTGCCATCATAAAGCCCAGTTCTTTCTCATCTGCATTTTTACCGGCTACGCTTCCTGTAATCTGTCCATCAAAGATAACTTCTATCCGGTCAGACAGGCTCATAATCTCATCCAGCTCGAAAGATACCAGAAGAACTGCACGGTTTTTATTCCGCTGCTCCACCAGGTATTTATGTACAAATTCGATTGCTCCGACATCCAGTCCTCTGGTAGGATTCACTGCAATCAAAAGCTCTTTGTCGTTGGTCACCTCTCTGGCGATAATAACCTTCTGCTGGTTTCCGCCGGACAGAGTACCTGAAGGCGCTCCTTCGCTGCCTCTTGGCCTTACATCGAATTTTTCTGTAAGCTCCGAAGCATGCTCACGAATGGCCTTGCGGTTAAGAAAGCCTTTAGTGGAATAAGGTTCTTCTTCAAAATGCTGCAGAATCAGATTATCTTCATTAGAAAACTCCAGAACCAGCCCGTGCTTCTGCCGGTCTGCCGGAATACTGGAAATGCCGCTTTCAAAGGTTTCCTTCGGAGTTTTGTTAAACACATCCTTACCAAGCAGCTTCACGCTTCCGGATTCTGCTTTCCGAAGTCCTGTAAGCACCTCCACCAGTTCCGTCTGGCCGTTGCCGTCCACGCCTGCCAGCCCGACAATCTCGCCTCTTCTTACATTCAGATCCAGTCCCTTTAAAATCTCTACATCACGGTAGTCTTTTGCATGAATATCGTGAACTTCCAAGACAGTCTCTCCTGGCGTAATTTCCTTTTTCTCCACTTTAAAGTTTACGTCACGGCCAACCATCATGGCTGCCAGATCATTTTCACTGACCTCATCCACCTTCACTGTCCGGATGTACGTCCCCTGGCGGATAATCGTACACTGATCAGAAGAAGCAGTAATCTCTTTTAATTTGTGGGTAATCAGTATTACACTCTTGCCGTCTGCCGTCAGGTTTTCGATGATCTCCATAAGACCTTCGATTTCCTGAGGAGTCAGGGAGGCTGTAGGCTCATCCAGAATCAGAGTGTCCGCACCCCGGTAGAGCACCTTTAAAATCTCCACCCTCTGCTGCATGCCTACAGAAATGTCTTCAATTTTTGCGTCCGGGTCTACCTTCATTCCGTAACGCTCTGACAGTTCCATTACTTTTTTCTTTGCTGTCTCTTTATCTACCACCAGTCCCTTCACCGGTTCCATGCCAAGAATGATATTCTCTGTCACAGTAAACGGCTGAATCAGCATGAAATGCTGGTGCACCATACCGATACCGATGTCAATAGCGTCCTTTGGACTTGAAAACTGCACTTCTTTCCCATTGATAAAGATCTGTCCGCTGGTCGGCTTGTAAAGCCCGCAGAGCACATTCATCATCGTACTTTTGCCCGCACCGTTCTCTCCAAGGATCGCATGTACTTCTCCTTTGTGCACTGTCAGATTGATGTGGTTATTGGCGGTAAAATCACCGAATTTTTTTACAATGTCTTTCATCTGGACCACGACTTTTTCAGGGTCCATATGGCTTACTCTTCCCACGCCTTTCGCCTCCTTTCATATGATAATGATATTTTGAAATCCGTATTCTCTAAGGATGCCTGCCAGATGCTCCAGATATTCCCGCTCCGGCACCGGATAACAGGCATACTCGCTTCGCACGCCCATAGGCCGGTAAGCGATGACCTTGATTCTAAACTCCGAAACCGCAAGATATGGCGCAAGAAACGCTCCCATACTGCGGATACTGCGTTCCGTATCATAAAGCCCCGGAACAATCACTGCCCGTACTTCGTATAATTTCCCATGTTCCGCCAGCCAGGACGCATTGGCCAGAACCGTATCATTAGGTGCCCCTGTCACTGTCCTGTGCTCCTCACAGTCAAACGCTTTGATATCCAGCATCACGCCGTCCGTGACTTCCATCAGATCCGGATACTCCCAGAACGGAATCGTTCCATTGCTGTCTATAAGCGTTGTCAGGCCGTCCGCTTTCGAAAGACGGAACAGTTCTGTGAGAAACTCCGGCTGCAGCATGCACTCTCCTCCGGAGACAGAGATGCCGCGGATAAACGGAATCTGTCTGCGGATTCGTTCTTCCACTTCTTCCGGAGACAGTTCTTCGGTTTTAGGAGAACTGTCATGGGGGCAGACGTGGATACAGGTATCACACTGTACACATTTTTCCGGATAAAAACGAATCTTTCCCTCTTCTAACGACAGAGCGCCTGCCGGGCAGCTGCCCGCACAGACGCCACAGTTTTGGCAGAATCCCCTGGTCTCCGGATTGTGGCAGTATCTGCAGTTAATATTGCATCCCTGCAGAAATACTGCCGTCCGGTTGCCAGGGCCATCCACGCTGCTGAACGGAATGATCCGGTTCACTGCCGCCTTCATTAATCTAACTGATAGACGTCACCGTAAGCTGCTTCAAACTCTTCTTTGGAAGCAGGAACTGTTACTTCTCCGTCTATGATTTTCTTCTTTACATCTTCCACTGCACTGATGACTTCATCTGTCAGAAGGTCCTGTGTAGGAGCGATGTCTACGCCGCCTGCTGCCAGATCATATGTGTGAACACCGCCTTCAAGTGTTCCGTCGATCAGTGATTTTACAGTGTCATATACTGCATTGTCTACTCTCTTCATAGCAGAGGTAATAACAGTCTTCGGTGCGATAGAGGACTGGTCGCTGTCTACGCCGACTGCATAAATCCCTGCTTCCTGGCATGCCTCGATAACTCCAAGGCCCGTTGCTCCAGCTGCATGGAAGATAATATCTGCCCCGTTGGTGATTGCAGTATTGGCATTTGTCTTGCCGGTTGCTGAATCTGCAAAGGAGTTTGCGTTGAACTGCTGTACCGTAATTTCCGGATTAGCATCAATTGCACCTGCGCAGTATCCATATCCAAACCTGTTCATTGTATCGTTTGCCATACCAAGTACAAAACCGATATTGTTCGTCTCTGTCATCATACCTGCTACATAGCCTGCCAGGTAAGAAGCCTGCTCATGTTTGAACATCAGACAGGTTACATTGTCAAGATCAATGGATTCATCATCAATGATTGCAAACCGGCTGTCAGGATATGATTCCGCTGCTGTCTTAGTAGCGTCTGCCAGCATATATCCAACGCTGATAATCAAATCATACTCTTCATCGATAAAGGTCTCCATATTCGGCACATAATCTGCATCTGTAGCTGATTCCAGATAATTTGCTTCGATTCCCAGCTCGTCCATAGCTCTCTTAAGTCCTTCCCATGAAGACTGGTTAAAAGAGCCGTCATTGACACCGCCTACATCTGTGATCAGTCCGACACGGATTCCTTCTCCGGAACCGGAAGAATCTCCGCTGCCAGAAGAATCATCACTGCCGGCATCATCCCCGCTGCCGGAATCTTCTCCGCCATCGGCAGCCGTACCGCTGCCGGAGTTATCCTTCTTGGTATCCGCGCTGCTGCCGCATGCTGTCAGTCCCAGTGCCATTACCGCTGCCAGTACCAGTGCCATTACTTTTTTCTTTGTAACTGTTCAGGACACCCATTATCCAAAGATGAAATCTGGATTTCCTGAAA
>CAJTVR010000005.1 GCA_910580075.1 uncultured Eubacterium sp. | reverse complement strand
ATTGTAAAAAAATTGATATAGAATACTTTAAGATAACATTTACTAATAAAATGTTGTACTCCCAAAACGCAGAAAAACTTCCTGAAACCCTCTGTTACTGAAAGTTTAAGGAAGTTTTTAAAACAGCATATTCATAAAAAAGCGGCATATTTTACCGGAGTTTATTTTCACTGATCAGCATCGTTGATAATCCAATCAGATTTTACAGGATCAGTCAGATATGAAAAGGCGTGCAGTTTCCACCAGTAATCACATCTGCAATTCGAACAGCTGCAAAACCATCCCCATAAGGATTGGATGCCTGAGACATGCTTTTCCATGCCTCTTTATTATCCAATAATTCTGTAAAGGAACTATAAATCATTTTCTCATCTGTTCCAGCCATTTTCAATGTTCCGGCTTCTATCCCTTCCGGCCTTTCTGTTGTATCCCGCATAACCAGTACCGGCTTTCCGAGTGCCGGAGCTTCCTCCTGGATACCTCCGGAATCTGTAAGTATCAGATAGGAGCGTTTCATAAAGTTATGGAAATCCAAAACGTCCAGGGGATCTACCAGATGAATTCTTTTTTCTTTTCCGCCTGGAGAGTTTTCTCCAAATACATCCTCAGCAGCCTGCCTTACAAGCGGATTTAAATGCACCGGATAAACAGCTTTTACATCCGGATGACTCTCCAGCACTCTCCTGACGGCTCGAAACATACGGTGCATTGGTTCTCCGAGATTTTCCCGGCGGTGTGCTGTAATCAGTATCAGCCGTGCTCCCCTGCACCATTCCAGTTCTGGATGCGTGTAATCATCCCTCACTGTCGTTTTAAGAGCATCAATAGCCGTATTTCCTGTAATAAATATCGAAGTTTCATCTTTTCCCTCCCGCACCAGATTATCAGCAGCCTGCTTTGTAGGTGCAAAATTCAGGCTGCTGATGATTCCGACCGCCTCACGGTTAAACTCTTCAGGATACGGGCTGTGAATATCATAAGTCCGAAGCCCTGCCTCGACATGCCCCACAGGAATATTTAAATAAAATGCTGCCAGAGCAGCAGCAAAAGCCGTAGATGTATCCCCATGGACAAGTACCAGATCCGGCGCTGTCTGTTCCAGAACCTCTTTCATTTTGCTTAGTACTGCACCAGTAATATCGAACAGCGTCTGTTCTTTCTTCATAACAGACAGATCATAATCCGGACTGACATGAAAGGCATTTAAAACCTGGTCCAGCATAAAGCGGTGCTGGCCGGTAACACAGACCAGCGTCTGGATTCCCGGCCGGGACCGGAGTTCACTGACCAGAGGGCACATTTTGACAGCTTCAGGCCTCGTGCCAAAAACAAGCATAATTTTTTTATATTTCATATTTGTTCTCCATTTGATTCAATCGGCAAAAATACATTTTTCAGCAGTTCCTAAGTGATCAGACGGAATTATAAATAATCCCAGAATAATTTTGCTACATTACTCATTTTATACCGTTTTATACTTTCTATCACATGTTCCCTGCTATACTCCTGATGTGTCTTAGTTAAAAATTCTTCATATGTATCCGCTGTCAATAGATATTTTGAACGGACAGGAGCTGTATTTTCTTTCACATAACTATTTACTATGCACGGAATCCCATATTTCATATAATCCAAAATTTTATTTTTCAGACCTCCTCCGTTCACCATATAACATAATCCATAGTCACAGTACTGCAGGACATCATTAAAATCTTTCACAAATCCATGACCTGTCACTCTGTTATCATCTTTATATATACTGTCACTTCCAGACCCTATTAAATGCAGCCTGTACCGGTTATCCAGTTTTTTAAACACTGTCTGATAAAAATAATCCAGCCCGTCTTTATTCGGTTTAAATCCCATATTGCCAATAAAAACAAGATTTATATGATCATGCTCAGCGATATCTATCCTTTCAGCAGGTTCAAATCCAGCAAAGATTGCTCTGTATCTGTTTGTTTTATATTTCGCATTTGCATATTCTGCCTCATTTTTATTAACAAGAAAAACAGCCTTATACTTGCGCGGAAAATTTTTTTCATACAGCCCGCTCACTATTTTTTCTTTCCAGTAAAATAGTTTTCTTAAAAATCCTGACGTTGTTTCTGTATGAATCTGAAAAGCAGCTGACGCAAGATCGCCCAGATAGAAAAATAGTTTCTCTTTGTTTTTCACATATTTACAGTATCTGTGATTTGTCTCAGCTGTAAATACAATGACTGCATCCTCTTCGCTTTGAAAAGACTGGATGCAGTCTGCAATCTGATGATTCATTTTATTTCTTCTAAATGTATTCGATGTCAAAATTCTTACAGGTAAAGATTCCTGCTTTGTTTCACATATTTTTATTACAGATACATGATCCTGAAAGCCATCATATTCACGGCTGCTTGTAATATATACATCCATATGATCCGGAGCATGGTGAATTAAATTTTTTGTAGTACTTGCTGCCCCGTTATCAATCACATTCAAATCTCCATCAAAAACAAATAATACTTTCGTCCTTCCTGCCTTCATAACGGCTCTCCCTTCAAATATAACGCCCATTACGCTGTCTAAACTCTTTCCAATGCTCTGCTGTAGGAAAAGAATAGTATTCCTGCCTGTATCCATTATTTACCGGTGTGTAATCTGATCTTCTTATTTTTTCTACCGCTTCAATAATAGCATCTGCACTGGCCGCAAAACACTTCTCATAAATTCCCCAGACTGTCTCTTTCTCCCTGACAGGAATATGGACCTGCGATAATACCTGCCCTGCATCTATTTCTCTTTCCATGACATGTACGGAAACTCCGGTTTCTAACTCTGCTTTGCGTACCGCCTGAAACCCCGGCCACAAACCTCCGTTTCTCGGCAATAATCCCGAATGCCTGTTAATGCAGCATTTATGCGGAATTGCAAGAAGTTCTCTTCCAAAATAAAGCGACTGGGATGATATAATGATATCCGGCTCCATGCTTCGGATAAAATTCAAATTCTCATCTTTTGAAACTGTTCCGGTATAAAAAAAGACATATCCCGGCAAGAATAAGCCAGTGTGCTGTAAGAGAATTGTGGTCAAACAGTCTTTGTATCATTGGAGGAGACGTTATAAATAAAGCCAGTCCCGCAAGCCTTAACCATATTCCCACAATCCGGTTTTCACACATTACTCCCGCCACAGCTGCTCCTGCAAACATCCCTTGCAGGATATAACAAAGCATGCCCCATATTCCAAGATATTGTGTCACACATCCAGACGGAATCAGCCTTGCAAACAGCAGACGGCATAATACAGCAGCCGGGACTATTATATCCTGGAATACAATCGAACATTCATACGGATACGTTGTATCATAAGTCGAAAAAAATGAAATTTCCCATGGAGTCTGTTCATAAAACAGCCAGCCGAAAAACGGAATCAAAGCATCTATCTCGCTCCTGTTGAAAATCCATTCATACTCCAGCGGATTTATAACGGAAGTTCCGCACAGTACAATAAAAAACACTCCGCCAGACAATGCACCAAGTATCGTCCACATTTTCGTTTCAGATATTGATTTTTCAAATATCTTCATTCCGGCTCTCCCTTTTTTTGTACCTGACTTTTTTCCACAGTTTCTCTTTCTGTGCCAGATAAAAATCATCACGTATAATTTTCAGTATGAAAAAATAAACCATGCTTCCTGTCAGAATTAAAATTACCGTACCAGCCGCAGAAGGTTTGATAAACCTGCCTGTGATCAAAAGAACCGCCAGCATAACAATACCTGCAAAAAAGTAACTCAGACTGCTTAACAATATTTTTTTTACTGATAATTCCCGTCTGACAATATATAACTGTATACAGGAAATCAGTCCTTCAGCCATAACAGATGCCGCTGCTGCTCCTGCCGAGAAAAACTTTGGTATTAGCAGTAAATTAATCACAAAATTAAAAACCGCACCGGCCAGTACCGTGCCAGTAAGAATCCCCTGCCGCTTTGATGGAACCAGATATTGAATTCCTGTTACATTGCTGATGCCGATGACCGGAATCAGAACACTTAATATTTTTAACAGCAGAATACATTTTTCATATCCTCTGCCGTAAAACCATGGTACAAAGCTGGAAGAAATCCCAATCAGCCCAAAGCAGAGCGGAATTCCAATCATCCAGACAAAGCGAAAACTTCTGTATATATAAACCCGTACCGCATCCATTTCATTTTTTTCATAATGGTATCCCACTCTGGGTGCCATTACTGTACCCATTGCTGTTATAATTGTAAGCGCTGTCTTTGAAATTTTAACAGACTGCTCATAATATCCGTTTTCATATTTTCCTTCTGCCGAAAAAAATCCAATCATTGTTTTATCAAGAACCGTATAAATACTGATTGCTAACGCCGGAATAAACATAGAAAGAATGGATTGAAAATCGGTAAAAGGCCGTATATTTTTTATATCAGGCGGACCGACGATTTCTTTTAAAAAAGGCCATAAAAAAACCGCACTGCATAAAGGAAGTGCCGACATAATCAAAATATACTTATCCAGATCACCGCTGCTTTTTACAAAAGAAAATATCAGAATAATATTTAATATTTTAAAGAATATATTTCTAGAAACAACCTTTCCAAAGTCCTCCATTCCCTGGAAAACCCATGATATATCCAAAGATACCGTAATGATATTTAATGCAAAAATATAACAGCTCAGAACATTTGAACGAAATATTATTAAATATAAAAAATAAGCTGCCAGACAAAGTACCGTGCTTATGCAGCTGAGGGCTTCCGTATTCCAGAATATTCTTGTTCTGTTATCCCTGTTTTCCTGATTATAAGATATTTCTCTCTGTCCATAGGTGTACGTGCCAAAAGTGGCAAACAAAACAAAATATGTAACAGCCGACAGCTCATAGCTGTAAATTCCTATCCCGTCAGCACCCAGTACCCTTGAGATATAAGGTGTAATGATAAGCGGCGTAACCATAGACAGCCCCTGATAAGCTGCATTATAAAAATAATTATTTGCAATACTTTTCTTCATAACATTCTTTCCGGCAGCTTAAGCTTTGTTTCGGGTGAAATGCCTCACAGGAATAAGCTGTTTCAGCCATCCGCAGATTCTGTATATTTTAAAATCCGTTTTTCTTAGCAGATTCACATATACCTGCAGAATTCTATTTCTATTTTTATAAACACTCCATGTCCGTATATATACATCCTTTGCATGATCCTGAATATAGTTATCGAATTTTATAATTTCAGCTTTCCTCTTCCTATCCGGGGCAAAGGAAAGCAGTGAATTTATATGCCACATACACATTCTGGCGGTGTTACGAACCATATACTCTGTTAACTGTGTACCTGCTGTTTTTCTCTCCTGATTCAGATATTTTATCAGGCTTTTGCAGACTCTGCTGCTGTCATCTATATGCTTTTTCCTGCTGAGCATACTCACAGACTGCTCTGCTTCTCCATACCGGTAGCAGTAACAGTATAAATCAAAATAAATCAGGGTTTTTACATATTTCAAAGGATAAATACAATATTCATTATCTTCATAAAAACACTTCTCATCAACAGAGATTCCATTCGACTGCAGTAACCGGGTTTTATATATGACTGTATGATACGGCATCCAGTCTGTTTTCTTCAAAGCTGCATTAAGCGGATACAGATTGTACGGCTTTAGTTTTGGAAATTCTCTTTTTTCAACCGTTTTATCTGTAAAACACTGCAGAAAATCCGTCAAAACCAGATCTGCACTGCTGCCTTTTAGTAATTCAATTAATTTTTGTGTTCCGCTGACATCTACCCAGTCATCTCCGTCCAACGCCCTGAAATACTTTCCCTCTGCCAGACGGATTCCCCAGTTAATTGCAGACCCATGTCCTCCATTTTCCTTATTTACCAAACGAATTGTATCAGGATACTTCTGTTCATAATGTTCAGCGATTTTTTGTGTCCCGTCTTTTGAACCATCATTTACGATAATAAGTTCCACATCACCATATCTGTCTGCAGCAATGACAGATTCTATTAACTTTGCTAAATATTTTTCAACATTATACGCCGCAACAGATATTGTAAGAATCTTTTTATTCATACGAATCAGCTCCCATCTGCTTAATCAAATTCTAATCATATACCGGCACCGCCGTTTGGGCAGAATGATTTTTGACAGCATCAGATTAAGAATACATATAAATATATATGTCCTGAGGCTATATGTTAAATCCTGTATCGTTCCCGTCAAAAAGCACCAGCAGACCCGCGTCAGTAAATAAACAGCCAGAATTCCATTGTTTAATCTCCTAATTATATAAAACAGCAGCGAGAAAAAACATATGTACAAGAAAACAATCATCAGCGGCTGTTTCGAAAAGCAGATATTGCCAAATAATGTCGTCTCCATACCTCCGATTTCCGGCATTCCTGCTGCATTTGCAAACTCCGTTCCCATGCTTTTTGTAAATCCAGGCATTACTTTATTGACAGCACTGGAAGTAAATATTCCCTTTAAAAAATAGCTGATCTGGGTTTTAAAGGAAAATAAATCCGGGTTTTCGATCTGATTCCTTAGTATCAGCACATCCAGAGCATTAATTCTTCTTGTCAGATAATTTAAAGCCGATACGGCAGGCCCGCCATTTTGCTGCAGAAACAGTCTGCCATTTTCTATCACATACAAAACAAAATTTTCTTTTCCCATAAATCCCAGTTTGAAATAATAGCTTGCGACATAAATATAAGGATAGCTAAAAAAAAGCATCACAAGACCGGATGCATACAAGACCGCTTTTTTTATATTTTTCCCTGCACACAAAACGGTATTTATAACAATATAATATAAAAAAACAGAAAATAAGCCGGATTTTGAGCCTTTGATCAAATACGGGATCAGATATACACATGTAATATCCATACTATTTTTCCCGGATAGCTTTCTCTGAAAAAGAAGAAAAAAATAAAGCATATCCGTTGATATTAAAGTGATGATCTGCATCATCAGGGAAGCTGCCGTTGAAGATATCTGTACCCCCATCGTATATCCTGTCACAAGATACAGCATTGTCTCAATCGCATTTTGTAAATAAAAAAATACGGTCCACCCGCTGCTGCTTCCAAAAACATTCTTTATTGTTATCTTTTTTTCCTTTGGAAGTATCAGCCCGAAAAAATGAAATAAGATACAAAAAAAGATTATTTTCTGATACGGAATCATTTTATCATCAAAATGAAATATTTTTCCGCCAAAAATTATCTGTGAACCTGCACACTTAATTGCCAGATAGCGAACAAAATATATCAAAATGAACACACTGTCAATCATGATATAATACATTTTTCTTAAATGAACCAATCGTTTCTGTCTTTCCATATCTTTTGATTCTCCAGCATCTAATCCTCTGCCATCAGCAGTATCTGACAACCGCAAATCCATCAATTACAATTTCATTATTCTGATTCTGCACCCATGTCTTTAGCCTGTATATTCCTTTTTCTTTATTTAAAACCTCTGCTACGTTTACTTTTGCAGTACAGAGATCTCCGATATAAACAGGCTTGCAAAACTGCAGGTCCTGTTCCAGATATATAGTACCCTCTCCTGGCATTACAGAACCTAAAACACCGCTTATCAGAGATGCTGTAAGCATCCCATGTACCACTCTTTTTTTAAATACTGACTGCGCTGCAGCTTTATCATTCAAATGCATCGGATTCTTATCACCAGACATTTCCGCAAACTGTTCAACATCGCTGCAGCTGAATTTCTTTGATAGTGATGCCGTGTTCCCTATTGCTAATTTTTTCATATTCTGTTATCCTTTACTCTTATTTTTGCATGGTTTCTTTCCAGATATGGCGGTATTTTTCAAAAGTCTTTTTTATATCATACTTTTCAAGTACCCTTTCATATGATATCCGCCCCATTTCTTCCTGTTTCTTTGAATCTGCAAGTATCTCCATCGCATTGCAAAGCCCTGAGATATCTTTCGGATTTGTCAATATCCCGGCACCGCCTTTTAACATCTGTGGAATTGCTCCGACATTCGTGGCAATTACTGGTTTATGTAATGCCATGGCTTCAAGTATGACATTGGGAAAACCTTCTGTATAGCTTGGCAGAACAAAAAAGCTCGCTCCAGCCAGTCTTATCATTGCCTGCTCATGTTCCAGTTCTCCTAATAAATGAATATGAGACATGTTATACTTTGAACGAATATGATCCAGGTATTGCTTTTTTCCCGGTCCTATCAGTTCCAGCTCGTATTCTTCGTTTGCATTAAACATATGAAAAGCCTGAACCAGTTCTTCTATTCCTTTTTCTTTTATAATCCATCCTAAGTACACTACTTTGTGTTCATTTGTAATTTTATACCTGTCAAAAGCCTTCACATTTATAGGATTATTTACATACTCAATTTTTTTTGATTCGGATTTTAGTATATGGTAAGTTCTTTTGTCAATCACGATTGTACAGTCAGCATTTTTAACCGCTTTTTTCAGCTGCTTCCACTTCCAGCCATTCTCCGTCCTGTATTCAGCTGCCCTTCCAAAATGTATATGGTACACACAGGAAATCCCCTTTTTATTCAGATATCTGATTAACCAGTTATCTCTTATGAATCCCAGACCTCCTGATGTCGTCATATGGACAGCATCAATATTCTTTTTGCTTACAAACCATCTGAGCATGAAATACGCGCGGAACATCACATAACTTCCATGAAAGACCTGGTAGATCATAGTGCCGCCATCTACTGGTCTTTTTGCCGATGCATTGTTTATGAAATATACTTTTATTTCCCTGTGCCTGCAAAGTTCCTCTGATAAAATTTTCTCCCAGTTTGTCACTCCTCCGCTTAATGATACACGCGGAGCAATCATACACAAATTCATGATTCTAACCTCTGACTAATCTTTTTTTCAGCTCATAAGCTCCTGCCGAAAGCAAAATACATGCTGCTATTGTTATAAAAAAATACAGCATATTTCCGTATAAGCCAAGTTCCAGCAGAAGATTTAAGATAATTCCATGAAAAATATATATTTCATAAGAAATATCATAATTTATTTTTATGTTAATACGATACGCTATCCCTATGACAGCCAGAATCAGACATATTGTCCGAAACGGGCTGTACCGGCCTGGCAAATCATATCCGGACATTGTAAAGAACATATCACCCGCAAGAAAAATCCACCATGTTTTTTTTAATACCGGTATCATCTGCCTGTAAAAACAAGATAGGAAACTTCCTGTCAAAAACAGGTATAAGTAAGGCAGAAGTGTCTGGCCGCAGAGCTTGTATAATATCTCATTCTTTATTACCCCCCCCCACGCCGGATACATAATATCTGATAACAGGAACCCGCCTATTGTCAAAAACCAGACAGCCGGCTGCTTATTCTTTAAAATTTTATGTAAAAAATAAGCAGCTAAATAAAACTGAACAAAGATGCATATTGTCCACAAAGAGCCATTCGGTGTACCGCTTCCATAATTTCTTAAAAACTCAGGCGTCCAGAACTGCAGAAATGTAGACTGTGTAAATATAAACAGGAGCATCATCAGCCAGTTTATCTTTTCTTTATAAAAGATCATAATTGTTAACACAGAAAGCATAACTCCCATCCACAGCTGCGGATAGATTCGGACAATTCTTTTTTTACGTAGGTTTTAAAGCTGTCATTTCTCTCCAGTGACTGCCAGATTAAAAATCCGCTTAACCCAAAAAACAGCGGAACTCCCTGAAACAATCCAGACAGCTGTGTCATCCATTCGGGAAAAGTAATTTTTAAAAGCGCTGCAGCATGTCCCAGAACGACCTGGAATGCGGCAATATACCGAAACAGTGTAATGCTGTTGTTTTTAAGCTCTATTTCTTTCATATCTTTTTTCTATATCTCCGCGGTATTCTAAAATACAAAAAATCTCCTTTTGAAGCACATTCTTCTACATATTTTTCGAAAAAATACAGGTCTGGAATTACCGAATAATTGATGTTTCCAATCTTTCCTTCTTTCAACATACCTTCTTTTCTAAGTCTGTAACAGCCATAATATTCGGTCATATATCTTGTCCAGAATTTTTTTCTGACCCTGCAGATTTTTTCTTCTGTTTTTCCATTCAGAATAATCTGATACTTTTTCTTTGTATACCATCCTGTAACTGGCAGTTTTTTGTCAAGATAATCTTCCGCAATGTGAATTTCTGACAAAGAATGATGTGCATGTATTCCAAGAAACAGCACTTTTGCATGCCTGTCTGTACAATACCTCCAGGCTGAATTTCTGTCATACGCAAGATCCGTATCAAGTTCTCCTTTGAATGGCTCCTGACGTTCTTTTCCCCATGCAGCTAATGTATTATTCGGATAACGGCTCCGGAAAACATCCTGGTCTTTCCAAAAAATATTTGTGATCAGTCCAGTCCATGCTGGTGTATTCTCCACATCATATTTATAAATACCGCTGTATTTTTCATCATAATGTAAAGCATCGTCTGTATCCGGATATACAGGGTAAGCCGGCATAAACAGCATTCCGTCATCACCTGTCAGTTTTTTTAAGTAACAGATTACTTCCTCCGGTGACAGCCCGAAACCTCTGATTCCTTTCATACTTGAATGAACAATTAAAACATCACCTTTTTTAAAACCATTTGCTTCCAGAATCTTTTTTACTTCGTCAATATTTTCTTTTTCTACTGTTTCTGCTTTTTCATTCGGTACAATTCTTGACCTGAGTATGCCCAGTTCAAGTGCCTTTTTATAAATGATCCGCACCCACACTTCCAGAAAAGGAAAATGTTCAAAAAACCACTGCATTCAGTTTCCTCCAGTATATTTTTTACAATGTGATTCGAATCCAACATCCGTCATATTTTTTTAGTCCGCACACATAAGCGTGCAGGCAATGGCTTTCATACTGTTTTGGAAACTGTATGCTGCCAAACTGCAATAACCCCATCGGAAATACATCTTTTTCTAAAAACAGGATTTCTTTTGCTTCACCGCTGGCATACCGGACAATATGGGAAGCCTTATCTTTAACGCCTTCTCCAGGCTTTGTTGAAAACATTTTTTTCAAATAAGACAGCCGGGAATCCGGTTCAACTGTTGTACTGAAATAAATACCATTCTCTGTCTGTACTGAATAAACACTTGGACCTGAGAGTTTACAAATCTCCCTGGTTTTCCATTCTCCCTTCCTCCTGCTTAATTCATACAGAAAATTTTGTTCCAGAGGCGTATCCGTTGCATAAATGATTCCTTCTTTTAAAACAGCCGCTGCACAGGAACGGTATTTCTGCATTCCGGACACAAGGCATTCTGCCGACCGGTAATTATCCCTGATCAGCCATACTGCAGAACCCTTATTACTGTCTCCGTTTAAGACTATCAGGCCTTTTCTGTATGGATCTGCTATCACTGCATGAACATGGCTGATTTGTTTATCCGCAAATTCAAATTTCTTTTCCCAGCGGCATTCTTTCCCTAAGCCTCTTGCATAAATCGATACTGGCTTACAATCTTTGTTTTGTGTATAATCTCCAAATACAAGACAGTCTTCAAAACCTTCCACTTTTTCTATTTTATTTATAGCCAGAGGACTGTTCATTCCCCGCAGAAGCCTGTATTCCTCTGTAACAGCCCCCTCTGTCAGATCTGCCTTGTATATCTTTCCGTTATATGCAAATACAAAACATCCATCATCTAAAAATTCCGCTCCGCGCGGAACCAGCCTTAACATTCTTTCAAAAAACCGTATTCTGACTGCTGCTCTTTTCGTAAAAGACAGCGGAAGCCTTATGATGTTCTTTTTTCTTTTTCTTTTATCTAAAATAACCAGCAGTCCTTTATGATAAACGACAGAATCTCCATCTGAATTAATATACAGCGGTTTCGTGTTCTTTTTAACAACTGAAATATTCATTTTCTATCTTTCCAACTGGCTAAGCAGCATCCGATGTCCCTCAAAAGCATCTCCAATAGCTTCATTCTTCCTCTTTCCCCGCAGAACATCCGCTATATACCGGTACTGTGCCAGTATCCCTTTATCCTGCCTCAGACTGATATCCTTCCTCCTGCTGCTCCCGAATCTGCGCAGCTTTACATAATTATCCATTTCATACACAGCCCCGCTGCTGAATACCTTTAACTGCTCCTTCGGATACCTTTTACTCCCCATCGATGTATAAACAATACTTGCAGCAGCGCCGGAAGAAAACCTCAGTACAAGTACCGCATTATCCTTATCCGGATACGCCCCGTTTCCGGCAAAAAACACATCCAGGCCTGCAAGCCCGCTCCCGTCCAGGCTCTGCAGGGTATCTATGAAATGTACAGCCTCTCCGATCATGCGCCCGCCGCCCTTTTTTTCATCCTGTGTCCAGTGTTCAGACGGAATATATCCGGCATTCACTGTGTATTCATATACCGCAGGCACCCGGTCTGTCTGCAGCTCTTTCCTGATCTGACGGATAAGCGGCGCATGCCTGCGGTTCAGCCCGCAGAATAATTCTGCACTGCTGTTTTCATAAGCCCTTTCAATCCGGCAGAGCTCTTCCAGCGTCAGGCACAGAGGCTTTTCCACATACACATGCTTCCCGGCTTCCAGTGCTTCTGTAATAAATTTTGCGTGGCTGTTATGCTGCGTGGAAACCGCAATTAACTCAGTCTCCGGCTCTTCCAGAAGTTTCCGGTAATCATTCGTTATATAATCAAACGGAAACATTTTTCCTGCCTGGGCTGAAGCAGTGCCTCCTGTTGCCGCCAGTCCCGTAAAATGATACAGCCCGCTTTCCTTCATCACAGGAAGCATCGTACTGCGTGCAAACAGCCCCGCACCGATCAGTCCGAGATTTATCTGTCTTTTCCTGACCGTCTTTTTATCTGCAGACGGAATACTCTTTTTTCTAATGACACTGTTCCATTTTGTATCACTGTGCCCGTATTCCAGAAGAACGCCCGTATACTTTTCATGGTCCGGATTTTTCGTAATCATTTCATATGCAGCTTCCGCATCCGAAAATGGAATCACATGCGTAATAAGGTCGGAAAGATTCAGACGTTTCCCGGCAAGAAGCCTTAAAAACTCTTCTACATTGCGCCCTTCGGTAAAACGCACATATCCGGCCGGGTAATCCCTGCCATCCTCTTCATAGCTGCTGTCATATCTTCCGGGACCGTAAGACCTTGCTATTTTAAAGCTCAGCTCTTTTTCATAAAACGGTCTGCGGTCAAGTTCCATTTTCGTAACACCAATCATGCAGATCACGCCTCTGTCTCTTGCTATGGCCTGCGCCAGGTCAACCGGAGCATTGGAATCTGCAGCTGCTGTGATAATGACTTTATCCGCACCCCTGCCTTTTGTAAGCGCTTTTACCATCTCCGGAGCATTGGAATCTGCGGAGTCTATAAATGCTTTCAGTCTTGTACCCGGCAGTGTTTTATCTGCTACATCAAACCCGATCACATCACAGCCGTATGCATCCAGTATCCGTGCTGTAATATGGCCGAGCAGTCCCATCCCGATGACTGCAGCCGTCTCGCCGGGAATCACTTCTGCCTGATGGATTCCTTCCAGGGCAATGCCGCCTAACGCTGCAAAAGCTGCCTGGCGGATATCTTCTGTCTCCTCCGGCACTTTTACCGCCAGATTTTTCCCGATGCGGTTCACCTCGCTGTGATAAGCCTGTCCCACTGCGGCAATAATATCCCCGGCAGAAAGCCCCGTTACCCCGCTGCCGGTCTGCACTACCTTTCCGACAGCCGTATAGCCCATGGGCATCGGGTCCTGCAGTTTCCCGAATGCTGCTTCAAGTGCAGATAATATGCCGTCTGCTGACATTTTCTCTGTCACCTTTTTTACCTGGTCCGGTCTTTCTATGGCTTTCTGAATCAGATTCTTCTCTCCGAAAGCTGCAAGAGAACGTTCCGTTCCCGCACTGATCACCGAATACAGTGTTTCCATAATGACTGTATTGTCCTTTACAGACGGTGCCGGTGTTTCCTCCAGGCTTACAGAACCGTCATTTACTGATAAAAATAACTGTTTCAAAATTCTATTCCCCTTTTCACAGATGATAAACTGCATCCCAGGTGCAGATATGGCGTGTATCCAGGACTGTTTTCTGTTTCAGTTTTTCCATATTCTTCCGGATTTCGTCATGGCCGACCATAATGACCACCATGTCCACGGCAGCCAGAAATCCGTCCAGGCTGTGATACTGGTTTGGAACAGCATCCTGCGTAATATAAGGATCATATACCTTAAGCCCGGCAGCCAGGTGCCGTTTCTGGGACTCTAACAGCTGCAGCGTGGGAGACTCCCGCATGTCGTCCACATTTTCTTTATATGCAAGGCCATACAGGCCGACACGGGTTATATCTGTCATATTTTTTTCATTCATAATCTCACAGATACGGTTCAGTACAAAATCCGGCATCCCGTCATTTGTCTTCATTGATTCATCGATAACCTTTGCAAGGTCCGGATAATCCCCTACGAGAAACCACGGATCTACAGAAATGCAGTGGCCGCCGACTCCCGGACCGGGCTGCAGTATACTGACTCTCGGATGCATGTTGCAGATACGGATAATCTCATAGACATTCATATGATCGTGCCTGCATATTTTAGCCAGCTCATTGGCAAAAGCGATATTGACAGCACGGTATGTATTTTCTACAACCTTCGTCATCTCTGCAGTCCTGATATCCGTTACTGTAATTTTTCCTTTGCAGAACGAAGCATAGTAAGCCTTTGCCCTTTCTCCGGCTTCCTTTTCATCTGCTCCAATGGTACGGTTATTATGCACCAGTTCATAGAGCATGTTTCCCGGTATAATCCGCTCCGGTACATGGACAAGAAAAATATCCTGTCCGGATCTGCGTCCTGCCTTTTCAATTTCAGGCCTTATATATTTATCAATAGTGCCAGGGGATACGGTGGATTCAATCATAATCACTGCCCCGGGCAGCGCATGTTTTAATACTTCCCTTACTGCTTCTGTCACAAAACCGGCATCTACTTTTTTGCTGAACTTATCATAAGGCGTCGGCACAGAAATCACATAAGCGTCCGCAGCCTGATATTCTGTAGTAAACTCTATTCCGGCAGCTGCCGCTTTCTGAAACAGTCCGTCCAGTCCGTTTTCTTTAAAAGTGATACACCCGTCATTGAGCATTTTTACTGTCTGTGCATTTTTATCGGTGCCGGTTACCTTAATTCCGTGTGCAGCCATCATCAGGGCAGTAGGCAGCCCGATATATCCCAGTCCTATTACGTTTACCATCTCATTTATTTCTCCTGTTTTCCTGTTTCATCTCCGCCTGACTCTTCTTTCCTTCCCAAATCCCGGGATCCATTTCAATTTCTGTCTGCAGCCGGATACTTCCTTCAAAGCGTGTGCGGATTTCCAGAACCTGTTTCTTTTCATACCGTCCGAAATCTTCTGCATAAAGTGTAATTTCACCGTTTCTGTGAATCTGGTATCTGCTTTCTGCCGGAATCCGCATCACTGCCCTGCAGCACTTTCCTTCCATAATATGAATCCTGTTTCCTTCCGTCCGGTAACTGTATTCCGGTGCCAGATGAAAAAACTGCCTTGCTGTGTGCATCTTTTTATCACCCGCCCGGATCCTGTCTGTAATGACAAGTGTACGACGGCTGTGTTCCCATTTTACCGTTCTTTGAAACAGATCTCCGAGAAAATTTCGAAACCTCCCCGCAAGCATATTTCTCCCTACAGTCCCTTCAATATGTGTCATCCTCCGTCCGGCTCTGTGTTCACCCCACAGCTGCGCCTGCTCCCTGTCATCAGTCATTACCGTATTATGTGCCCTTGTACTCCGGAAAAAAGTCCTGTGTTCTCCCTGATAGCACCCTGTACCGGAATTTACAAACATGCAGCGTGTACTGACAGCCAGTTCAAAACTCAGACAGTCGCAATGCGCATGGCCTCCCATATAAGATGGCCCGATATCCCCGCAGTCAAACAGGACAGCGATCCCATCTGCCAGCAGCTTATAATATCCGGAATCTTTAAAAATCCGGACTCCTGTCTCTTCCCGGCGCTGCAGACCCGGCACTTTCAGCTGCTGTTTTCTTTTTTCTGCCCTGCATGCTGCCGGACCCGGCAGACTGTTCACTGCTTTCTGCAGCTGCCGGCTCTTTTTGCCGGCATTGTTTCCGGCATCATTAAAAAGCGGTGTCCTGTGTCCGAACCCCTGCTCCAAATCTGCCAGAGCCGATGCCATAGACCTGACTGCCGGCAGCAGTTTTTCAGCGTCACACGGATGTCCTGATGTGTACAGCGCATAATAGACCCTCAGAAAATCCTCCAGAATGATCTTGTGATACATCAGGCTTCGTTCATAATGCATTCCGTCCGAAAGTATCTGCTCATCTGCCTGCTTTAAAAACAGATCAAAATATTTGTGATAAATATCCATCTCTCCAAAAAGCAGACTCGATATCAGAATCGTTTTTAAATTTTCTAAATAGTGGTTTGCCAGAAGCGCCCGTTCCTGTGTACAAAGCAGGTATCTGTACTGCCGGTAAATGGATGCAAGCATCTTACTTTGTATTTCTGTATTTCGAATTCTTTCTTCCAGCAGTTCCATACAGATTAAAAGATTGGGAATCCGTATAGATATCGTATATGGTTCCAGACTGTCATTAAAGATACAGCAGGACTGTTCCATCCACCGTTCCGCCAGCTGTTTCCACTTAAGAAAATACTTCTCCTGTGCTGTATCCGCATAAGCTGCTGCCAGAGGAATCAAAAACTCTAAGTAATGAAGATTATAATTCCACAAATGAGATGCTCTGGCGGCATTCCATATTTTATGGGATTCATGAACCAGCGGCCTTTCATGATTTAAAAATCTTCGGGATTTTTGAATCAGAGGCATTTCAATTTCCACAAGTCTGTGCGGCTCATGAAGCAGTGTGATTTCGTCGTTCAAAATCCTTTCCATACAAAAACGGCTCAGATAATTTTCATCACAGTCCAGATCCGGTATCAGTATTTTAAGATCTGCTGCTGTCTGCGGCACATCCAGTCTGCTGACATATTTTAAAAGCTTTTTCTGTTTCTTTTTTCTGCTGCATATCCGTTTTTTTATCTGATATTTCAGCTGTACCGGTTTCAGTCTTTTTACTGTATTCCAGTAAAGCACTGCCTGTTCCAGCCCGCTCATCCAAACAGCACCTCTGTCATTCTGTCAGCCAGCACTTCCACACTGTGCGTCTGCCTGATGTACTCTCTGCCTCTGGCTCCATACTGTTTCCGCCGGTGTTCAGGAAGCCTGTACAGATATTCAATTTTATCTGCCAGATCCGCCGGATGATACGGCTGAAACATCATGCCTCCTCCGCTTTCTGCCACTTCGTCGTCTTTATACATAAACCCATAAAGTGTACATGCACCAGAATACAGATACTCATTAACCTTATTCTTGGACACCCCGTATTTATATACTTCCTTATGCCCTTTCACTTCCAGATGTGCCATACAGATATCTGAATGGGAAAGCAGTGCCGGCACTGCTTCCTTCGGTATACGGTCCCATACCAGTACATTTTTTAAAGAATGATCTGCAATGTATTGTTCCATTCCTTTTTTCTCCGGCCCCGAACCGGCAAAAACCATTTTTACCGGGAGTCCTTTTTCTTCTAATATTTTCAGTGCCTCAAGCATGACATAAACCCCTTCATAGATCATATAATAACCGGCAAACGAACAGATAAGACTGTTTCGCTTTTTCTCTGCCCCAATTCCCATAAAGTTTCTGATTTTTTCCGGCAGAAGGTCCGTTTTTGTACAGTTATTGTCAAACCGTTCACAGTCCATCGGCTGTCCAATCAGATACGCTTTGCTTCTGGGAAATCCAAGCTCACTGCAGATATATTTATCCCCGTGAAACATAGAATAAATAATCCGGTCCGCATGCCCAAATGACCACCGCTGAATCATCTCAAAAAACAGTACCATAGGATCTGCCGGTTTTTTATCGCCGCTGGCTACCCAGACTCTGGGCCAGAAATCTCTGACCTCAGCCACAAAACGCACCCTGTATTTTTTCGCAATCATATACGCAGCCACCCATGCCAGCGGATGAACCGAACAGCCCGTAACAGTATCCGGCTTTCCATATTTCTTTGCTATTCTGCTTTCATATTTCAATACTTTTACCATAAAATCAGCCATATTCTTTGCACGTTTCGCACCGCTATTGGAACTGTAGCTGCTCGTTTTCAGATAAATATAACGGACATTCGCAGCCGCTGCACCGGCCTTCAGGCTCTGGTCTGAAATATAGCTGTGTGTAAAATGAGAGTAGCCGGATGCGATGACCACCACATGATACCCGCGTTTTCCCAGCTCTCTCCCAAAATCATATTGGCGTGAAATTCCGCCGTATACCGGCTCTGACGAATAATGGTCAATGATCCATATGGTTTTTTGTTTCTTTTGAATATCTAAGACGCTCAAACTTTTCTTCCCCATTTTCATTTCCGTAACTGCAGTTTCTCTCATTTTCCAGCTTCTCTTTCATGGCATGCTTCGCCGGCCCGCAATATTTATCATATTCCAGGCTTTTTCCTGCATGTCTGCATTTATATAACTCCATTCCAGTCTATGCCGCCTTCAGACTCCACAAACTGGTCCGGTTTTTTATCTGCGCCGGTAAAACATCACAGCTCCCATAACCGAAATGCCGTTTTCCAGGTAAAACCTTACTGCATCATCAATCATCCGGTGTGTCGTTGTACCAATCCGGCACACAATCAATACATTTCCTGTTTCCATCATCGTATCCCACAAAGCATCACTGCCTCCGGCATTTTCCGCAATCATGGTATGTATTCCGTATCCATCCAGCCGCTGTGCCATTGTTTCCAGATCGTCCTTTTCCTTCGCATCAAAAGTAAAATCAGAAGCCAGACACAGCTTTTCAATCCCCTGCCGTTTACAGGCCAGCCTGATTCTGTTTAACATCCCTTCACCCGCCTGCTTTTCAAAAGAAATGCCTCCATAGACAGGAAAAGTATAGAGATTTTTCATTTCTTCCTCGCTTTTTATGGTATCCCAGAACAGATACCAGCACCCATAGACACCACAGTAAATGAAAATTCCGCCAGCCAGCCCCAGAATGATATATTTAAAAGAAACAGCTGCACTGCCTGCATTCCTGTTACTTTCCAGAACAGTTTCTTCTATACTGTCATTGGTGTCACTGTCTTTTTCCAGTTTTTCTTCTTCAATTTCTGCTTCTTTCTGATACACAGCCATCTGCTTATCGTCAAAAGCATCTGTCAGTACCTTCAGATTTGCTGTATTTGATGACTGCTGTGCTTTCCTGTCCAGCTGCTGTGCAAGCAGGCTGCTGTCTGCAAAAACATTATGTTCCGTACTAAGAAGTGTCAGTTTGTGGCTGCCTGTACGCTTCCTGATCTTCTCATACTGCTTTTCAAGCACCCTCTGTAAGTCAGAAGCCAGCTGTCTTGCCTTCTCTTCATTCAAGCCTGTAACCTCTGCATAAAATATTGATTCTGTCAGTTTATCCGCATCTTCAGCACTTTCAATGATTCTATAGTAAGAAGAGTCATAGGTTTTCTGATAAGCTGTGAGCAGCTCTGCCAGATAACTCTTATCCATATCCCAGTCTCTGCTGCCGGATTTTTGAAGTGCATCAGCTGCACCGCCGTTTACAATAAAATTTAAATAACTTTCTGTAATCTTTTGTATATCCCGCCTGTCCGCCCCGTCAATGCTGTAGAGCATGTAAACTCTATGTTTATGATACGGATCTGCTTTCATCAGAACAGATCCCTCCATGTATTCCTCCTGCATTCTGATATCTCCGTGGAGCTCCACAGCAGACATCACACTGGCAAGTTCTTCCGCTGTCAGCTCTGTATCTTCTGCTTCTTCCATCACACTGGCATTGTTTCTATTTTTTATATAACTGTATCCGCCGGCAAGCAGGGCCGCTGCCAGTGCACAAAGCAGAATCTGCTTCCACTGCATGCCTAGCTGCTTTAACAGGTCTGCCAGATTGATTTCTATTTCTTCCGTTCTTTTCCAGGAATACTGCTCATCCATACCGTTTTCCCTTTCTTTTATGCCCCGTTCATAATCTCAGCAACTGACTTCATAATTCTGACGTACATAGAATAACTGTCATCTGTTCTGGCAGCCGTTTCATTTCCCGTTCCGCCAGCTGCTTTATTGCGGCTGACAGCCTGGCGTCCCTTCTTTTTCTCCGGCAGGTTCCACATATCCAGCACCGCATCCGACGGATTTGCCACGCCCCAGAGCAGTTCGTCTGCCCCGGCATCCAGCGCTGTACAGATATTTGCAAATGTCTCCATGCTCATAATCCTTGTCCCGCGCTCAATGTGCCCTAAAAACGACATGCTGATGCCGCATTTTTTCGCCAGCTCGTCCTGGGACCAGCCTTTGGCTTTCCTGACCTGGCGGATTCTCATTCCTATTTTCCCGTAATCCAGTTCTCTCATAATCCCCTCCGTTATCCCCTGCCTTGGAGCTTTTACCATGCATAACATTTTGCACGAAAATGTTATGCTCCTAAAACGCAGAAAAACCTCCCGGAACCCTTTGATCATGGGGGTTTTGGGAGGTTTTCAAAATAATCTGGGAACAGGAAAACTGCCATTTTCTATTATGTGATTAACAATCTTGTAATTTTCTTTTTTATGTTATTTTTGTTTAATTTGAATAAAAATGAATCGTAAAAACGAAAAAAGAAGAGAAAAAACTGGAAAAATTAACAATTTTATCTTTGGGCTTGCAATCGGAAAAGAATTGATATAGAATACTTTAAGACAACATTTTCGTGCAAATTGTTGTGTATAAGAATTTCTTTTCGGGCGGCTTATGGGAGGTCCATGCCTCGTACATTTTACGGGTGTCCCGGGTTCCTTCTATCCCCATATCTTAAAAAACAGATACATTTCCCGCAGACGGCAGACGATTGGATCAACGCCCAGGATTTTTCTCACAAAACCGTATCATTTTTATATTTATTTTTGAATATGTTTACCTAATACTGCACAACATTCGGCAAAGGCCAACTGCTGATACTGAGCATCTATCTCCTCCGCACTTCTAAGAAAATCATCTAACTTCTTTGCACAATCAGACACTTTCCATATTTGCTGACTATGATACTGCTGTTGCATTTGCTGTAGTTGAGCCTGTATTTGCTGCTGGTTAAAAATATTATATATTTGACTTTGATTGAACATTTTAGCACCTCTTTCATAAAAATAAAGTTCTATTTAACAACTGCTTTCATCATGACCACATCATAGGCATTTTGGTCATGATATGGTCATAAACTCCATTATGAATAATATTTTTGATTTTTACTTTTGGGCTTCTTCTCCCACTTGCCTAATATATTCTAATAATTTTTGACCAAATAGAGTTATATGAAATTGATCTATATTATTTTGACTGATTATACCAGACGAAGATATAAATTCCAGTTGTACAACTCCCCTACTCTGCATTTTTAGCAGAGCACGAATTATGAAAGCCCAATCATACACTTCAAACCCCTCTTCATTTCTCCCCGCCTCATTCAGCACAATCTCCTCTACCCTCATCCGGATATTATTTATCTTCCCCACCCAAAGTATATGATCGTCTGCTGTCTGATCACTTCATTTTTGCCCGGACTTCTTCTTCGAAACAGACAATGGCTTTATTAAGCATAAGGATTTCACCTTCCTTATTTTTCATCATCTTATTCCTCCGTTTTCATGAAACAATTATACTATAGCTGCTGAAAAAAGCGGATTTCCGTGTTCCAGGGTATAGGCAGTCTGACAACGGATAAGTAAAGAAAAACGTACAAAAATCACATCGAAAAGAAGAAGACAAACAGAATTGGAATGTATTCTAAGACATAAATGTGGATAATGCTGCGGCAAAGAAACAGACAGAGAAACTATAGACACTCGTTCCTCCTGCACTGGCTTCCGCCCTTTGAAATCCCATTTCTATGAGAGTTTAAGAAAACGCACCAGAGCGTGTTTGAAAAATACTTTCTGCAAACATAAAATGATTTTTCAAACACGCTTAAAATTATGAACACTTTTTACATTTTTTTTGAATTATACTAATTGCAGCAGAAAATAAAATCCGCATTCTGCTAATCACGGAAATGACAATACATTCCATCAGTCTTCCAACATTTAACTGAAATCTATAATGGCTTATATTCTCATACTCACATAAATAATTTGAAGAAACATTCGAATTAATTACGATGCCGGCGTATCCCCGTGCATAGTCTTCTAAAGAAATATTTTTAACCAGTGATAACGCATGGTCATAAGGCGTATGAAATGTTTTAAATATTTCTCCGCACGGATGTATTTTTATTACATTGGATTTTTGAAGAAAAATACTGTACCATGAAAACTCTAATGGTGCTATTTTCATTAAATCAGCATAAGTATACTGATTCTGCTCCAATACTATTTTTTCAAATTTTTCCATAACTATTGACGAAATGATCTGAAACCCATGACAGCTGCAGATTTTTGTATCATCAAATTCCAGAACTCTGCAAATATTTTTCAGCCATTCTTTTTTCTTAACAGAATAATTTTTATAATACTGCGGATCACTAAAAAATTCACTTTCCTCATAAAGAACTGTATACGGTTCATATTCATTATACATAAAATCTCTATAATAAAACTTCCGGATAAAAAAAGCATCTGAATCCACAGGCAGGTAATTGGCTGATAAACGGAATTTGTGAAAGACCAGCTTGACTATTTCCTGATTGATATATCCTGCGGAAAGTTCTCCGACCGGTCCTTTAGAAAAATACCCGCCAAACAGTTCATCGGTCAGAATCGTTATGTCTTCATGATCTGTTTCAGGTACCAGATCTTTTAATTTCTGAAGCGATTCTTCTTCTACGACCAAAAATAAATGAATCTTTTCGGCATTATATTTTATGAATGTTTTCAATAACCGGCTGACATACTTAAAATCTCGTTTACATGTTTTTAATAAAAATGCAAACTCATACATATAACCCTGTCCGCTGTTCTGACTATTTATATTTTTCAAAAGTATACCCCTATGCTTTCATAAGCATTAAATTCTTTACAGCTGCCATGCTCCAAAACATCTGCTATTCGTTTACAGGCACAGCCGTCCCCATAAGGATTCGACGCATGTGCCATCTTTGTATATTCTGTTTCACTGTCCAAAAGCTCTGTAAATGCCTTATAGATTGCATCTTCGTCTGTTCCCACCAGTTTCAATGTACCAGCCTCGATTCCTTCCGGCCTTTCAGTTGTATCTCTCATTACGAGTACCGGCCTGCCAAGCGCTGGCGCTTCTTCCTGTATTCCGCCGCTGTCAGTAAGGATCAGATATGACTGCTTCATAAAATTATGAAAGTCCAGGACATCCAGAGGTTCAATAAGACGAATCCTGCAGTCATTTCCAAAAACAGTCCGGGCGGCCACTCTCACAGCCGGATTCATATGTATCGGATATATCGCTTTTACATCGCCATGTTCATCCAAAACCCGCTTAATAGCTCTAAACATCCGTTCCATAGGATGTCCCAGATTTTCCCGGCGATGTGCAGTAATAAGAATAAGTCTGGAACCTGCCGCCCACTCTAATTCCGGGTGGTGATAATCACCACGTACTGTCGTTTTCAGCGCATCAATTGCTGTATTTCCTGTGATGAATACGGATTCCCTGGTCTTACCTTCCTGAAGCAGATTCTCCGCTGCTCTCTTTGTGGGAGCAAAATGAAAAGAAGCAATTGCTCCGACTGCTTCTCTATTGAATTCCTCCGGATAGGGCGAATAATTATTATATGTTCTCAATCCAGCTTCCACATGTCCAACAGGAATCTGCTTGTAAAAAGCTGTTAATGCTGCCGCAAATGAAGTGCTTGTATCGCCATGAACAAGGACAAGATCAGGACTGGCTTTTTCAAGTACTGGCTCCATACCATTTAACACACCGGCTGTAATATCAAAAAGCGTCTGTTTGTCTTTCATAATAGACAGATCGAAATCCGGTATGACATGAAACGTATCCAGCACCTGATCGAGCATTAAACGGTGCTGCCCTGTAACACAGACAGCGGCATGCATCCCTGAGCGCTTTTTAAGTTCCAGTACCAGAGGACACATTTTTATTGCCTCCGGCCTGGTACCGAAAACAAACAATACTTTTTTCAAATCTTCTTCTCCTTTTCAATAAACTGTCTGCATCGCCCATTCCACCATAATCTTCAGCCCTTCTTCCAGCCGTACTTCCGGCTCCCATCCGAGTGCATTTTGAATTTTCTCATAGGAACAGAAAATGCCATACTGATCTCCCTGTGTACTGCCCCTGTACTCAGCAGTAACCTCAAAAGGAAGCAGTTCCTGTATCATTTCAATAAGCCTGCCACATGTTGTCTTTCGATTTGTCGCAGTCGTATAAACATTAAATAATTCCTTCTCTGTTCCCCTGGCAGCCATGACACATGCTTTAACCTGGTCATCAATATATACAAAATCCCGGTATCTTTCCTTATCTCCCAAAACCGGTATGTGATGTTCTTTGATTGCATATGCTAAAAAAATACTGACCATTCCCTGCTTCAGATTTCTCATATTCTGCCCCGGCCCATAAGTATTATTAAATCTCAGTGCCGTACATTTAATGCCGTATTCTTCCGCATAAATTCTCATGTAGTGCTCACTTGCTATTTTTCCTGCCGCATAAAAAGTCTTTGGCTTAAGCTGGTCATCCTCCCGGACCGGGCACGGATTTTCATCCCCGTATACGGACATAGAACTGGCATAAACAAACGTCTTACAGTCATGCCTTCGTGCATAATCCAAAAGCAGCAGTGTGGATGTCACATTGGAATTCAGATCATAAACCGGATTATCCCAGCAGGTTACCCCTCCGCTTTGTCCTGCAATATGAAAAATTGCATCAAACCTCATATCTTCAAGTTTCTTAATAATATCCGGGGAAGAACAGTCTCCCTCTATAAATATCACCCCCCCCGGTATATTTTCACGTACCCCGCTGGATAAATTATCAATGGTTACTACCTCATTTCCCTCATGAATGAGATACCCTGCCAATGCAGAACCGATAAAACCGGCAGCTCCTGTAACAAGATACTTCATATAAATTCTCTCCTTTTAAAATATCCTTCCAGTCAGACCTTTCTAGCAGTCCTGTATTTATATACAAATTCTGCAAAATCAAAATCAATCTGATTATCAATATCAGTTGCCTCTACTTCATCAATCACATAAATATCTGGCCTGTATCCCACAACATTTTTACATTCAATCATTGTCTGGCGTTCCAGAATGCTGACTGCAAAATTAAGCGCTGCAATATCCGGGAGGTCCTGGCTGCGTGGCTGATGACGGAGATCATAATTGACCGGCAGATTATCTTTAAACAGAAATTCTTTGACCAGATGTGCAGAATTTAAAGAATCATATTTCTTTCTTCCTTCATAATACCGGGCGATTGCTTTTGAAATAGTCTCATCTAAAAGCAGCGGATTCGTTACGTTTATGTAGGCAATAATGTCTGAGTCCGTATTCTCTGCCATGTTCTTATAAACATCGCTCATAGAAACGTCATTCGACGCATAATACGGGTCACGCAGGACTGTCTCACATCCCAGACCGCGTGCTACTGACAGCATCTGCTCATCATTGGAATTCACTACGATTCCATCCAGTTCTTTGATCCGTTTCAGCTGCTGCAGCTTGATTTCAAGCAGGCTGCTTCCAGCAAATGTGCGGATATTTTTATTTAAAACTCTTGTCGAACCGGACCGGACTGCAACTAACGCTTTTATACTCATTCGAATATCCTCCTTCGTATCATACCTGTATTTAAATTAACTTTTTCATTTTCTTCAGACAAACCTGTAAGTATTTCATACTTTTGCATACTGTACTATATATCTGAATCATTTTTATAACTGTTTTTCTTTTCAATTTTTCTGTAAAAGGAAGAACCTGCTCAAATGCCTCTGCATAGCCGCAGCCATACATCATGCCTCTGTAAGAATTCAAATCCAGTATTTTATAATAATTTACATGTTTCAGCTGACACTTGTATTTTGATATCATGTCTTTCTTTTTCTGAACATATTTTGATATATCCAGATAGTGAGTCGGATTTCTTAACGGAGTCCATATTTCATATTCATATATTGGGCAGTACCGGTTCTGAGATTTTGCTAAATGCCTGAAAATTTTATTTACAGCAGTATGGTCAGGATGGTTTTCGTATTTTCCCGGCAGGAATATATAATCGTACTTTCTGATATCTGCTCCAGAAAGTCTTTCATTTCCTCTAAGCCTGGAATCATGAAATCCAAGCCGGTATACCTTCTTTACTCCAGCAGCCTCCATAGCTTCTTCCAGCTCTTTCTCTCTTACCCTTGCAGTCTTATCTGCATTCCATTCAGGGTTTCCCATTCTTCCATCTGTTACAACAATAACGTCACAATGATCATATAAAGCCAGCAGTCCGCCAGCACCCAATGTTTCATCATCCGGATGCGGTGCAACCACCAGTATTTTATCTTCTTTATCAATATTTAATTTTTGAGTGCATACATTTATGTAATAATCTTTCAGCTTATTCTTTATTCCCATATTTCCAGTATCCTAATACATTGTTTCATCACGGCTGAATCTTCACAAACTCTTTTTTTACCCATAGGGAATCACTCTGGTCGAATTTTCGTTCAAACCACAGCAGTTCAAATCCGCTTTCTGTCATCTTTTTTTCAATATCGTAATATAATTTTTCTCCTTTCCAGGCCTCTGTATGTTCTGCTTCCAATTGGATTGCACGTACATCCCGAAGCCTGTCTCCAAATCCATCTAACACTTCCCATGTGCATCCTTCAACATCTATTTTCACGAAATCAGCTGCTGTTATGCTGTGGTCTTTCATAAAAGTATCCATTCGTATTGTCTTTACTTTTACCTTTTGTGTATAATTGAATTCATGATTCTCAAGAAGCGATGACACCCCGCTGTTTGAAGCCAGCGCATCGGGCATATGGAACATATGATTTCCATCTTCATTAGATACTGCACAATGATAGGCATTGAATCTATGCAGCCTTTTTATATACCTGAATAACTGCGGATGTGCTTCAAACACATAAACGCTGTCTGGTCTTACCCCCCCCCTTTCAGCAAACTCCTGCATTAGAACTTCTGCATCCTGCGCTAAATTTGCCCCAATTTCAAATACATTTTGGGGTCTCAGCGTGGTCAGCTTTTTTATCATGTCTGCAGCCATTCTCATATCTTCACCCGTAGAAGCGGGTTTTAGTTTTTTATACTTAGCCATGCGCTTTGTGTCTTTTATATTGATACTAATCCTTTTTACTATTTTCCTCATTGACATTTTTACATATCCCCGCTCACTGCTGCCGCTTTCTATTTTGTGGAACAGAAGGCTTTTTTATAATTTTTTTCACTATTCTTTTTACTTTATAATATAAAGTTTTCTCAGCCTCTTTTTTCAATTTTATATTTTCGTTCCAAAGCATGCATACTTTGTAAGCCAGATAGTCTTTTTCTTCCAGATATTTTTCATTCCTAGACATAATTGAATTATGTATATGCCTGGATGTGGCAGAATGGTCGTGGAAATAAAAACTTCTGTTACATATATAGCAGTTATAACCCTTCCTCCACGTTCGAATAGTATAGTCATCATCTTCATAAAACGCAGGAGTAAATTTCTCATCCAGATAGCCAACGGTATCCAGCAGTTCTCTTTTAAGAAACACACATGAAAACTGCGGATACAAAAACTTTTCGCTGCTGCATTCCGCTTTGGCGGCATACTCCATGCCAAACCTCATATAATTCTCTTTCCTGCATGATATTCCAGATGATTCTTCCAAATCTATCAGCATAACCGGCGATACAAGTCCTGCGTCTTTATGTTCTTCAAACGTTTTGATCACATTTTCCAGCCAGCGGGGCGAAAGCAAAATATCATTATTTAGCAGGCCAATCATTTCTCCCTCCGCCATACGCAGTCCCTGATTGTTTCCTCTGGCATACCCCATATTATGATCATTGCAGATCAGCCTGATTCCTTTTTCTTTTTCCAGGCTTTTCAGATAATTTTTCGTACCATCTTTTGAATGATTATCTATTACAATCAGTTCAAAAAACTCAGAATCCGTATATTTATATAATGAATCCATAAACTGCTTCGTCTTATTTAACTGGTTATATGTCAATGTAATGATTGATACTTTTTTATGATCCAACAGCTGTCTCCTTTTCTATTTTGTAAATCATTTTCTGAATAAACGGTTCATTATATTTCGTTTGACAAAATACTCAAGTTCCTTTGACTTATTTTTAAAATATGTTCCATTATAAGTCTCCTGTTCCACAGCTCCGTATCTTGTCTTATACTGCTGGTGCCCGTCTCCTAAATAAACCCCTGCCTTCCCTTTGCTTATCAAAGTATTCAAAAAATAAGTATACAGAAGAAATCCGCATGAATATTTTGCATACTCTTTTTTATAAGACAGATTTTCCAAATATACAAACCGGGTCTGTTCACATGAGAAAAGCACAGAAATGATTTCATCATTGATTTTCATTACATATCCATTTGTAACATGAAATTCTTCTATATACTCATATGGCGTCATTTCATATTCCGTTCCCATGTTTTCTTTCTTTTGAATAAAATATTCCTTCACTATTTCTTCCGGAATATCAGAATACTCATAATAATGGCACGGGCCATGTTCTTCATTCAGAAGTTTTTCTTCTCTTCTTAAATTATACTTCCCCTTCTTTTTCAGCCTGGCAGACAATTCATCCGGCGCTTCGGGCAGCAGAATCTTCCATTGATTTGATATACTGTATTTTCCAACAGCACAGATACTGTTTTTATATGAAATGCTGTCAAGCTTGAAATAGTTTAGAATATAGTCAAAAATATTTTCACATAATGATGTGCTTATATCAGCCAGCCACAAACCTGCAAACGCATTTTTTCCTTCTACATGCACTGGAATTACAATTGATTTGTCATCATCCGATGTCAGAATATAGTTATTATTTTCATAGATAAGATCAAATCTATTATAAACAAAGGATATGTTATAATCTTTTTCTTTTTCCCACTGTCTTATTATATATCCCATTTATCTGCTCCTGTTTATCAGCTTTCCATCCTTAATCTCATATACCCTGTCACAATTTTCTATTGTGCTGAGCCTGTGCGCAATAATTATCATTGTTTTATATTTCTTCAGATTCAGAATAGATTCCATTACTGCTTCCTCTGTTTCTGTATCAAGTGCTGACGTTGCCTCATCAAAGATAATAAACTCGGGATCTTTATACAGCACCCTCGCAATTGCAATTCTTTGTCTTTGACCTCCAGACAGCCGGATTCCATTTTCTCCAACCCATGTATCAAGTCCTCCATCCAGCTTCTTAATAAATCCGGACAGATTCGCTCTGTCCAGTGCATCCCAGACCTTTTCTTCATCTATGTCGTTTTCACATATTCCGAATGCAACATTCTGTCTGATTGTCCCCTCAGCTAAAAACAAATCCTGTGCAACATAGCCTGTCATGGCAGGCCAGTCCACAAGGTCTTTATATATGCTTATATTATTTACTTTGATATCTCCGCTTACCGGTTTATACAGGCCAAGCATCATATCTGCAATTGTCGTCTTCCCTGCCCCAGATTCCCCAATAACAGCAACACAGTCCCCTTTTTTGATTGTAAGACAGACATCATCCAATATCACTCTTTCAGTATCAGGATAAATCCATTTCACACCATCCATCTTTATGGATTCCACACTCATTTTCTTTCCATACTGATAATCTGTTTCATATATCTTTGCAGCATCGAATCCATGGAATGAATTTTTGGCAGCTTCCAGCGCGGGCCTTCCAAATATCAATGCATTCATATTAAATATAAGCGCATAGACAGTTGGATACATTTTTACAAATGACATAACCACTATAGCAAGCTGTGGCAGCATCATATTAAAACTGCCATTCAATACTGAAATACTCATAAATAATGCCGTCCCGGCTATAATAAATACCTCGATCAGCCTTTTTGCAGACTCTTCAGTCATAACTTTTTTCTTTTGAGCTTCATTTCTCCGACGATAGGATTCATTGTAATGATCTATAAAATACTTTTCTTTATTGTTAACAAGAATCTCTTTTATCCCTTTAAACGCTTCTAAAGAATACTTTCCAATCATTCCGTTATAATACTGATAATCTTTCCCGTATTTTTTCAGTTTCTTTTTCGTTGCACTTACGAAAACATACATGATAAAAGCAAATGATACAATAACAGCAGCTGCAAAGACTATATTACTTGCTGCGATCAGCAACCCGAGAAATAACAACGTAAAAATGTTGATTATAAAAGAGATCAGATTATCAATCATATCACGAACGCCGTCAATATCTCCGCCTATCCCCCTGCACAGCTCATGGATTTTAGATTTCGTAAAGAACAGATATCCTTTACTTATGTATGCTTTCATAAGAGTTACAGACAGTTCTCTCTGCACAAGATTCGCAAAAGCTATCTGGTAATTCCTGATTAAAATAAGGATTAAATCTTTTATAAAAAAGCAAATGATAAGCAGCACACTTAGCAAAAACACCGTTCCAGTATCATTGAAGCCATGAAATAAAGCTCCAAACCGTTCATGATTCCTTAATGAATCTATATCCAGCACATAATTTACAAACGGAAGCAGCAGTGAAATGCTCATCATTTCTAAAATTCCCGAAACTGCTGCACAAAAAAGCAGGCATACAAGCCCTTTTCTGCGTTTTACAGACAGCAGTCTCCATATGTCTTTTGTGATTTGTATTAAAATCTTTATTTTGCCCATTTTTAATTTTACCGTCAATGCATTCTTATGTTCAGGACTGATACATATCCTTAAACATTCCTTTCAGTCCCCTGGGATTTACTGATATGATCTCCGTCTCCGGATACCAGATCTCCGCAAATCTTTTTCTGTCGCTCCAAAATACCATGTCAGTCTGATCCGAAGACGGCATCTTATCTCCTCCGAAGTGGCCTCCACTCACATCACACCCAGCCAGATAGATCCTTTTAGGATTTGTATACAGTGCAAACTGAAATGCGGCAGATACCACTGACCCGCCTATTGCCATAATCTGGCTGCTTATGTCAAGCGGATATACCCTTTGAAACTCTTCAGACCAGCCTATAGGAACATAATATCTTTCTGCGTTATGCCTTATAGCAATAGATTCTGGAATTTCCGCACCTCGCTGAAATATTTCATTATAATACCCTTGCGGCATGATTCCGTAGAAACGCCTGGTATCCTTAAATCTGTCTTTCGTAATTTCTTCAATATAATCAGCAACCGCACCGTAATCCTGCATAAAAATATAATCAAATTTTACTTTGTCATATAAAACACATTTATTCATCCCTATGTAGACCGCATTTTCTATAGGCTTAAACTCATCCAGACTAGGCCCCGTTGCAATTATCACAACATCTTTTCCAGCATTCGCATTTTTATATTTTGAAAATGTTTTTTGCATTTCAATCATCGCATTAACGATGGAATATGTAATGGTAATATCTCCTCTTAATTCCTCTCTTACCGCACTATATAAGGATTTCGAAATCCTGCTGCGTATATTTTTTATCAAATTTTCAAAACTTTTAATCATCGGTCTTTCCTCAAAAAAACTTAGCAGGCTGGTTCTTAATAAAGTTCGTATAACAAAAGTGAATAATAAAACATGACGCCAGAGTAATCAAAAAACCTGCGATCTGGTACATGTAACTATGAAGCATTCTTCCCTCAAATACTCCCTCTAGCAAAATAGCAAACGGTAAATGTATCCCCATATAAAAAAGTGAGTTTTTTCCGTAATACTCCAGCACGGCATGATTTGAAATCAATCTGCTAAGGCAGATAATCCCAATACTTCCTGTCATTCCTAAAATCAGGTATAGTAACGGATTATCAATGCTTGCGTAATGAAGGTCAAATTTAAATATCCCCTCCTGCGTGCACATTATTCCATATGGAATCAGCAGGACTGCCAGCAGGTTCAGCCGCCTGCCGTTTCTTTCAAATAAATTTTTTAGCAAATGTCCCATACCCACATATATGGAAGCATATAAAATTCTTGTCAGAACATAATATTTTGAAAAATATTCTCCAGATAATATATTGAATAATACAGTCAGCACCGCTAAAAGAATAAACAGAAATAAAAATTTCTTTCCTGATAAATATTTTACCGCTGCCCCAGTCAGGGATACTGCAAAAAAGTATGCCGGCAGGAACCATAAAGTCCCAGTTCCCCGCAGAAAAATGGTATCTTTCACCGTTGTAAGCACCATCCCCTGATTTCCGCTAATCACATATCCATACGCATATACCATAGAAAGCAGACAATAGGGAATCATAATACCCCTAAATTTTCTTTTCAAAAAACTCCAGTAACCTGTGCTGACTTTAAGTATCACCCCCCCCAGTATGAAAAAAAGGGGCATATGGCAGCCAGCGCAAAGCCGTGATGCATAATTCATTTCAAGCCTGTTATGGGCAAACATTACCATCAGTATTCCTATCCCTTTCGAAATATCTGCCCAGGACATTCTTCCCTTATCCATAAAATACTCTCTCCTGCAAACCTTCTCAGCTATGTTTTCTATTCCTGATTACTGCTTCTGCCAGATTGTTCAGTGACAGTTTAAATGTTTTCTGAGACAACTGCCGGATGCCTTCATGCAGCAGCTGATATTCATTTTCATCCTTTGCATTCATTCTTTACCATCTGTCATCTTACCCACTCAAATCTTACTCAAAAATATTCATTCTTACCAGCAGAGTTTTTAAATTGAACACCGATTCTCTTTCTGCTTCATCTGCTTTTTTTTCAAAATTGTTTACCAGCTGTACATATGCTTCATCGTCCATATAAACTGCCTTTTCAATTCCGTCCATCTCACTATCCCGAAAAATAACTGCCATTGATGCATCCAGTCCATAAGCTTCTGCAAAGTGTTCTTCCAAAATACATGGTTTTCCAAAGCTGTATGCGAGCAGCAATGAACCTGTGGTCAGCCCTTTATAAAAGTTGTCCTGCGTCAGCGGATCCATTCCGATTAATATAAAACTCTGCTTTTGTAATTCTGCATACATTGACGGATAATCTAAACGTCCAAACAGATGTATACTTTTCATTGATTTGAAACTGCATATATTTCTATAATATTTGTTCTTATTACTATATATAACTGTGCCAGCATAATGTCTGAATAAATATTTTACCCATTTCAGGAACATATATCTTGGAATAGCCCCTATCATATGAATCTGATATTCTATATCTTTACAATTTTTCCGTATATAATCAATTAGCCTTGATATATAATACCGGTTTCCACTATTACCTACAGTCATAATATTTCTATTATTCGTGTTTCGAATATAAAAATTTCCAAGAAAAAATGGAATAAACCGTTTCAGTTTTATATTATTCCAAGTAACATCTGATAATACAAATATTCTTCCCTGTTCAGCCATCCATTCATGCCCCAGCTCTTCGATCAGTTCTGGATGATGCTGAATTCCAGCAATTTTATCCCTTACCGCGACAGGAAAGCGAAGAAATTTTAATGCACTTTCTTTTAGATTATCATGAAAATATTCCAAAGATGTGAGAAAAATAAAATCATATTCTTCTACACATATTCCTGACAAAATCTGCCTGACATTCAGGTCATCAAATAAATAACGTTTATTATTCACATTTGCATTTAGCAGTATATCATCTGCATCCTTATTCTCTCTGGTCAGAATATCTGCTATAAATCCTAATTCTTCCAGATATCTGACACTGCCTGGAATGAGAAAAAAGTGGTAAGGATGTATTTCAATAACCAAAGCTTTTTTTCTAATACTCATTTTTCTGCATTATTCCTTATTTAAATACATACTGATATCTTTTATTGATTCACGTATGCCTCTTATATATAAATGCCTGACAGCCTTTAAAGGAAACGTTTCCATAACTGCATTTATTTTCCTCTCTCCAAACCGCTGGCTAAGACTGTTAGAAAACGCCATCCATTTTCGGATATTAGGTGAGACCCATGAGCCGGCAAAATGATGTATCGTGCAGGTTCTGTCTGTCATTTTTAATTCCCCTGTAAGATAATCCTTTGCACAAAAATAATCTGAAGGATATAAAGCAAATCCTTCAATTTCCTGATATTGATTATTTAGTTTCAAACCTTTCAGCAGACATGTATTTGTAATATAAGTCACATTATTTGTATCATTATATCTCTTTCCCGTCAGTATAAAGCTCCTGTCTTCATAATCATTCAAAAGTTCCTGAAACAGCTCAAATCCAGCTTCTCCCGCCATAATTCCAGTTGGAATTTCTTTTGTCTTCTGAAACCCGGAAAATGCTTTGTGATTTAAAAATGTATCCAGTGATTTCACCACCTCTACATCTGTATCCATATATATGCCTCCTTCCTGAAGTAAAGCATATAACCTGACATAATCCGTCACAAATGCCCATTTTCCTGCTTCATAGGCTTCTTTTACATATCTGTTGGAAGATACATCAAATACATTTTCATCCCAGCGCTTTATTGTATATTCCGGGCAGTACTTTTCCCATGAAGCAATACATTTTTGGGCAAGTTTTGTCAGTTCTCCGTTTCCAAACCAACAATAGTGGATTATTTTAGGAATCATTTATAATAACACCTCACCTCTAACTTTTTACATCATATTTTAATTCCCGTTTTCTCATTTCTTTTTTCTTTCTATCCTTCATAACTGTCATGATTCCAAGCCGGCTCATCAGGAGTCTAAAAATTAAGGTATTTTTTCTCTGTCTTCTAAGATAAGATAGCAATTTAGCCTCCGCTGCTATAGATGCATACACTGGTTTTGTCTTTAATTCCTTTTGTATTCTTAATATATACTTTACAGTATCTGCAGTACATCCATGCCGCCCGGAATAAAAAACTGCATGATGTATGTCAGCGTCTCTTTCATTCTGCATGGTGTATATTTTCTGAATATCTGCCGCAATTTTATTCTGTAATTTGTGATGTATACTGCTTGTCTGACCGGAATATGTTCTGTACAAAAGCAGCTCTTCATGAAGATTTGCAATATTAAATCCGTTTTTATATACAAGCCGACACCATAATTCGTAATCTTCCGCATACAGATATTCCTGATCGTACGGATGATTTTTTAAAACCTCTGCCCTGGCCAGTATCACCGGGTGAAAAACCGGATTGAAAAATTTCAAAAAATATTTCACATCTGCATACTCCTCTGGCATAGAAGTCTTTTCAAATTTTTTTCCATGATCAGCTATATACCTCACATTTGCTCCACACACAGAACAGTCCGGATGGTTCTCCATATACTCCACCTGTCTTAAAATTCTGTCTGGACGTGAAATATCATCTGCATCCATCCTCGCTATATATTTTCCCTTTGCCTTACACACAAGTTCATTTAAAGTATTTACGATTTTTTTGTTTGTACAGTGTCTGATGATGTGAATACGTTCATCATGTTCTGCCATGCTTTGTATAATTTTAAATGTACCATCCACTGAACAGTCATCTGCCAGTAAAATTTCCAGATTTTGATATGACTGGTTCGTTATTGACATCACTGCTTCCTGTATATATTTTTCGCAGTTAAAACACGGCATGACCACTGAAACCAGAGGCATCGTACATTTTCCATTTTCAGCATTTATATAATTCTGCATAACTTATTCCCAACTCTTTATTTACATCTGTATTCATGATATAGAAAAAGTTTTACTATAATCTTATTTTTCTGAACAAATACATCATCACCATGGATACTGTCATAAGCCCGGCCGCATAGAAATATTCTGACCGGACATTATACACAGACACTCCCATTAATATTAAAAACAGTAAAACTTTATATGGATTATTTTCAGATGCCTTCAGCGAGCATTTTTTTACCAGCATTCCATAAAAATACATACCAGCAATCACACCAAATAATCCGGCTCCCAAATATAAACTCGCAATTATATTTGTACCCAATCCTAACGATCCTGCATTCTCTTTCAATATCAAAACGGTGAAAAAAGAAGCTGAATACACATGAAAATATGGGATATCAAATATTCTCACTGTGATCCCCAGTAAAAATGGAAAAATCCTCAGCAGCGAACCTATCAGTGTAAATGGCACCATGCCATTTTCCCCAACATAGTCATATGCAACATATAACGTATAGTTATTAAGAATCAAATCTTGTGCCATATCAATAATATTAAATGAAAAAGCAGCTGCATCTTCCATTCTTGCAAGTCTGATCATATTCATAAAAAATACACCTGCTGCCACTATCAAAATCATTTTCCAAATTGAAAACTTTCTTCGATGCAGAAAAACTCCAGCAAGGATAAGCAGCGATAAGAAAATCGGATCCGTTCTTCTCCCTGTTCCAAAACAAACGAGGATATCGGTCATTATAACTATCCATAAAAGTGCATTCTTTTTAAATATACTCACAGCTGCTGCATATTCTTTTTTCAAACAGCATAACTGCATAGTTACCGATACTGCAAAAACACAATTTTTTATATATAAAAAATATCCCCATATTCCTCCCTGATCACCTGATAGTCTCTCACTTCCACTTTGAACAACCCTTATAATATCGATTACAGTAAATATTATTACAAGCAATGTAACAAAGCGGGTATCTGAAGACTTATACTTGTCTGCCAGCGGAGAAAAGCTGCCTATGAACCGAACTCTTCTATGTTTTTTTCCGTCCCGCATCAGACCTGCCATAAACGATATATATCCCAGCAATGCCAGTCCTGTCGCTTTTGTTATGACATTCTCATTAAATCCAAAAGCAAATGAAAAAAAACGGTACTTATCATATGGATAAATAAAAACAGGATAAACAAAATATACAAAAAAATAGGTTATTGAAAAAACAACCGGAAAATTAAAATAATTTTTCAATTTTTCGTATTTCAAAAATAAAATAAAAGCAGCTGAAAAAAGTATCAGAAAAAAGATACATAAATTCTGACTGTACTGCATTGGAGCAGCTGCCAGAGCTGCTGCTCCCACCAGGCCGCATAAAAAAACAAGCCTCTTTTCAGCCTGTCTATGTTTCAAACTTAAACTATTCTGATTGCACACATACCTGTCATCCATCTTGTCACCTCACAGCATCCAGCAATTCATCAAAAAGACCATCCCATTTCTTTACTGCTATTTCCCAGGCAAATCTTTTTGAATCAGTCTTTGCTGCCCTGCTATACTGCGCTGACAATGCATCATCTTTTGCAAGCTGAACAACTCTATGCGCCATCATTATTTCATCTCTGCCAGAAATCAAATAACCATTTCTCCCGTTTGTTATAATTTCTCCTGGTCCGTTCGGACAGTCAAATGCAATGACCGGCAGCCCGCACGTTTGTGCTTCTACCAGCACCATTGGAAGCGCCTCAAATAAAGATGTAAGCAAAATCATGCTGGAATTTAAATACTCTCTTTTTATATCATCTGTTGTCCCCTTCAGACTGACATAACCTTCCAGTTTATATCTTTTTATCATTCTTAAAAGGTGCGATTTTTCGTCTCCTTCACCAAAAATATCAAATTTCCAGTCTGGAATAGCTTTCTTCACCATGTGAGCTACCCGGATCACTGAATCCAGTGATTTGATTTTGTCCAGCCTTCCCACAATAATAATCCGATTTGATTTTAAATTTGCGGATTCATCGCAGCAAAATGAACTGCTATTGTGTATGACTATCTTTCTTTCATTCTTTATAAATCCGTATCTCTTTTTATCCGAATGTGTAAGAAGGATAACTTTATTGAGTTTCCAATACAAACATCTTCGAATCAGTCTGCTGGAAAAAGGAACTGCCTCATATACAAAATGCTCCCAGGCAGCTTTTGCAATATTGGAAGATAGAAGAGCAATTACGCAATTAAATTGATGTCCTGTTCCGATTATAATATCAATTTTACTTTTCGTTATCATTCTTTCCAGATCTTTCTTGAGCTTCATATATACACCATACCTCAAAAGACCTTCCTGCTTTCTATATCCCAGATTTACTATATAAGTCTGTTTATACAGCTGAAAGAAAGGGGTACTTCCATCCGCCGAAAATACACTTATTATAATGAATTTATTCTTTTTGGAAGAAACTGCATTCACCATATTTACAGCTGCTCTTTCCGTTCCTCCGCTGCGGGAAATATCCCCCACAATTAATGCTATCTTTCTCAATTTTCCATCCTCATGTATACCCTTTCCTTATCCTTCGCCTGATTATGCCCGTTGTCCCCGCATGCTGCATCTATTCTTCCTTAAATATCAGATGACACAGCTCAGTCCAGTTTTCTGCATCCGGCTTTTCAGGTGCCGGATGCCTGGAAAATACATATGTTCCCTTCATTACCCGCCTCATAATCCGGGCCAGCTGTTCCGCATCCCGGCAGTTAAAAAAACATGCCTTTCCATATTCCCCTATTGTTTCATGTGCATATGGAAGATCTGCTAAAATTACAGGTTTTCCCGTCATTCTGTATTCGCTTACCGGCAGTCCCCATGTTTCCAGCTTGGAAGGAAATATCATGCAGTCCGATTCCCGGTAGCGGCGGAACAGTTCCTCCCTTGGCAGGATTCCCAGCCATTTAATCTGTTTCAGGTCTGCGAACTTCCTGTATAAATACCGGCTGTACGGATTTTCGTCTCCCTTAAGGGTCAGGTACACCTGGTAATCCGGCCTGCTTCCCAGACGCCTGCATGCCTCGCATACAACTTCAAAATTTTTGAAACTCCTCGGGTATGAGGCGTATATAAAAATATACGGCCTGTTTTCTGCAGCTGCTGCGTTCCCGCTGTCTGCTTCTGCCATGCTGAGGCCTCTTTCCGGCCTGGCTGTTATCACGTTTTCTATTCCGTAGATTCTCATGAATTCTTTTTTTATCCAGTTCTGCTGGACAACCACCGCGTCATTCTTTCTGATATTGATTCCATATAAATACCTGTAAAGCAGGGCGAATGCGCACACTTTCCTGCTGTATTTCCAGTCTGTCCTGTCCGGCCTGTAAAACGGTGCCGGCTGATGGCAGTAGGTATATAAATGCCCGGCCCTGACACCGGGAGTAATATCATGCAGGGATATCCAGTAATCAATCTTATGCTTTCTGCTGATCCCTGCAAAATAGATATACTCATAGTAAAGACGCCGCAGATAATTTTTTCTGGATTCCGGCAGTTCCACAATCCTGGCATGCTGTTCGTAATCCGCGAAAAGCTCCTTTTTATGCACATACAGGATTATCCAGTTATCCGCTGCCACGCCCGCCGAAACCAGCGCATCCAGAAAGTCTTTATATACGCTCAGCGGGCCTCCTTCAAACAGGTTGATTCCGGAAACCACAATCACTTTATTTTTCATTTATCTTTTTCCACTTTTTAGTTCTTCTGTCATATTTTTTTATGGCTTCTGCCGGCACCCCGGCTGCAATGCAGCCCGCAGGTATGTCTGAGCATACCACGCTGTTAGCGCCTATAATGCATCCGTCCCCGATGGAAGCGCCTGCAAGAATCACAGTGTTCTCTCCGATCCACACGTTGTTTCCTATTTTTACGGGAACTGCTGCCAGCTTCCGTTTTCCCGGCGGTTCGCCCGGCCTGTCCTGCATCATTCCTTTATAAACGCCATGGCTGGTATCGCTGATGAAGCATTTGGATGCCGCGAGCACATGGTCCCCGATCACGACTTTCCTTAATGCGACGATATGCGTCATGTCCCCGAATTCGCATCCTTCCCCGATGTAAAGCGTTTTCTTTCTCCCGTCCAGGTCAAACCTGCAGAACCTTCCGGCTGTCAGGTTCTCTGCCCCGCCCAGGGATTTTTTCCCCCGGATATACACCGGCCTGCGCACCAGTCTTGCCTGCGGCAGCGTCAGTTTTGTAAGCACCAGGGAATATGCCGTTTTCAGAAATTCCGAAAATGAATACCTGTTTTTCAGCATGGCCTGTCCTCCCCGCTGTCCGGATTCTGCCTGCGCTTCTCCACCATACGGACTTTCAGGTCATCGCCCCACACGGCCCTGGAATCATACGGCCTGTCCGGGAATGCCCCGTAATCCAGCCTGATACGGAATCCGTTCTCTGCAATGAACCTTTCTGCCCGGTCTGCCAGCTTTTCCGGACGGCCGGAACAGATATTGATGATTCCGTCAACTTCATCCTGCTCCACAGCATCGGCAGCATACCTGCAGAAAACATCATAGTCCAGAAAATCAAACTGGTTTAACCCCATCGTAAACGGAAACTCTGCATCCCCCCTGCGGACGGCCTGTGCAATTTTAGAAAAAACAGAACTGCCGTCTTCCGTGTTTCCCACGATATAAAAACCTCTCAGCCACTGGAACCCGCATTTCTTCTCCCTGCACTTTAATTCCACAATTCTTCTCAGCGCATTCTTGCTGATGCCGTAGAGGCTCTGGGGATTGCAGGGCGTGGATTCATTAATGCTTCCCTCATAAAAGCCGATTTCATGCATGGAGCCCATGACGGCCACGCGCCCGATTCCTGCATCAATCATGCTGCTTATAAACGCGCTGTGCTTCGGCAGGTCGCTGATATGGCTTGCCGAGCCGTGCACAAACCCGTCCCTCCATGCCATGTGCAGCAGGACATCCGGCTGCCCGAAATAACGGTACGGGTCTTTTACTGCAAAAAGATCGGCAGGCTTTATATCTGCCCTTGCATCTATAAAACTGTTTTTCATGTCCGTGGCTGTAACTTCCATCCCGTCGTCCAGAAGCTGTTTTACCACCCCTTTTCCGAGGTATCCTCCTGCCCCGGTTACAAGTATCTTCAAAGCTGCTCCTTTCATGCTGCTGTCTGTATTTACTATTTCAGCAGTTCCAGAATCCAGCTGCTGAGACTGTATTTTTCATAAATCCTTTCATCCAGTACTTTATACGGTGTCTTAAAAAACTCCGTGTCTATCACAGGATTTTTCCTGTCCAGAACCAGGATATTGTCTGGATGATAGAAATCATAGTTTACAATATCACTGTTTGTTGTAACCAGTTTTCTCTTCAGCCCCAGTATTTCCATGCTGCGCATTGTAAGACCGTGCTGCCCGGCATTCTCCACATCAATGATGCATTTTGAATTGGCATAAATCTGGTACAGCTTCTGAAACGGAACCTTCCGGAAACGGATATCTGATCTTGCAACACCCCTAAAATCCCTGTTCAGCGCCTTGTCTTTCAGGTAAACCGCCGGATGCGGCATGTAAAAATAGGAAAAACAGCGCAGCCCGCTGCTTTCACACTGTTCCATCACATTTTTCACAATCCGTATGCGGTCGTCATGGCCTGTCCCGATAAACGAAAGGTCATATTTAAACCGACTGCTGTTCACTGGCGGCATCCTGTCCGGAATGCAGTCCTCATAATAATAAAGCGGGAGAAAGTTTAATTCCTTTTTATGTTTTTCATAATCCATGCGGTCAAAAGTATATACTTTGTCATAATACGGCCATTTTGTCTCTATCCCTTTTGTGTTAAGCTTATGCAGCCCGTCCCACATATACAGAATAAGCCTGCTGTCCGGGTAATACGATTTAAGCAGCTTCAGTGTCTTAACCGGCGTATACTCGCCGCGGATAGAAATGACAGTATCATAGCCGCGCTTTTTTAACGGTGCAAGCTCCTTCTTGTAATAGGAGTTCAGCACTTCCTGGTAAAATCCGGCCTGGCACCGTCCAAGCGCTTTACAGAAAAAACCGTCATTCGGCTTGTCAGCTATCAGATCCGCTTCAGCGCCAAGCTCTTTTAATTTTTTCAGGATTCCGTCGCTATAGCCAGAAAGCGAAACCAGCAGCACACGCCTGCCGTTTAAACTGCCCTCCATTTCCCCTGCTCCCCCTTTCATAATTCTTTCTGCCATATCCGCCAGGCAGCATAATTTCCGTCTTTATAAAACATTCAGGATAACGGCATTCAAAACCTGCCATGTTTACAGCCGGTATCTGTATATTTTCTGATCTATCCGCATCCGACAGAGGGCATGCTTCGCCGCCCCGCGATATCTCTCATATCTCAGGCTCCTTCCCGCATGCATTCATAATGTCTTTCCCGCATGCATTCATATGTCCCCTTCTCTGTCTGTGCAGCCTTCAGACTCCCGCAGACCTGTCCGGTTTTTCTATCTGTGCCCCTGAAACGCTACGGCTCCTGTTACGGAAATGCCGTTTTCCCTGTAAAACCTCATTGCATCATCAATCATCCGGTGCGTTGTTGTGCCGATCCGGCATACCAAAAGCACATTCCCTGTTTCTGCCATCGTATCCCACAGGCCGGTATTGCTGCCGGCATCATCCGCAATAACGGTATGTATCCCGGAATTCTCAAGCTGCCGGGCAATGCTTTCCATGCCTTCTTTTTCCCATGTATAAAAAGAAAAATCAGCAGCTGCACACAGCTTTGTAATTCCCTGCTTCTGACAGGCAAGCCTGATTCTGTTTACCAGCCTCCCGTCTGTCTGTTTTTCAAAAGGAACGCTGCCGTAAAACGGAAATGTATAAAGATTTTTCATTTCCTCTTCGCTTTTCACTGTATCCCGGAACAGATACCGGCATCCGAAAATGCCGCAGTATACAAAAATCCCGCCGGCCAGGCCGAAAATGATATACTTTGCCAGGGCGGCAGAAGCATCCTGCATCCCGCTTTTATCCAGCTTCCCGTTCTCTTTTCCGCCAGCGCCTTTTTCCGTTTTTTCATCTTCTGTCCCGGCTTCCCTGTGGTACACTGCCAGCTGTCCGTCATTCAGGGCATCCACCGCTGCCTTTAAATTTGCACGGTTCGATGCCAGCTGTGTCCGTCTGTCGTGCTGCTGGGCCTGCAGGCCGGTATCTGCCGTGACAGAATGTTCTGCATGAAGCAGTTTCAGTTTATGGTTTCCCACCCGCTCCCTTACTGCTGCAGAATAATCTTCCAGCACCTTCTGCATATCATCTGCAAGACTCCCAGCCGTCTTCTCATCCGGCCCTGTCAGCTCTGCATAAAAAACTGATTCCGTCTGTATGCCACGCTCTGCGGCATCATCCGCTGTAATCTGGAACGGAAAACTGTATACTCTCTGATACGCCGTCATGATTTCCATAAGATAGCTTTTATCCATCTCCCATTCTCTGCCGGATTTCTGCAGGGCATCCGCAGCACCGCCGTTTACCACAAAACTTAAATAGCTTTCTGTGATCTTTTGCACTTCCCGCCATTCTGCCTGTTCAATGCTGTAAAGCAGGTATATTTTGTGCTTATGGTACGGGTCAGTCCGCATCAGCAGGGAATTTTCCAGATACTGCTCCAGTCCGGCGGTTTCCCTGTAAAGCTGCACTGCAGACTGGACGCCCTGCTCTTCTTCCGGTGTCAGTTCAATGTCCTGTACCGCGTCTGTATTCTGCACTTTAGCAGTGCTTTTATTTTTTACATACCCGTATCCCCCGGCAAGCACGGCAAATGCCAGCGCACAGAGTAAAATCTGTTTCCACTGCATGCAGAGCTGTTTCAGCAGGTCTGCCAGATCTATTTCTATATCATCAGTTTTCTTCCAGTCATCATTTACAATCATATTTCTTCTCCTAGTATCTATGTATTTCTTGATCTATTCTTATTTCTCATGTACACTATACTTGTTTTAAAAACCCAGTCAGCTTCTATTAGTCTATATTTATTATTAAAATAGTGACCATAAGTATTCTATATCAAATTTTAGTATTTTACAACACCAAAGAAGCAATTACCTTCTTTTCCATTTTTTGATATGAAAATACTTATTTTTTTATACTTTTTTTGTGTATTTTCCACAAATTTCCCAAAAACTGCATTCAAATAAGACCATTTTGATATACAGAATGAAAAAAGTAAAAAAACAGAACACATCTTCTTCAAAATGCGTTCTGCTTCTATATTATACGTATCCTCTGCTAATATATAATTTTGTTCCATTCTCCTATTTTACCAGTGCCAATTATGTTCTTTTCATTGACATGCCATCAAATGCCATGTAAAATAAATGAAAACCATTTTCCAGATTTCATGGAGGCAGCCGCAATGAAACAGACCATCGCTCTCGGAGGACAGGATTTTGAATACCTGCGCAGGAACCATTATTTTTTCATAGACAAGTCCGGTTTCATCAAAGAATGGTGGGAGAATGCAGATACAGCAACGCTGATTACACGTCCCCGGCGATTTGGCAAGACGCTGAATTTAAGCATGCTGAAATGCTTTTTTTCCAATCAGTATCAGGGCTGCAGCGAACTTTTTGAAGGGCTGTCTGTGTGGGATGACCTGTCATACCGCAGGCTCCAGGGAAGTTATCCCGTTCTTTTTATCAGTTTTGCAAACCTGAAATGCCGGACTTACGAAGCCGCTTTAGAAGCTGTAAATCTGCTTTTCATGCAGCTTTATGCTGAGTATGAATTTCTGATAGAAGAAAATTTTTTAACCCCCAAAGAAAAGGAGCTGTTCGGACTTATCCGTATTTCTATGACAGAAACTGCTGCCGCTTACGCTATCAGCCAGCTGTCAGGACTGCTTCACCGTTTCTATGGTAAAAAAGTGCTGATTTTTCTAGACGAATATGATACACCGCTTCAGGAAGCGTATGTCCATGGATACTGGGAACAGATGATGGCATTTATGCGTTTGCTTTTACATGCCTCTTTTAAAACCAATCCCCATATGGAACGCAGTCTGTTAACAGGTGTTACAAGAATCAGCAAAGAATCTGTTTTTTCGGATTTAAATAATCTGACTGTTATTACAACAACCTCCGAAATGTACTGCCGGCAGTTTGGTTTTACAGAAGAAGAGGTCACACAGGCGCTTAAAGCCTTTGGCATGACTGCTCAGAAAAGCATGGTAAAATCCTGGTACGACGGATTTACATTTGGCAGCCTTGCCAGTATTTATAATCCATGGTCTGTTACCTGCTTTTTAAAGACTGGGCAGTTTGCTCCGTACTGGGCCAATTCAAGCTCCAATGAGCTCATCAGCAGCCTGCTGCGCCAGGGAAATACGCAGACCAAAATGATGTTAGAAGATCTTCTGAGTGAAAAACCTCTGTATACGCAGCTGGATGAAGAAATCATTTTCAGCCAGCTTCAAAAAAAGCGCTCTGCCATATGGAGCCTGCTTTTAGCCAGCGGGTATCTTAAAGTGCGCGAAAGGGTTTTTGACAGTCATTCAGGCCGTTTTACTTATTGTCTGGAACTGACAAACCGTGAAGTGCGTATGATGTTTGAAGATTTAATCAAAGACTGGTTTTCCAGCGAAGACGTACCTTATCACGAATTTGTCAAAGCTCTGCTGGAGCGTGATTTAAAAGCCATGAACCGCTATATGAATGAAACAGCGCTGCTTACCTTCAGCTCCTTTGATTCCGGAACGCATCCTTCCGTGAAAAACGAACCGGAACGGTTTTATCATGGATTTGTGCTCGGACTTACTGCAGAGCTGTCAAACCGGTACCGGATCACATCAAACCGTGAAAGCGGTTTTGGCAGATATGATGTGATGCTTGAGCCTTATGAAAAACATGACCCTGCTTTTATCCTCGAATTTAAAGTATATGATGCCGAAGAAGAAACATCTCTTTGTGATACTGTAAAAGCTGCCCACCAGCAAATCGAGGCGAAAAAATATGACACGGAGCTTACTGCCCGGGGATTCCAAAAAGATCAGATTTTTCATTACGGCTTTGCCTTTTGCGGAAAAGAAGTACTGATAGGCTAAACTGCTGTCTTTACAAAGAAAGTAATTCTGACAGAGTAAACTGCTGTCTTTGCAAAGCCGGAAAATTTGTGCAGATCACCTTTTAACTATACTGCAGCATGTGTAAAACCAGAAAACCCGCAAAATAAATTTACCTAGAAAGAAAAGGAATTACAGCTATGTCAGGTTCAACTTTCGGAACAATTTTTAAAATAACCACCTGGGGTGAATCCCACGGACCAGGAGTCGGCGTCGTCGTGGACGGATGCCCTGCAGGGCTTGCTCTGTGCGAAGACGACATTCAGGAATATTTAAACCGCAGAAAGCCGGGGCAGACAAAATTCAGCACCCCGCGAAAGGAAGACGATGCCGTGCAAATTTTATCGGGCGTTTTTGAAGGGCGCACCACCGGAACGCCGATTTCCATGGCAGTCTATAATAAAAACCAGCGCTCTGCAGATTACCGGGAAATTGCCTCCTATTACCGTCCGGGCCATGCGGATTATACTTTTGACCAAAAATACGGTTTCCGCGATTACCGGGGAGGCGGACGCTCATCGGCCAGAGAAACTATCGGCCGCGCAGCATCCGGAGCTGTTGCAGCAAAACTGCTTCAGACACTGGGCATCCGTTTCCTGACCTATGTAAAAAGTATCGGCCCGGTCAGTATTCATCCAGAAAATTTTGATGCTTCGGAAATCACTAATAACCCGCTGAATATGCCGGATGCTGCTGCTGCCAGAAAAGCACAGGACTATCTGGAAAGCTGCATAAAATCACAAAATTCTTCCGGCGGAGTCGTGGAATGCCGGATTACAGGCGTTCCGGCCGGAATCGGAGAACCTGTTTTCCAAAAGCTGGATGCAGAATTAGCCAGAGCTATTTTTTCTATCGGGGCTGTGAAAGGATTTGAAATTGGAGACGGCTTTGAAGCAGCAAAAGCTGACGGACTGACAAATAATGACGCTTTTTATTATAACGAAGAAGGTAAAGTGTGCAAAAAAACAAATCACGCGGGCGGTATCCTTGGCGGTATCAGCGACGGCAGCGAAATTATTTTCCGCGCTGCTTTTAAACCTACGCCTTCTATCAGCGCTTTGCAGGAAACCATAAATAAAGACGGGGAAAATATCACTGTAAATGTCAAAGGCCGTCATGACCCGGTGATCGTACCGCGTGCTGTCGTCGTCGTAGAGGCTATGGCTGCACTGGTCATTGCAGATTTGATGCTGGCAGATATGACTGTGCGGACTGACAATTTTATAAGCTATTATAAAAAATCCTGATTCGCAATAGCGGCGGCAAAAAGATATTATATCATCTAAAAAGGAGGATGCATAAAATGCTACAGGCTACAAACTTATTAGATGCGCTGGCAGAAAAAGATACTTCAGATGTATATGACCCAAATAATGACTTCGAGTTATGCGAGATTTTAAAATTTTGCAATTCAGGCCAGCAAAAAACACAAGGACACAAATTAAGGTATTCAGACGGTCAGGAAAGAACTTTTTCATTTGATGACAACTAAAGGAGACCGCACAAATGAGCATGAAACAGCCGTCAGCGCTATACATTGGCATTATTGACTCTTTTTTAAACAGATTTATGATACAGAAAAGATAGCTGCATTAAAAGCCAGGTAAATAATCTGCCTGTCCCACTTGCGCATAACAGATCTCGTATGCATCATGCTATCACTTCTTTTCTTGAAAAAAGCAATATGAACACACTTATTACTGAGCAGCGGTAAATTTCATATCAGCATAAAAAGCAGGCTTGTGAAAACCTGCTTTCACTGCACGTCTTTTCTGCGATTATACAAAAACATTACAAACGATGCCAGAATCACCAGTCCATAGCCCAGAAAACTAAATCCGTCCGGTATTTCTCCAAACAGGAAGAATCCCAGTACTGCTGCAAAAAGAATCTGGGAATAATCATAAATCGAAATCTTTTTAGCCGGAGCATACGTATATGCTGCCGTAATGGAAAACTGTCCGCCCGCGGCACTAAGTCCTGCCAGCAGCAGTATTGCTGTCTGCCCAGGCGACATAGGCACAAAGTGAAACGCAATCCACGGAACTACCGCCAGACAGGAAAACAGGGAAAAATAAAATACAATCACCGGACCTTTTACTTCCATAGTTCCCAATTTTCGCACCATTGTATAAGCAATCCCTGCCCCAAGCCCGCCGCATACGCCTGTCATAGCCGGTATAAACGCCGTATTCTGAAATCCCGGTCTGACAATAAATAAGCAGCCGCAGAAAGCAATTAAAATACATCCTGCCTGAAAAGGCGTTATTTTTTCTTTCAGCAGAAAATATGAAAAAATAACTGCAAAAAACGGCGACAGTTTATTCAGAATCGATGCGTCTGCTACCAGCAGATGGTCTACTGCATAAAAATTACACAAAATGCCCATTGTGCCAAAGATACAGCGCATAAACAGGGCTGTACGCGCCTCTTTTTTTACCCTGACGGGAACCTGGTTCCGGACAATAACCGCTGCGGCAAAAAGAGCCGCTACCAGATTCCTGAAAAAACTTTTCTGTACAGACGGAATGTCGCCTGCCATGCGCACAAAAACATTCATGCATGCAAAACAAAATGCCGAGAGTATAATCATAAGTGCGCCGCGTATATAATTGTCATGTTTTGAACTGCTCATAGCTGTTCTGCCCCTTTGTCTTTTTTATCGAGATTACTCGCTGTCATTGAGTATAAGGCTTTCTTAGAAAAAACGCAAGGACATACTGTTATTGCATAACAAAATGCTCGTTACCCAGAAAAACTCCTGCCTGATATTGGCTGCTAATATTCTTGTTCGTATAAAAATTTACCATTTTTATATATTTTTGCTCTTCCAGTTAATTTATTATTTTTAAACTCTCCTCTGTATTCAATTACATCTCCTTTCTTTCTTTCATATTTTATTCCATATCCATTGGCTAAATTATCCTTGTATTCTCCTTTGTATTCCAGTTCACCATTCACATACAGTTTCCCTGTGCCTTCACGATTATTATTTACAAACTCTCCTTCATATCTGCGTCCATAGCCGTTCTCATCCGGTTCATAATATTTTATCCCTTTACCATTGTATAAATTATCCTTGAATTCTCCTTCGTATATCAGTTCATCATCCACATACCATTTCCCTACGCCTTCACGATTATTATCTACAAACTCTCCTTCATATCTGCATTCATAACCATTCTCATCCGGTTCATAATATTCTACCCCTTTTCCATTAAATAAATTATTCTTGAATTCTCCTTCGTATACCAGTTCATCATTCGCATACCATTTCCCTACGCCTTCATGAATATTATTTACAAACTCTCCTTCATATCTGCATTCATAGCCATTCTCATCCGGTTCATAATATTTTATCCCTTTTCCTTTAAACAGATGATTTACAAATTCACCTTCATACATCAGGACAGGTTTTTCCACATCATATTCCAAACCTGTATAGTATAATTTTCCCTTTCCATTAAAATCACCGTTCGACAATTCTCCTTCGTATCTTAAATAATTAATCCATTCATCTTCTTTATTCTTAAATGCATTATAATACTTTCCATTACTATCTGAAAATTCTCCTGATACAAATTTCCCCTCATACTGTATGACTTTTTCTCCTTTATATTCAGGAGCGTCACAATATAAAATACCCTCGCCCTCATATAAACCATTGTGAAATTCACCTTCATATCTTAAAATACTCTTATGGTTCCCTTCTGTCATATCGCCAGTCTCTGCATGCAGGTCATCCCCGCTCAGATTCTTTTCCTTATCATAGACTGTATACAGCTTTCCTGTACCTTCAAATACATTTAGCTTAAAATCTCCTTCGTACATTATACAGCCGTCCTGAAAATATTTTACTCCGCTACCATCTGCCTTTTTTTTAGATGTCTGGCCTTTGTATAAATACTTACCGTTAAAAACATCGTTATCTACGTTATGAACCTGAAAAAATTCTAATAAAAGCAATAATATAGTAATCAGAGAAAAAAAGGGCACTGTACGCTTATATTTTTTTATTAATTTTTTCTGCTCCTCTTCTTCCTTTCCAGATGACTGCAGATCAAATAAAAAAGCTGTAATTGATACAGCAACTCCTACTGCAATCAATAATGCTGCTGACAGCCTGTATAACAGTTCTGCATTCTCATATGAAAAAAAACTACTCATGATCATGTTCCTCCTTTGTCTTTATTGCAATGTAGTTTGATACAGAATATATCTTATCATATATTTTTTTCATATACAAGCGTAGGCCAATCAGACATCGGAATCCTATTCATTTGCATCAAATAAAAATAAATAAAATCCACCATTCACTAATAATTCCTTCCACACAGACAGAATGCTGCAGCAAATAAATAAAAATCCCCATTCGAATATAGAATCAGCCAGAAAAAGACGGTTCACCCATCCAGGCAAACCGTCTGATTCTCACAGCATTTTCTCTGCTACTAATTTCTCATTTTCTCTTGCTCTTTGATTTGTCATATGTATCCGTGTAAAAAAGAAGGCACTGAGCAGAAATAAGACTGCCGGTCCAAAGTTGATAACCGCATTCATCCTGGTCAGAACTTCAGAAGGCATCTGGGAATTTGCTGCAAACCCGGCGGCTGAGAGTGCGAGAATTCCGACAGATCCGCCGATTGCATTTCCCATTTTTGCTGAAAATGAAATGCTGGAATACATAACTCCGTCGGAGCGGACTCCGGTGCGCAGCCAGTTATCATCTATGATTTCTGCTGCAAGGCTATTGCAGACAAGGCTGCACAGGTTTGTCACTCCGTATAAAAATCCTGCCGCTACAGCTGCACCGCCTGGTCCTGTTTCGCCGATGACAAAGAAGATCACACAGCATACTGCCTGGAATATGCAGGAGAGGACACCGATCTTCTTTTTATCTATGCGGTTTAATAAATACGGTGCATAAATGTTTGCCGCAAGCGTTCCTGCTGACATTGCTGTTGCAAATCCTGCCGTCAGCCTGGCGTCTTTCAAAACGTAAATAAAATAATATGCCGTAATACCGCCTCTTCCGAAGACACCCGTTAAAAACAAAAACATTGCTGAGACCATCATCACGGCATTATGGTCTTTGAATGTCAGTTTCAGAGAATGCAGCAGATTTTTTATGATACCGCCTGCCTGTCTGTCTTTCTGCTCTGTGCTGACACCGATGACTTCTTTAGCAGAGGCAGCGCAGATCCAAAAACATGGAACGCTGATACCAGAAAATACAACGGCTGCCATAAAATATCCGCGCCCGGAAGAAGTCGAGCCATTTCCAAAGTGCAGAATCATCGGCATCGTTACCGCACTGATTACAATCTGAATGATGCCGCCTATGATTCCTCTGAATGCGTTCAAAGATACCCGTTCGGTATTCAGCGCCGTCATAGAACTGACAAGACATCCTACTGAGAGATTTACCGCTGTATATGCCATTGCGTATACAGCATAAGTAAAACCGCACCATAATATTTTCCATATGCCGGAAACATCCAGATTCAGAAATATCAGACAGCTAAACAGCGCTGCAACAGGTGCTCCTCCAAAAATGTACGGACGGAATCTTCCCCATCTTGTCTTCGTATTTTCTGCAATCGATCCAAACACCGGGTCATTCAAAGATGCTAAGAGCATAATGACCGATATGACAGCCGGAGCCAGGCCGGCTACGTCCGTATAAAACACCATCAGATATGAGCTGACCAGCATCCATGAACACTGAGATCCCAGCTCTCCAAACCCATATCCGATTTTTCTCCATAAAGGCAGTCTGACAGCTGCACTGTTAGTTTCATAATCCTTCAATGATTTTTCCTCCCTCTGGCTGGCAGTAAAGCAGTTCCTGGCTGCCGCTTCCCGCTGCAACCGCCCTCAGTCTGTCCCAGGTATTTACTGAAAATGCAGACAGATGCTTTCTTTCAGGCACTCTCTGGAATCTGGTCCGGCATAAATATAAAAACTGCCATCCTCCAGCCTGTAATTTCCTTCGTTATCATAAAATCCCAAATCCTGTTTGTTCAGATAAAATACCGCTTCTTTTTCCTGGCCGGGAAGCAGTTCCACACGCATAAACCCTTTCAGCTCTTTTACCGGACGTACCAGGCTGGCTGTCACATCCTGCATATACAGCTGCACGATTTCTGTCCCGGACCTGCTGCCTGTATTTTTTACAGTGACGTTTACCTGCAAAGATCCGTTTTCTTCCTTTACCTTCAATCCGCTGTATGCAAAAGATGTATAGCTTAATCCATAACCAAACGGAAACAGCGCTTCATGCGGAGCATCCAGGTATCTGGAAGTAAATTTGCTTTTGCTGCCAGGTCTTCCCGTATTCGGGTGATTATAATAAATCGGACACTGCCCGTTTACAGACGGAAACGAGGATGCCAGTTTTGCGCTTGGATTTTCGTCTCCAAAAAGCACTGCTGCCACTGCATTGCCCATCTGTACGCCCAGATGCCATGCTTCGACAAGTACCGGCAGATGTTCTGCTTCCCAGCCAAGTGCCAGCGGACGCCCGTTCATAAGGACTGTTACCAGCTTTTTCCCGGCTTTAGATGTCTGATCCAATAACAGCTTCATCATCTGCCTCTGGTTTCCAGGCATTTCAATATCTGCCTTGGAAGAGGCTTCCCCTGTCATTGTTACGAATTCGCCAATAACAGCTACTACGGTATCTGCCTGACTGCATGCCTTTGTAATTTCTTCTTCATTTATTGTGCCGTCCGGGCCGCCGCATGGAAAGTAAGTGACATCTGCACCGATGTTTTGAAAAGCGTCCAGAATGGACACACAGTCACTGCTTTTCCACCCCATTGCCCATGCGCCGCAGACTTCATTACGGTCTGCAGCAAGGGTACCCACGAGGCTGATTTTTTCTTTTTTATTTAATGGAAGTGCCTGTCTGTCATTTTTCAAAAGTACAATCGATTTTTTTGCAGCTTCCAGGGAAATTTTCACATGTTCTTCTGGCAGAGTCTGATACTGCCTGATTGTATTTTCGTCTGTATATGGGTGTTCAAACAGTCCCAGCCACATTTTCACTCTGAGAATCCTTCGGACTGCATCATCGAGTACTTCCATGGAAACGAGTCCGTTCTGCACTGCATCTTTCAGACAGTCTTTATAAATATGCGTCCCCATGTCCATATCCAGCCCCGCATTTACAGACTGGATTCCTGCATCTGCCTCATCTTCCGCGATGCCGTGCACAACACATTCTTTGATGCCATTGGCATCACTGACCACAAATCCCTGCATTCCATAACGTTCCTTAAGAACTGTGCGCAGTGTATAAGGATTCAGTGTACACGGAATGCCGTTTAAATCATTAAAAGCTGCCATAACAGAGGCAGCTCCCTCTTTGACGGCTTTTTGAAACGGCGGCAGATAGACATTGTGCAGCTGTGATACAGACATGCTGACTGTATTATAATCCCTGCCGGATTCACAGGCACTGTATCCCACATAGTGCTTGATGCAGGCTGCTACATAATTCGACGAAGAACTCTGGTCATTCTGAAGCCCCCTGATTTTGGCCCCGGCAAAACAGGACGCCAGATAAGGGTCTTCGCCCGGACCTTCGCTCACCCGGCCCCACCGTGCATCCCTGGCCACGTCAATCATCGGTGCAAAATTCCAGTTAATGCCGTTAGCCCTGGATTCTTTTGCAGCGGTCTGTGCCGTTCTTTCAAATAAATCTGTATCAAACGATCCGGCTTCTGCAATTGCAACCGGATACACTGTGCGCAGTCCGTGAATAACGTCATACCCGATGAGCAGCGGAATACCCAGACGGCTTTGTTCTACAGCAATTTTTTGCAGCTCGTTTGCTTTCACCGGGTCGTCTCCCATCATTCCTCCGACGAGTCCGCGGCGGATCTCATCTTCATGATAATCACGCTCTGCCCCCGCCATCATTTTTTGAAATTCATCCTGGGAAACCCTTCCGTCATTTACCATCTCAATCAGTTCTTCAAACGATACATCAAATCCTCCTGCAATAGACGGAGATTCTAAATTTGTCTGTCCTATTTTTTCTTCAAGCGTCATCTCAGACAGCAGTTTTTCTATTTTTTCATTCTGATCTTTTGTCAGTTTCATGTAAACCCTCCATTTTTCTCTCATGTATTTTTTCCAGATCTCCTGCAAAGTATCCCGCCCTGCGGCGTCTGCCGGATACTTGTTCCATGTGCTTTCCATATTCAGCCACACTCTGGTACGGCATCCGGCTTATTGGCCGCTGGAATAAGACAGCCTGATCTCTCCATACATGCCGGAAGGTTCTAATGCTGTATGGGAAAAATCAAACGGCGGCCTCTGATAGCAAAGCTGTTCCCTGGCTGGCGTTGTGGCTGTTTCTATCACAATCGTATTTTCCCCCTGCACCAGAAACTCCCCGACTGACACCTGATACGGCGGAAAAAGCCTGATTCCGGCCTGCCTGCCATTTACAAATACCCGCATCGTTTCGTAAACATGTCCGGCACGGAGGACACATTCTTTTGGAACGCTGGCAAAACTGACTTTCTTTTCATAGCGGATAATTCCTGAAAATTCCGGGTATTCATTTGAAACAGGCTCCAGCTTTTCCTGAAATTTTTCGTTTGAAAAATGCGGATACTCTTTTGCCCTCGCCATGCTGACCGTCCAGCCGTCTGATAAATCCATAACATCCGCCTTTGCTGTCTGTACGCGGAAAGACTGATGTTCCCTGATGCATGGGATTCCTTTTCGTTCCAGTACAGTCACGCACTCGCCCGGTTCCAGTTCCAGATGCAGTTTCCTGCATGAGTTTTCCGGTTTTATGCTTTCATATACATCTTCCATCGCATCATAATATGCCAGGCTGCCCGTAACCGGAATCTGCACTTCTCCTTCAAACCTCTCAAAAGCTGATTCATTTTGAAATACAAATATATGCCTGTCTGTTATATAATGATAAAAACTGAGTTCTGCAGAATGCGGGCTTAAACGGATATCGAAAATCCCCCGATTCCAAAGCGTGTCAGCTAGATTTTCAAGCGGTATCTGCGCACATGTTTCAAATGCAAAACCGTCTTTTTTATGCTCACCAATCACTCCGTCAGGCTTACGTTCCGCAAACATTACGGCAAAATCCGGGTTCAGACTGATAAATTTTTCCAGAGAATCCGGAATCTGAGGCATATAAGGAACAATCAGTGCTTCAAAGGATACTCCGTTTATGTACAGTGTCTTATCCTGAATTTTTCCGCCGTATTTTGAAAGTTCCGAAAGCATGTCCAGGCTTACAATGTCAAAATCAATCTGATGTTGCAGCAGAATGCGGCATACTTTCTGCATCGGCATATTTGCGCCTGCCCAGTCTGCTTCCCCGTCGTAAAGCACTGCCACTGAAGACACATGCCTGCCTCCGTTTAAAAGGCCGCACATCCGGTCTGCATATTTCATCAGTTTTGCAAAATATAAAAACTGCGGATGATTTCCTCTGGCATAAAAATGAGGCGGGCAGTCTGCATCCGGATATTCTGCCATGGAAAACGCGTGCGGAACCAGATAATTTACTCCTTTTACAAGCAGATGATCCAGCACATATTTCATGTCCCGCACGCCAAAGTTCCAGCCATATGCCCCAAACAGTTCACACATGGTACGGCCCTTCTTTTTGGGATCCAGATGCCCTGCAGAAGCGCCGAGTTTGCCAAGTACATAATGGTAAAATTCCCCGTCTGCGTCTGTCATGCCTTTTCGCAGTAAACCGGCTGCACCGTAAACAATCTGTCCTCCTATGCAGTCAATGCCCGCCATATGCTGCCCGCTCACTGCCCTGAAATAATGAGCGGCACCCATGCCAAGGCGGCTGTGGAGCCCGTTATCTTCTACCACATGTCCGATATATTCCACGCCATGGTTTTCACACCATGCGCCGACAGTATCGCTGAAATTCTTTTTATAAAGGCGGGATACCTGGTCCATATAATCATAACGTATCTTTGTCTGAAGTTCGTTCTGTACAGACTGCGCAAATAAAAACGGAAGCGCCGGCCGAAGCCTGTCCCCGTATGCTGTTTCTAACAAATCCTGCAGCTCCCGGCTCCATGGAAGCGGCATCGGAAAGCGGCCCGTCTGCGTGTCAGGATTACAATACTCCGTCACATTGCCAAACTGCGGCTCATCAGAAAAAAAGCCGGCTATCGTTTTGCCAAATTCCTGTCCGTACTGTGCAAAATGTGATTCATAAACTCCTTCAATCTGCGTATATGCAGACTCTTTGTCAATCATATTGATATATGTCTCGTCCCCGCCGTCTGTCCGTGTCAGATACAGTACAAAAATCCTCCACTGACCCTGCGGGAGCATAAAGGAAACAAAATCTCCATGACAGCTGTCTGTAAGGTCAATCGTCTCTTCATAAAACAGATTGTGCTGCGCAAATTTTGCAGCCACGACTGCATAGAGCCGGTTGTTCTCCCGCTCCTTCATATTCACAGGCTTTCCCAGATCCCAGAATCCGACAGACGGTTTGAGCATCCGCCCTATTTCCAGTGTCAGCGGATGCTGCGCTCCAAATACATCTGCAGTCGTACAGGCGAGATAGAGTTTTTTGCGCTGCGGATACTTTGTTTCAATCAGTCCGTTTGCATAGCCTGTAGGAAAATGCCTGTCGTCTAAAATCCAGACTTTCATGTCTCTTTTTTTTGCTTCGTCCAGTACAATGTCCATATCATGCCACCATCCCGGCCCGCAGAAATCTTTGTGCGGCCTCGCCTCGACACACACCGCACGGATACCGCATTCATAAATTTTTGCCAGTTCTTCCCGGATGACTGCTTCTTCTTCGCCTCTCATCCATAGGAAAGGCAGAATATAATGATTTCCCATTTCATTTTTCCTTTCAGTTGTTTTATATATTTCTTTCTCTTTGGGGGGGGGAGATGGATTCCCGGACGCTGGATGGAGAACCTGTTCCTTCTGATGTTCCGCCTGCAAAAAGCAGGAAGTTCTAAGTATTCTGCTTCCAGACTACGGCACCGCTCCGTCCGCAGCCACAGCCTGGAAGCAGAAAATTTAGAATTTCTTACTGTTCGCAGGCGGAACAGAAAAAGGAAAAAGTTTCTCCGCCCGGCGTCCGTGAAGTCATCCCCCTCAAAGCCTCTCAATACAGATACCGTATATCCAAAAGCCTGATTTCCTGCGCTTTCAGCAGATTATGAAGCTCCATGGTCTCATCCTCCACCCGTATCGTTTTCATTTCCATAGCAGGCGTAGCCCGCACTTTCAAATATTCAGCTTCATCCTTCTCCAGACGTTTTGCATAACCGAGCTTTCTCCACAGTTCCTGTACATTTCCGTTTTCTTTATTCACATAATAAATTTTTACCTGATACTCCCCATTCTGAATATGCCGCAGGCAGAGCCTGAAATCCATAGATTCGGTATCTTCGAAAAACTGTTCCTGCTGCTGCGCTCCGATTTCCTCTTCCTGAGTAAACACATAATCAGCGGACAGTTTTTTATAATTATGACAGGCAGCCACATATCTTCCTCTTCCGTTTGTCGTCACAATATAGTTTTCGTTTCTTTTTATAATATTAGGCTGCAGCTTTCCCAGAAACTGAAACGCATAAAAAGATGGTTTTCTGATTCCATCTTTTGAAAGCAGGCCGCTGTCTCCTGTTAATACCGTATCGGAATCATAGTAATCAGAATTGATATCCAGCCCGTGCCAGTATGCCATAAAATCCACACTGTCTGTCATATTGATGCACGTCTTTAATATATATGCGCCCTGTGCATACCCGTCATTTATTACATTCCGGTTTGATCCTGTAAAATTCCACTCGCTGATATGAATTTCCGGTATCTGGAATCCTGCTTCCTCCATCACTTCCCGCATGAGTTCCAGCTGGTTTTCTATATAGTGGCCGTCTATGGACTTTCTGGCGTACCGCATGTCCCCGTCTGTAAACAGCGTATACTGGTATGAACAAAAGGATAGAAAATCCGGGTAAACTTTACGCTTATTCCATATCTTAAAAATGCCTCTGCAGGCCTGCGTTTCATATCCAAGCGCAAATCCTGCCCCTCCGATTTTGCTGTCAGGAAGAATTTCTTTCAGCATCCTGTAAACTGCTTCAAAATAAACATAATAATCTCCGTTTTCCTCAGATATTTTTAATTCCGGATTGTTCCAGAATTCAAAATACCAGTTTTCTGTTTCCTCTTCCCCATACCGGTTTCGCAGATGCATAAAAAATTCCCTGATCATTTCACAGAATCTGTCAAATGAAGGTACTGAGCGCCTGTTTTTAGATCTTTCCTGCCGCGGCGTATTGAAAAACAGTCCTGGTTTATTTCCCAGTTCGATATATGGCTTCAGACGGTGATCCGCCAGAAAATCCAGTACCAGGTCCAGTTTATGAAAATTATATCTGCCTTTTTCCTTTTCTTCAAAAAAGCTTTCTTCTGAAAGCAGATTCCAGATTCTTACATATTCAATGCCTGTCTCATTACTGATTTCCAGCAGCTGGTTCTGTACTTCTGCCTGAAGCAGCGCATATGCTTCTCCGATATTGACCGCACGTTTCCAGACTACGGCACGGCTTATGATCTGTTTTGCATCTGCCCTGCATATGATACAGTTTTTTTCTTCTGCTTCTTTCTTTTCTTCTTTATACCTGATATATTTTAAAAGTCTCTGCCTGCTATCCTCTTCCTTCCCTTCGTCAGACTGGTCGAGTTTTACCTGACGCATCCGCTTGCGGTATGCATTCGGGGCTTCCCCATGGATATCCCGGAAAGCCTTATTAAATGCGGCGGATGTCGGAAAGCCGTTATCCAGGGCAATGCGTGTCATATTTTTGTCCGTATACAGCAGTTCATCGACTGCATGAAAGAGCCGCACATTATTCAGATATTCCATAAAGGTCAGGCCCAGGTGTTTTTTTACATATTTCGACAGATAAGCATTCGATAAATACAGCCTGTCAGCCAGGTCGTTCAGGCTGATCTGGCTATGATAGTTTGCCTGGATATAATTCTGTATCTGATGCACCCGGATGCGGTCCTGTGAACTTTCCACATTCAGCCGCACATCATCTGCTTTCACCATAAAATTGCTTGTCAAAAGATGAAGCAGTTCAAAATACAGTGCATGCAGATGCAGCACACTTTCATTTTCCCTCTCGTAATATCTATCCAGAATCCGGTCGAGCATACTGCGCATTTGATCATAAGCGTCATTTTTATCTGTCACTGTATTGCACCAGAACATCATCTGCATTGTTCCAAGATATTCTGCCAGCAAATGGAAATCAATAAAGAAACGCGCACCAAGTTGTTCTTTTTCTACATAAATGGAATGCCTTTTATTCGCATTAATCAGAATGAAATCCCCATCCCGCAGCATATAATGCGTTTCGTCTATCTGAACGTCCATTTCCCCTTTTAGTATGTAGAGGATTTCTAAATTCTGATGATAGTGTGTGGATGATTCGGGATCTGTTACAAAATAAAACTGTACTATTTTTCTTTCGTTCTTCATTTTTACCTCACTCTGTGTTTGCGTGCATTCGGGCGGAAGCCGCTTTTGTGCAGCAGCTGGAAGAATACAGATTCCCGCCCAGACTGGAGACTGCTGAAGGATATGCGGTTTCCCAGCCTGCAGAAAGCTGGCGGTATACAGATTCCTGAATGGCGGATACTCTCTGGCAGGCCTGCCTCTTTCCGGTTCGCAGAAAACTCCCCGAAAGCAGATTTCTGAATGGGTGGTGCTCTCTGGCAGGTCTGCCTCTTTCCGGTCAGACTCCCTGAAATTAAAGATTCGCCATTTTATCCAGAATAAAATGCAGGCCTGGGATGACCGCTATTTCATTTGGAGCCGCAGTTTTTATATCATAAATAAGCTGACCGCTATGCCAGTTTTCAGTTTATCCGAATTGGCCTGACAGTACACAAGTACACTGACCGCCTGACATTTATGGTAATATTCTGCAGCTGCGCAAGTCAGAAGAAGGTATCTATGCAGCCCCACCGATGGCTGACGGTCATGAGGAAGGAAACAATGCAGACTCATCGATTGCTGACAGTTGTGAAGCAGCTGGCAAAAAAGACTATAAGATTACTATAAATAACAGGCGGTCACTGCACTCGTGTACCAGCCATTGGGATTTATGACAAACGTGCACAAACTGCCATCTGCATGAAGCTTATTGACGGCACAGCGAAAGCTGCGGCTGGAACATCTGACGTATCCGGGCTCTTCCCATGATCTGGAAGCGTTATATCCATGAAACTGCCTGCTCTGTATATGCCGATGCATCCTGAACCGCTTTATTTTTCTGCTAATGATACTATATGCTATTTTTTCTGGAAAATCTTTTACCTGATTATCCTTATTTTTTGCTTTTTTTAACTTATTATGTACGCTTTCATGGATTAGGTCAAAAATAACATAATATTTTTATCCTGTGAAGTAACGCCGGCAGATTTTTACTGATTTCGCAAATAAAAAATGACGGTCAAAGCAAAAATCCGTTCTGTTTTATTGAACAGTAACCTGGATTTATGTTCTGCTTTGTCCGTCATTTCTAACAGGAAGGCTGACGCATTAAGTTTTCAGGCAGTATTTATAATTCCTCCTGAATTAAATCAACCAGTTCTCCGATTGTGCTGCATGCGCTTGCATCAGAAAGCATAAGCGCTACGTCCAGCTCATTTTCGATTTCTGAAACAAGAGCCACCATCTGTACGGATGCACCGCCTAAATCATCTTTAAAAGATGTTTCCACAGAAAGGCTGTCTGCATCTTTTTTGTAGGATGCTGCTACCATTTTCAGTACCTGTGCTTCTAATTCTTTTCTTTCCATTTTTCATTCTCCTATTCTGTATATTTTATTATGTATGAAACTTAATTTTCGTCTAAATCAAAGACAACTGTTTTAAAACCGCCTTCCCTTTCAAAAACTGCTGCATGGCAGGCAAGCGGAAGCCTGGCTGATAGTTCGGCACGGTTTTTCTTGCTGATGCCGCGCACGACTGCGTTTAGTTTTGTGCCTTCCTCCAGTTCTACTTCACCGTATGCATATTTTCCGAGTTTTTTATATTCCGGTTTTGAGGAAAGCGCTGCCGGCAGTACAATAGAGTTTAGTTTTGCTTTACCGCTTATTTCATACCACTGTGTTTCGTAGTTTCCGCATGCGTTGCAGGCATAAACGGGCGGGAATTCTACATTTCCACATTCCGGGCATTTACGTCCCAAAAATTTTCCTTCTTCCAGACCTTCATAGAATTTCTGGACTACTTTTTCTAATTGAATGCTCACAATCATTACCTCCTAAATCTTCCTTCTTCCATGCCTTTAAAAATCTCCTCACTGTTGCAGCCGTCTGCTCCCGCTGCAAATTTCCCCGTCTTTTCAGTTCTCTGCTCCCGCTGTACTGCCTGTTAAACTCTGTGTTTTCGGCTCTCTGTTCTAAATACATTTTCCAAATCTCATTTTCTTCCAGACATTTCACTGCTCCTGCCTGCCCTGCTTTCTGCACACATCTGCTTTGCTAAATTTTTTTCAGTTCTTTTTTCTGCTGAACTGTGTTTACAGCTCATCATTTCCAGTGCAGTTTCCAGCCTGAAACCTGTCTATTCGCTCAGGGTACGGATTACGACCGCAGCTACATTCTGTGCACCGCCATAGCCGCGCAGCATAGCTGTTTCCGGCTGTTTTTTGACCTGGCGCTCCCCGCATTCTCCCCACATCTGCTTGCAGGCTTCATAAACATCTGCCAGGCCGGAAGCTGCATGTGCATGTCCAAAGGAAGTGCGTCCGCCGTTTGTATTAATCGGTTTGTCTCCGTCCCATGCGGTACGTCCGTCACAGATATATTTCCAGCCCTGCGCATATGGCAGATAACCTGCGATTTCTGCTGAAACCAGATGAGATGTAATAATAAAGTCATTTGCAAAAAAGAGATCTAAATCATCTCCGGAAAGCCCTGTCAGCTCATATACCTGGCGTACTGCTTCCTGCGTTGCGCAGACTTCAAAATGCGGCGTTGTCGCTTCGCATGCTGCGCTTCCAATGCCTAAGATTTCTATTGGACGGTGTTTTAAGTTTTTCGCAATTTCCGGAATCTTTTCTGTTGCACATACAATGGCTGCTGCCGCACCGTCACATTTTAATTCGATGCCGCCTGCTCTTAAGAAATCGCCCATGCGCGGATTATATGGTGAATTCATATATTCATCTAATGTCATCCCAGCTTCCTTCGCAAGTGATTCGTATGTTCTTCTTTCGATTGCAAGCGGATTTACGGATGCATTCCGTCTGTTGTTGATGCACATCCAGTTCAGTGTATCATTCATCTGCTGAGCTGTAATACCGCGTGTACGCACATACCATTCTGCCGCGTCATCGTAAATCAGTTCCTGTCCTGCCATTAGGCTTCTGGTATAGGCACGGTCATAAAGCCAGGAAGTCGTCTTTAAGAATTTGTCCATTGTCATCTTATCACGCTTATACGGATGCTTCGGGCTTTCTACACTGTCTGCCGGAGAGGGCGTGCTGTCGCCAAATTCTACTGCTCCTGTGAGCACACAGTCATATTTGCCGGAAGCTACCGCATTTGCTGCCTGTTCAATTGCAAGATATCCGGTGCAGCATGCCTCGGAGTGATGAATGGAGCCTTTTCCTTTCATTCCAAACCAGTTTGCAATCTGCACATTTGGTGTCAGATAATTCGATCCGTTTAACGGGCTTGCTTCTCCATGAAAATAAAAATCAACATCTTTGGGATTTACCCCTACATCTTCCATTGCCTTTAATGCAGCATATCCAAACAGTTCCCCTTCTGTCAGCCCGTTTGTCTCAGGGTGATCCACTGTATACATAAAAGGCGTGCATCCGACGCCGATAATGGATACGCTTCTGCTGTACCTGCCTAACCTGCTCATAATTTTTCTCCTTTTCCTTACCGTTCCAGTTCTAATGTATTGTGCTGCTTACAAAATTCACACGTAATTACCTGTGAATCTTTTTATGATAAGAAGTATATATGAAAAAGGGCTTGCAATTCATCGTGCATAAGGCTAATCTTAAGAAAGGAAAACTAAATTCTATTGTGCATGCGCACAATGCATGATCTGCCTGCTTTATATAAAATAAAAGATTATCAGACTGCAGCGCAGCATGCCAGGATCATAATTTAAGCTGCTGGTTATGCAGCGGAATGGAGATTTATGGAATATTTATCTTTGCTTGAAAAACTGAGAGAAAAAAATGTCCACGGCCGGATTTACGCAAATCCTTCCCCAGGCTGCGAGCTTTTAAGCGCCCGTCTGCTTTCCGGCAGCGAACCCGGTTTTCTGTCATCCTGCGTATATCTGTGCGTATCCTCCTGTCTGCCTGCTCCTGATACGGGCGGTATTTTTACCATATTCTGCTGCGGAGAGGATGCTGATTTTTCCATTTATAATGACAGTTCTTTTAATATCACTTATTTTGGCACAGATATTTCTCTGCCAGATTTGTTTAACTGCACAATGGAAATTTTGTCAGAAACGCAGACTCTTGCAGCCGGAATGCACATACTCATTAACGCGCTTTTTTCCGGAAACGGACTGCAGTATCTGACAGATACCGCCGCAGATTTGTTTGGAAATCCCGTCTGCGTGGTCGACCTGCAGAATAAATACCTTGCGCTTTCTGCTGGTATCGTTCCAAATAATAAAATACTTGACGAAGAAAATGCCTCCGGATATGTGAGTGAAGCCGGCATTCATTTTATACAGGCGAACAGAATCAATGAAAAAGTCCGTAAAAGCCCGTCAGCCTATTACTGTATCAATCCGGTTTTTCAGACCGGCATGCTCATTGATGCTGTACAGATTCAGGGTATCGAAACCGCTCACATTATGATGCTGGAATCCATGCAGCCGTTTCGCAGCTATGACGCAGATTTTTTTCATTATTTCAGCAAACTGGTATCTATGGAGCTGCAGAAAGATTCTGCCTATTCACGCAATAAAGGCGTGATGTATTCCTATTTTCTGGCAGATTTGATTACACATCCTGAAAAAGACGCGGCAGACATAAAAGAACGCATGGAATTAATGGGCTACCAGCCAAAGGAAAATTTCTATATTGTGGCAATTCCGCCCGACGGACATAACACGTCTGATTTGAAGCTGAATGTCATATTAGAATACATGAAACGCATTTTTTCCGGCAGCATTTATGTTATTTATGAAGATACGATTGTATTTCTGATTAGCAGGGATTTAGACCAGACGCTCAGCACCTACGAAATCAGCCAGCTGGAGGATTTTTTAACCGCAAACCATTTAAAAGCCGGCATCAGCAACTTTTACCGGGACCTTGCAGATACTTCCCGTTTTTTTAAACAGGCCGCAGACTCTGTATATTTAGGGCTGAAGCTGAAAGACCCGTCCCCTGTTTATTATTACAGCGATTATTATCTGTATAAGCTGCTGGAAAATTTTGAAAAAGAAGATTCTAAAATCCAGTTTTTAATCCATCCAGGACTTATGAAACTCTATCTGCATGACAAAGAACACGGAACGGAGTTTATGCAGACTTTAATTGAATATTTAAAACAGCCCGGCCAGCCCGGAAAAATTGCTGCGGCACTGCATGTGCATAAAAATACCCTTCTTTACCGGCTGGGCAAAATTAAGGATATTACAGGATGCGCACTGACGAATGGTGAAGATTTTATGAATTTTAATATCTCTATTATTATTATGAAATATCTTCGCATGCTGTAGAAAAAATGCTGCACCCAGACTTATGCCTGGGTGCATTGTATCAGCTGAAGTACTCCTGGTTAAACAGTTCATGCCTGCAATTTTTTCTTCAAAGCCTCCCGCGCATGTTCCAAATCCGCTGCCAGTTTTATTAATTTAGCTGTTTTTGCATCCCGCGGTGCATTCTTAGCTGCGTGATACGCTTTCTTAAATACATTCCACGTTTTATCTGTGTATTTTGCTTTGCCTTTATCTATGATTTTCTTTGCGCTCTTGACAGCTTTTTGAATCCTTTCTTTAGCTTCCTTTAATTCTGCAGCTGTTTTTTTCTCAATGGCCGGCTTTGCATCCAGTGCAGAGAATCCCCTGACAGATAAAGCGCCGTCCCACAGGCCTATACCTGCATACGCCTCATTATAAAAATCTTCCACGCTGTCAAACGTATGCGACAGGCATTCTTTTCCATCCACAGAAACCGACACGCTGTCCGCTGTTTTTAATATTTCCACATGATGAAACTGCCCGTCCCGGATGCTCTTTCCCATATCCGCTTCTTTTACTGTCTCACCGGCAAACCGGAACAGGCGCACGGTATGATTATCCCCGAACTGGACCGCATATGCATTCCCGTCTGCGGGGTCCGTTCCTTTCGCTGCAAAAAACAGATTGATGATGCCTTTTTCATATTTCAGGTCTGTGGCCAGCACATATTCTTTCTGAGCCAGTTTAGCGCCTGTCATATAATAGTCGTTCATACCGCTGTTGGAAACGCTTAAAATTTCCCCGTCAGTCAGCCAGCTGCCTCCATTCGTTACAAACGGCCCGATATTCGTCTCAAAGCGGTTTTCATATACATGAATGGCAAATTCCTTTTTCAGAGCTGCATTTTTGCCGGCAGATGCGGTAATTTTCGTATCACCTTTTTGCAAAGCTGTTACCTGTACATCCGTACCGTCTGTTTGAATAGATGCCACCTGCGGATTTTCTACCGTCCATGCGATATCCTGCTCCAGATCTGCCGGCAGGAGATATGCTGTCAGGCTGATACTGTCTCCCACATTCATGCTGTTGTCCGTATTTGAAGCAGAAGAAACCGCAACCGGACTTTCCGCATGCTTTTTCTCCCTCCAGATACTTTTCATCGGGTATACTGTAATATCTGCTCTGGCTGTCCCGCCTTCTGCGAATACCTCTGCACCAAGACTTGCCACCGATGGAAATATCTGATTCGCCCCTGCAGCAGTACCTCCTTTCGCAAATACTTCTATGATCGACCGGTCCATATAGATATGCAGGTCTATCGTTCCGTCTGCATTCCTTTCCACATGCTGGCTCGTCACTTCTGCAAATTTACTGCTTATGATAATGCCGGATCTGCTCCGGTCAATGGAAAGCGTTTCCTTCTCCAGGTCATAAACCACTTCCGTTGCTTCCTTCGTACCAGTACGCAGCCGGAAACCAATCTTTTTTGTATCCGGGCCTGGTGTAAAGGAAGATACGATCTCATAGCTGTCACCACGGAAATCCTTAAGCGGATTATGGTCCGCACTGATTTCAGCATCTTTCAATATCACTGCATGATCTGTGTCACGCAGTGTCTCATATGATGAAACCGGAGTCTGTGTCAGTACATATGCTCCGTCCTGCTTTGTGAGGCCAAGTTTCAGATTCAGGTTATAAAGCCCGTTAAAATTCTGCCCTGTCTTATCTGCAATCTGGCTGCAGTAATCATCCCAGGTGTTTGCCCAGTTAATCTCTACCAGTTCTTCCGGCAGTGTTGGATTTTTAGCTGTTCCAAAATCCTGTACGTAATACGTCATAGCCGCATAGGAATCCCTGCCAAAATTCATGATTCCGTCAGCTGACACATCATTAGAAGCAGCATATTCCGGATCCGGCACGAAAGTCCATTTTCCGTCTTTTCGTATAAAATCACCGACCTTATAATATCTTCCGCCTCTGGACAATACCCATTTTATCGTTCCGTCATCTGCCCGAAGCGGGTACAGGTCCGGACATTCTGTATGCAGATCCGGATAGGCAGATTCGCACTTCCAGGACAGCAGATCATCGGATGAATAAATGCGCAGCGGTCCGCCTGCAATTACCATAAACCACTTATTCTCCCAGCGGAATACCTTCGGATCACGGAAATCCCTGCTGCCAAGCGGGTCATCCTCCCAGTCAGCCACAACCTTGTCTGATTTTGTCCAGGTCATCCCTTCATCCGTACTGTAAGCAATCTTAATCCGCTGCCCATTTCCATCTGCCGTGATCAGGGCAGCCAGCCCGCCGTTTCCATCTGCAAATAACCCAGACGTATTCTGCGTATCTGCCACGATACAGCCAGAATACATAGAACCATTCGCATCCGGGTAAAATGCCATCGGCTGTTCCTCCCAGACAAGCAGATCCTTACTTGTGGCATGTGCCCATTCTATATAGCCGCCATGGTGCGTGTCATCATAATACTGATAAAACAGATGGTAAGTCCCATTGTAATAAATCAGACCATTCGGGTCATTTCCCCAGCCGTCCTTTACCGAATAATGATACTGGCTGCGGTATAATTCATTGTAGTAGATTTCATCCTTCTGTCTGCGGAATGCATTCACCCTGTATGTCAGCGCCGCTGTCATACCATCCTCTGCCGTCACAGTGTTTCTGACCGTAATATAATTCCTGCCCTCAGCAACGGGGATATTTTTCATGGAATCATAAACCGTGCCTTTCGCATCCTGTACTGTCACTTTTGCCCCCTGTACCTTCGGGACTGCAGTGACATCTACCGTTACTGCGTCATTTTTCACATACTGGATACTGACAGGCTCTGTCTGGAAAAACTGCGGCTTTTCCTCCACACTGCCTGTAGAAGACGTAATTGTAATATCCTCCAAAAGCGGACTAAACGTATCATCAAATTCCTTAAAATACGTATTCTGGAACGTCATTTTCCCATTACAGTTTAAGAGGCCGAAATACCCGTCTTTTAAAACACTTCCCTGACCTTTATTCGACTGCCCGATCTGCATGGAATAATCTCCGGTACTTGCGACCAGCATATCGTTTACATAAAAGGAAACCCATGAATCCAGGGCTACCGCTTTTAATGTATATTTCCCATTGCCGGCCGGTGTTATTTCCACTTCATCAATCAGCTGATAATCGCTGTCATCCTGCCATCTCCACAATTTACATTTCCTGGACCCTGCATCCAGGCTGGCTGCATAACAGTTCTTATTCCCGCTGTTATTGGTACTGCGGAAAATCAGCGCCGCTGCCCCTTCCTCTCTGGCAAAATCCACATCTGTTGCATATACAAAATTCTTTCCCTTCGCCCTGGAATACAAAAAGCTGTTTCCCTTCCCGGCAGCATTACTGTACAGGCCGTTATCCTTTACTTTCCACACAGTGTTATCCATAACTGTCATCTGTGTCAGGTTTGTCCGGTAAGACGTTCCTGCGGCCAGCTTTTTCATCTTGCTGGAACTATCACTTGTACGGTTTTTAAAAGTGATATTCGAAAACACGGCTTTGCTGTTCCAGGTCAGGACACCGATATATCCTCCCTGCCAGTCCGGAATGTTTCCGCTTATGGAACGTGTTTTCCCGCCTTTATTGCCAAATGTATAGACAAAACTGCCGTCTGCCTTTACATCTGCTTTCAGGTGCAGCTTTTTGGAAAAGTCTATATTCTTACTGCCCTTTGCGTCACTCACATCCCCAAGTCCCGGTCCAAACAGACGGAACGTATCCGCATTTCTGGTTTTGTCAATATTTGCTCCGTACCATTTATAAGACGGCACTTTCTTACTGCCAAGCCCAAAGATCAGTGCGGCAGACGGTCCTTCTGCCAGCTTCACATCTGCCTCATACACAAACGAAGATGTTTTCTCTTCCAGTCCGTCATACACTGCAAAATGGTCTCCGCCGTTATTTCCCATCGTTACAGTGCCTGCTTTCGCGTCCGTTTGAAATGCTGCCCCATAAGACTTTGACACAAAATTTTCCGCTGGAAGCTGCTGCGCACTGCTGGCAGCTGCCACGGAATCGCCGCCTGTACAGGCTGTGCCAGGCATCCCGCCTGACATTCCAGACAGCGAAACCATACATGCCAGTACAGATGCCGTCATCTTTTTAAAAAAATTTTTCATTCTGTGGTTTCTCCTTTCAAATTCCATCCCGCAATTTCCACATCACATAACTGTATACAGCGGTCAGATTGTCCTGCCATTTTCTGCTGACCAATGCCTCCGCTTCTTCCCTGCAAGGCATTACACGCAAAGCCCCTTTACGTGTCGTGACCAAAGCTGCCGCAGCATTGGCAAATTAACTGCTCTTCGAAAAAATCCCTGCCGGCTTTGCCAATAAATGCTGTTTTATGCCCCAGCCCTGCCCGCTCATTCCATTTTCCGTAAAATCAATCAATAGTTCTCCTAATACTGTTACATTATAATTTTCCATAGTTTTTCTCCTTCCAATCCGTATATTTATCTGCATTCTTGTATTCTTACATGAACATGTATTTTACATTTACTCAATCTCTTATTTATTATTTTTTTACAATTTTATCTCTATTTTTTATATTTGCACATTTTTTTAACATTTATAATTTTATCAGGCCATATATTTTACCAAAAAGCTTTTTTCTTTGGTTTGACAGTATGCAGTTTGTCCATTATAATAAAAACAATGTAACATATACTGTCACATAAAAAATGAACAAAAAGAAAGCGAGATACCATGGCCGAACGAATTACCATACAAGATATCGCAGATGCACTTGGCCTTTCACGGAATACAGTGTCCAAAGCCATCAATAATACCGGAATCCTTGCTGACGCTACGAGGGAAAAGGTCTTAAAGAAAGCCATCGAAATGGGCTATAAACAATTTTCTTATGTAAACATTCCAGGCATAGGAATACCCGGTGCAGATCCAGGCTGCACACTGCCATTGAAAAAAAACGAAATTGCCCTGCTTACTGCGAATTTTATCGGCAATTCACATTTTGCGTCCACCATGCTTGATAATTTCCAGCGCGGAATTTCCGATTCCGGCTATACCTTTACCATGCACCGCATCCAGGAAAATGAAATCCGAAATCTGCAGCTGCCAAATTCCTATAATATAGAAAAGACTGCCGGCATCATCTGTGTGGAAATGTTTGACCAAAAATACTGTTCCATGCTCTGCGGACTGGACACCCCTCTCCTTTTCGTAGATTCTCCTGCATCCAGTCTTGGAGAACCGTTAAAGGCTGATGTGCTCAGTATGGATAACCAGTCCAATATCCATGTCTTTGTCCGTGAAATGGCAGGACGCGGCAAAAAAAGAATCGGTTATATCGGAAACTGTATGCACTGCCAGTCATTTTTTGAACGCTTTTTAGGATACCGGAATGCCATGTATCTGTGCGGGCTTTCCTGTCCGGAAGAATACTGCATCACAGGCCCTGCAAATGCCTGCGAATATCCTTCCCAAAAAGAATACAGGAAATATCTCAGGGAACGTATACAAAGCCTGGATTCTCTTCCGGATGTCTTTATCTGCGCCAATGACTTTGTTGCCATAGACGTGCTGCTCACATTTAAAGAGCTTGGCATCTGCGTTCCGAAAGATGTATGGATGTGCGGTTTTGATGATTCCCAGGAGTCAAGGATCACCTCACCGACTCTGACTACCATACATATCCACAGCCAGATTATGGGATTTTCAGCTGTTCATTTACTATTGTCCAGAATCAAGGACCCTTCTATGAACTACCGCAGGGTCTATACGGAAACAAGCCTGATCTACAGGGAGTCGACGGAAGATTAACTTTACAGAATACACCCGCCGCTGCATGCGTTACACAGACCGGCTGGCTGTTATTTTCAATGGGGCCGCCACACTAGAGCGTGTTTGCGGCAGCCCCATAAGCGGCACAGTTACTGCCTTCTCCCGGCCGTTCCGGCACCATCAGGCCAGGTCATACTTTTCCACATCAATCACCGCTTCCCCATCCGCAAAAAAGGAAATCCCGTCTGCTTCCTGCTCCGTATACATCGTTGCAGTCATCACCTGTTCCCCGTCATTCACGAATACTTCCACACTGAAACGGTCCAGGATCATGCGCAGCTTCAGTTCCCCGTTTCTGCTGTTCACCATGCTTCTGCGCTGGTGGATAATGGCCCTTCTGGACCCTGAAAACTTCCGGTCAATCTTTAAAATCGATTCCGCCGGCCGGAAACTCAGCGATGTATAAAACTCCTCATTCTGGGCAAAACGGACTGCAAATTTCCGGTATATCTGTTCACTGTCTTTCGGACGGATCGTAAGCTCCATATCCGCCCTGCGGCCTTTTACCCCCTCTAAGCGGACCACGCCTGTTACTGATACCTTTTCATGTACCGTCTTATTTTGACGCATTTTCAAAAGCTCCCGCAGCGGCTCCTGGTACAGCCTTCCGTTTTTTACAGACAGCTCCCTCGGCAGGCTCATCTGCCCGTACCAGAGCGGATGATCTGACATGCGCAGACTGCAGGTATCCCAGTTCTGCATCCAGCCAATCATGATACGCCGCCCGTCCGGTGCCAGTACTGTCTGCGGCGCATAAAAATCAATTCCATAATCGACAGACTGGTTGCATTCCTCCGTAAAGCGGTCTGTCTTTTCATCATAATCACCAATCAGGCACAGCGTGCCATTTCCGTTGTGGTATTCAAATCCCTTAGGCATCATGTCCTGCGGGCTGACCAGAAGCACCCATTTCCCATCCAGCTTAAAAAAATCCGGGCATTCCCACATCAGGCCGAACCGGTTACTGTTTGTGCACAATACCCTTTTATAATCCCATTGAAAGCCGTTCGGGCTTGTAAACAGCAGAATCTGGCCGCTGCCATCCGCTGGACGGTTTCCAATGATACAGCAGTAAGTACCGTCGTCCTTGCGCCATATTTTCGGATCGCGGAAATCAAACCGGCTGCAGCCTTCCGGCAGGTCTGACTCATCCAGTACCGGATTTTTTTCATATTTTTCATAATCCATTCCGTCACCGACCGCAATGCACTGTGTCTGTACTTCGCTGATGCCCCCGTTTCTCTGGCGTTCCCTTACCACACCGGTATACATCAAAAGCTGCCTGCCGTCGTCAAGTTCCACCGCACTCCCCGAAAAGCATCCGTCCCTGTCATAAAACTCATCCGGAGCCAGCGCTGCCGGAAGATGTTTCCAGTGCAAAAGGTCGCTGCTCACGGCATGTCCCCAATGCATGGATCCCCACTGGGAATCGTACGGATAATACTGGTAAAACATATGGTATTCCCCTTTGTAATAGGAAAATCCATTCGGGTCATTCATCCATCCAGTCCTTGCCGCCAGATGAAATGCTGGTTTTTCTTCCTCTTTTATCAGTTTTTCTGAAGCCTCTTCGTATTTACGGGCTTCCCGCAATGTCTGACTTGTCATGCTCATCTCCTCCTAAAATCCTGTCATACTCCCGCAAATAATGCAGGAAATTTTACATAGTAAAAAAACTGCCGCATTAAGATCAAGAAAGAAGTCTTTCGCCTTTTCTTAATACGGCAGTGCTCCAGGGACAGTTCCTATGCCCTGATTTCATTACAATTCATAACTACACAGTTTTGCTGCAGATACTATTCTGCATCTGTTCCTGTACCAGTTTCTGCATCTGTACCAGCTTCTGCATCTGCACCGGAATCCGAAGATTCATCCCCGCTGCTTTCTTCATAATAAGAATCCAGATATTTCTGGAAAATAGACAGATATTCTTCCAGGCCATAAGCATCCAGGTCTTTCAGGAACTGATCCCAGTCAGCATCTGTAAAACCGTTCATAATCCAGTCCGATTTCTTTGCATTGATTGTCTTTTGAATATCCGCCTGCAGGTTGGAAATCTTTTCGGTATCTTCCCTGCTCATAAATACGTTTGGATATACATATTTTGTGTTCATATCCGGTGTATACAGTTCTTCAATCCAGTCCAGACGATACTGTGCATCATCCGGGCAGGTTACATATACACCATAGTATTCATCCAGAACTGCCAGAGGGCCTGCTACATTCTCCGCTTCACGTACTTCTACCGGAGACGCATCGCCCAGCGGCGCATGCTGAAGCATATCTTCTCCATTTTCATTTTTACCAAGTACAAAAATATCAAATTCATCATCCTCGCCGTAAGTACCCCAGTTATTCTGCGGAGACTGGAACGGGTCATACATCTGATCAATCCAAGCGCATACCAGTGCCGGATTTTCAGCAATCGAAGTGACAACGCAGCGGCCGCGGTCATATCCGCTTGTAAAAGAACCGTTCGCCGGTGTAATATTTCTCGTATCAGCCGTAAGCGCCGGCAGCGGCACCCAGTCCGTAATATTATCAATGTTTCCGACATCCCAGGTAAAGCATACGCCGTAACGGCCGGATTTTCCTTTCGATACATACGTAGACCATTCCTGAGTAAAAGCTTCCGGATCAATCAGTCCTTCTTCATACAGTTCATGCAGCCATGCAATCCCGTCTTTGAATCCCTGCTGTGTGGCAGAACAGATTACCTTCAAATCATCTGTAACCGCAATATGCCTGCCGCTGTCAGCATCGCCGTAGCCTTCGCCAAAGCCGTTTATGAGAATCGCCGGGTCCTCGCCGCCATTTAAAATACAAGACATCGGGATAATGCTTCCGTCAATGTTAAACTCTGCCTGGAGCTTTGAAGCGTTATCACGGAATGCAAGCAGCACCTGTTCAAATTCATCTACTGTTTCCGGCATTTCCAGCCCGAGGAAATCCATCCACTTTTTATTAATAAAACTCATAGCACCTACTGTCTGGATTGCCGTCTTCCCGGATCCAAGCTGCTCAATCCATGGAAACGCCCAGATATGCCCGTTTGTATCGGTACTCATAGTCCTGTATTCCGGAAATTTGTCAAATACTGCTTTCAAATTCGGCATATATTTGTCGATATAGCCTTCCAGCGGAATAATCACGCCCTGCTCGCCGTATTTCAGCAGATCGCTGTCGCCAAATCCTGCAGTAAAGACAAAATCTGTCAGAGAATTCTTATTTGCCATAGCAAGCTTAATCTTGTCTCCCCACTGGTCGCCCTGAATTGCCGTCCAGCTGATTTCCACATTGGTCTTTTCCTGCAGGCGCTTAAAAATCGTCCTGTTATTCGGTTCAGACTCCGTATTTGCAGGATAACTGATCAAACCGGTAAGCGTAGCTTTTTCTTTCAGCGGAAATTCCAGATCCGCGGTATCTGCTTCCTGCACTTCCCCGCCCTGAGGCGCCTTACTCCCGCCGCATCCTGCAGCCGTTACTGCCACGCTGGCTGCCAGCGCCACTGCCATCATACGTTTCATAATCTGATGATACTTCATAGTTGTCCCCTTTCCTTTTCTGTGCTTTTCTTTTTCTATATCAAATATTCCTGATTACAGACTGCACGCAGGCATTCCAATTCCAGCAGCTGCCCGCCATGCTTTGCGGTTATAAATATCAGCCCTTTACAGAACCTGCCATAATGCCGGCATCGAAATATTTCTGGAAGAACGGATACATTACTAACAGCGGCAGGCTGGAAATAATGATTGTCGCATATTTCAAAAGCTCTGCCAGCTGTGCACGTTCCGCGGTACTCTGCATATCAGCAATCATGCCGGCTTCCGGCTGGTTCTGAATGAGGATGGAACGAAGCACGAGCTGTAACGGCTGTTTTGCCGAATCATTCAGATAAATCATCGCATCAAAGTAGCTGTTCCACATCGCAACAAACTGCCACAATGCCAGCACCGCAATGACCGGCGTACATACCGGAAGCAGAATCTTAAAATAGTATGTAATCTCATTCGCCCCGTCTACTTCCGCAGCTTCCTGCAGTTCTCCCGGAATACCCTGATAATAAGTTCGCGCTATAATCATATTCCATACGCTGAACGCACCGGGAAGGATAATCGCCCACATGCTATCCAAAAGGCCCAGGTTACTGATTAATAAGTAGGTTGGAATTAACCCCCCCCCAAAAAACATTGTGATTACAAAGATGGTATTAAAGAAACCCTTTCCCTTAAAATCTGCCCTGGACATCGGATATGCAGCCAGAAGTGTAATAAATACAGATACCACAGTAAATACAACTGAATATACCACAGCATTCTTAAACCCAACCCAGATCTGCGCATTGGACATAACCCTATTGTACGCTGTCAGCGTCCATTTTTCAAAATCAAACGTAATCCCCTTATTCTGCAGCGTAATCGGATCCATAAAAGATGCCACGATGATATAAATCATAGGAATAATAATGGCAACGACAAACAGGCCGAGCAGTATGTATCCAGTTATGAGCAATGCCTTATCCTGCATGGAATATCTGGCAAATCTGCTTTTCTTTTTCATTTTGCTCCTCCTTATAATCCCTTGCCGTCATTCATCTTTTCGACGATTTTGTTAACAGAAATCAGAAGTATAACATTAATCACGGTATTAAACAGGCCTACTGCCGTAGAGAAACTGTAATCCCCGTCTATAAGACCTTTTTTATACACATATGTAGCAATGATTTCTGATGTGCCCATATTCAGATCGGTCTGGAGCGCATAGGCTTTTTCAAAACCGATGCTCATGATATTCCCTGCCTGCAGGATAAACTGAATTACTACCATATCCTTGATTGCCGGCCATTCTACTGCCTGAATCTGCTGTAAGATATTCGCGCCGTCAATCAAAGCCGCTTCCTTCAGCTCCTGGCTGGCATTTGATAAGGAAGCCGTGTACATAATGGATGCCCAGCCTGCTCCCTGCCAGATGCCGCTGGCAATGTAAATAGTACGGAATGCTTCCGGCATCGTCATAAAATTAAACTGGCTTCCCAGCAGTATGTTCACCGGCCCTGTCACGGACAAGAGGATTCTTACAATACCGCACAATACGATTACCGAAATAAAGTTCGGCATGTAAAGCACAAGCTGGATTTTCTGTTTCAGCCCCTTGCTCTCAATCCGGTTCAGCAGAAAAGCGAGCAGAATCGGCACCGGAAATCCCCATAAAAGTCCGTAAATACTCAGTTTTAATGTGTTAGCCAGATACGTCAGAAAATCTGGTGAGGATAAAAATCTCTGGAAATACCTAAATCCCACCCATTCGCTTTCCAGAATACCTGCAAACGGATTATAATCCTGGAATGCAATTGCAATGCCGCCCATCGGGATATACCTGAAAATGATAGTAAGTGCCAATGCCGGCAGCAGGAAGATCACATATAGCTGCCAGTGCTGTGTAACATAAAGAAGCGCACCATGCAATCCACCCTGTCCTGTGTCCTGTTTCTGTGCAGAAACAGCTGTTCCATTTGTTTTCATATTGTCCTCCTTTCTTTTTGAAATCTTTTCCACAGCTTTACATCTTTCTTTTTATCTTGTGTTGTGTATTTGTAAAACTGTCTCTCAGATTTGTTATTGCTAATATATCAGATTTTTTCTATTTCGTCAATCTTCTTTTGTCATTTGCACCCAATTTTTTGTGCGTTTAGTAGTTTTAAACAAAATAATGCACAAAAAATTGTGAACTATTCCATCTTGATTTTATTTATCCAATATTTTTCTGTTTTGCATTTGACAAATTCAATTTACGCATTATATAATATAAAGCAGGATTTACATTTTACATATTTCCACTAAAGGAGGAACCTTATGAGCGAATTTTTTAATCCAGACAGTTCTATCATGCGTTTTATCACTAAGATTGCCAGCAGTGTTTATTTAAACATCCTGTGGTTCGTCTGCTGCCTGCCGGTCGTTACCATCGGCGCTTCCACCACAGCCCTGTTCTATGTCACGCTGAAAATGGCCAAAAATGAAGAAGGGAACATGACTGCTGCTTTTTTCCATTCCTTTCAGGCAAATTTCAAACAGGCCACAAAAATATGGCTGGTCCTTCTGGCAGCCGGTATCGTCTTTGCTTTCGACGGATATGTCTTTTACCATATGCGGTTTGAAAATACAATCTGGACCATCGGAGCCGCTGTATTCCTTGTGGCACTTGCCGCCTATGCCATCATCCTGATGTACATCTTTCCGCTGCTGGCAAGATTTGACAACACCGTATTTGCCATGTTTAAAAATTCCCTCTTCATCGGCATGCGCTTTTTACTGTGCACGGTACTTATGGCTCTCATCTATTTTGCCATGCTCTTTGTGGTAATCAATATCTTCACCCCGGCTGTCATATTCGGTGAAGGACTGTGCGCACTGCTCTGCTCTTACCTGCTTTCCAATATCCTGCTGATGTGTCAGGCGCAGAAAGAAGATCGCGGTACGCAGAAAACGGCTGCAGGCATGCCGCACCTGTAACACCCGGTTCAGTTTCCATACACATTTTATAAAAAGAAACCCCGTATTAGGAGGCGCTTATGCTGTCAGCTCAAAAACAGCCGCACAAAGAGAAGAAATTACAAAAAGAATATCTATCACAGGCACGTCCTTTCATGCAGAATCTGCGAGGAAAAGCAAAACTGCAGTTCTGTCTGCAGTATCTGTGGGACTATTACAAACTGCCCCTTACGGCTGCAGCCATTGCTTTGTATATTGTCCTATACGCTGTATACGGCCGCCTCACCCACAAAGACACTGTGTTATACGCCGCGCTGGTTAACGTTGCCGTCGGAGAAACTCTAACCGAAGAATTAAGCAGCTGTTTTTTAACTGCGCAGAATCTGGACACGAATGCAGACACTTTCCGGCTGTATTCCGGCCTGTACCTGACAGATGATGAAAATAACATTTATCACGAATACACCTACGCCTCCCGCTTGAAGATTCTGGCCTCTATCGACGCGGAGCGGCTGGATGTGGTGCTTATGGATAAGAAAGCCTTTGATACCTTTTCCCAGAACGGCTATCTATATAACCTGGACGAACTGCTGGCAGAGAAAGTTCCCGAACTGCATCAGCAGCTTGCACCTTATTTTGTTACAAACACTGTGATTTTGGAAGATAATTCCGAAGATCTGCTTTTAGACGGCTCTGCCGTTTATCATGCCGAAACAGAATCGTACCCGATGGGACTGGATCTGTCTGCTTCGCCTTTGATCCAAAAGGGCGGATTTCAGGAAACGGTTTATCTGGGAATTATTAAAAACTCTCCCAGAATACATACGGTTTTTGATTATCTGGAATACTTGTTTGTTTAAAGCGGCTGAACGGCCTAAAGATTTTTATTATTACAAGCGAATTTTTACAAAAAGAACTCAGCTGCATACAGTAACTATGCTCAACGTTTGACTGCTGTTTTGCGGCCATGAATACAAAGTACAGGCAGTGAAACCCTCAAAGGAAACCGGACAGGCGAAAGCCGCCGAAGAGCCAGGGGTGCCAAAGAATACCATGTATGGCCTGGCCCGTGGCCGGCTGCCCTGGCAGTCCCGGCCCCGGGCCAGACTCACAGACCCCGCAAAGCGCCGTGACGCTTAATGAGGAACTCTTAAAGCTCCGCTGAATTGTATTCAGCTTTGCGGGTGAAATTAATAACCGCCTAATCTGAAATTACTTCTCTCTAACCGTAAACATTTGATTATACTAATTTTCTTTGCCGCAGACAAAATTGCATAGTCCTTTTTCAAGCAGAACTTTCCAGGCATTATGATCCGATACAAATCCCAATAAATAAACAACAGACGCAAAATCACTGAAACATGCGTCCATAACTTAAAAAACTGAAAACTGGCAGGAACAGGGAATTGGGTATACAATAAACAGATACCAAAAGATAAAATAAAAAGGAGAGACCTATGAATGATCTGCAGTTTCATATCAAAAACTATTTAGATTTCTGCCAGTACCAGAAAAGATTAGATGCAAAAACATTAAAGGCTTACCAGATTGATTTAACACAGTTTTATACAAAAATAAAAATCTCCTGTGTCACTGGAATTACTTCCGGCATGCTGGAACAATACATTGCCGGTCTGCATCCAGTCTATAAGCCTAAAACTGCGAAAAGAAAAATAGCTGCCATAAAAGCATTTTTCCACTATCTGGAATATAAAGAAATAATCAGCCAGAATCCATTTAACCGGATTCATATAAAATTCCGTGAACCCGTCATTCTGCCCAAAACAATTCCACTGCATACAATTGAAAGCCTGCTTTGTGCTGTCTACAGGCAGCGGACAGAGGCAAAGACAGATTATCAGAAGAAAAACGCTCTCAGAGATGCCGCAGTGATTGAACTGCTCTTTGCCACCGGAATGCGGATTTCCGAATTGTGTTCCTTAAAGGCATCCGATGTAAATCTGTATGATAAAAATATTTTAATATATGGCAAAGGCTCCAAAGAAAGACGGATACAAATCGGAAATAATGACGTGGTTCAGGTTCTTGGAGAATACCAGTCTGCTTTCTGCGGGGAAATCCAGTGCTGCGGTCACTTTTTTGCAAACCAGTCAGGCAAAGCTCTCTCTGACCAGTCTGTCCGCAGGATGATACATAAATATTCTGCTCTTGCTGCAATACCGATGCACATTACTCCTCATATGTTCCGCCATACATTCGCTACCAGCCTTCTGGAAGCTGATGTGGACATCCGTTATATTCAGGAAATGCTTGGGCACAGCTCGATTACGATTACTGAAATTTACACCCATGTAGCGATGTCCAAACAAAGAGATATTCTTGCCGCAAAACATCCGAGAAAAAATTTTCATTTTTGATTGGTTACTGATATGCTCCCTTCCAGGCAGATATATGAGGTAATAAATCCTGCCGCTTAGAAGGGAGCTCAGCTCCAGATCTGCACCAGCCTGTACCTGGTTATCTAACCATACAATATAGAGTAAACTCTATGTCAAGAGGATTTGGGTGAATTTTTCAGGAGTTTTACAGTCCGATACAGAGGCTCCGGCATCCCTATACCATTGTCCTGAATCTCCTGTCAGCAGCTCCGTAACCGAAACACCCAGCGCCCCGGCCAGTTCCTCAATAATCCCAATATCCGGAAGCCCTTTCCCTGTCTCCCGCTTCGACACCGTTTTGTCACTCACGGCAATGCTTTCTGCAAGCTCTTTCTGTGTAATCCTCCTTCTCTCCCTTAACATCTTTATCGTCTTTCCTGTTACATAACTCATCTTTTAAGTACCTCTCTTTCTGAATATGAATACATCATACCGCCCGTGTTCCGTTCATGCAGCCTACGGACCGCAGAGTAAAAATAAAAAGACAGCTGTATATCTGTTACGATCACAGCTGCCAAAGTTCTGCCTTATGTAAACCCTGTCACTCACCGTCTTTTAATTCTTCCAGCAGCTGTTCAATCCGCTCCTTTTCTTCCGGACTCAGCTTCGTTCTGCCACAGAATGCTGCAGCCAGACCTTCAAAAGTTGTGATTCCAAACTCACGCTCCAGCTGCTCTTTAAAAAACGCTCTCATATATTCTTCTCTTGTTATATTAGATGTATAAATATGATGTCTGCCATTTCGAACTGCCGTTACCATGCCTTTTTTAGAAATTCTGTGAAGAATCGTAGATTTTGTACCTAATGCCTGGCTGAATCTTGCATAAATATCTTCGCTCTTGATTCCATCCGGATGTTCCCAGATGACTTCCATAAACTGCATCTCTGTGTTTGACAGTTTTCTGATTCCTAATGGTTCCAGTGGTTTCTGCGGTGTTTTCATTCTGTTTTATCCTTTCTATAGTTATTCATGTTAAAATCAGCTTAACACCGCATAAAACCTGTGTCAATAGTATAATTACATTTTTCTTATTAATGTAGAATTGTCGGAAACAGTTCAGGATGAGTTTTTTACAGTTCTACCCATGCAGCGTCATTTTTGCTGCTTTCTACTGCTGCATGAATAAATTTTACACCCTGAATTCCATCATCCAGCGACGGGAAATCCAGATCATCTTCTGTCAGATTTTCTCCGGCTGCTTTCTTTAATACAGCCGTATTCCATACTTTATAAATATTGGCAAATGCCTCATACAGTCCTTCCGGGTGTCCGGCCGGAAGACGGTTCATGCTGGCAGCGCGGCCGGATATATATGCCATGCCTCTGTGATAAGTCTGCATTGGCTGTCCTTTTTTCGTTACAAATAATACATTTGGCTCTTCCTCATGCCATTCAATTGCACCTTCAGCACCAAAAATACGTACTACCAGTCCGTTCATATGACCGACGCATACCTGGGAAGAACTGAATACACCATGTGCACCGTTTTCAAATTCTACGAGCATATTTGCATTTAAATCCAGCGGCTGGCCGAAATAATCCAGCTTTGCTGCCAGTCTCTTTAAGCGGAGCCCCGTTATATAGGATACTGTATGCTCAATATGGGAGCCAATATCACCCGTACAGTTGGATATTCCGGCTGCTTTAGGATCTTTTCTCCAGGAAGAAAGCCTGTTCATTGTCTGATCTCCTTTTCCGATATCGTCGACCAGATATTCCTGCAGGTATTCTGCATTTACATTAATGACTGAACCGATCAAGCCGTTTTTTACCAGTTCCCTTGCTTCCTTAACCATGTTATTGCCGGAATAGGAATAATTTACGCAAAACAGCAGGCCTTTTTCTTCTGCCATTTTCTTCAGCTCCTCTGCCTCGCTGATTTCAAAGCAGAGAGGCTTTTCGCACAGTACATGGATGCCGTTTTCCAGAAATGCTTTTGCCATCCGGTAGTGCTCATTGTTTGGAGCAGAAATCACAGCATAATCAATGCCGTCTTCCCTTGCTCCTTCTTTGACTGCCATCTCTTCAAACGATGCATATACGCGGCTTTCGTCCAGCTGATAAAACTCCCCGCACTCCCTGTTTCTTTCTGCATCTCTGCTAAAGCAGCCTGCTTTTAAAAATGCAGTCCCGTCAAATCCGGCTCCGACTCTGTGTACTGCACCGATAAAAGAATTTAATCCGGCTCCTGCCATGCCGTAACTTAAATATTTTTTCATAATGATTCTCCATTTTACTTTTAAGCTGCCTGGTTATCTTTTTCTTATTTATAGATTTTTCCTAACACCTGATGTATATAATAAGAAGACAGCGCCATTGCTGCCAGATAATCCGGTGCTCCGTCATCCTCAACTGTTACCCAGCCTTTGAAACCATAATCTGCCACATGTCTCCATAATTCTTCCATTGGAATCAGGCCTTCGCCCGGCTCCCAGAACCATCGGTGTCCGTCATCGCAGATTTCAACATCCTGTGCGTAGCGGATTTCATCTTTCACACCGATATCCGCAGTATCTTTCCAGTGAAACGTGCAGATGCGTTCTTTGTATGTATCATAAAAGTCAATCAGGTCGTCTCCCATCAGCACGATCTGAGCCGTATCCAGGCAGTAATAGACATATTTCGGATTGGTCAGTTCAATCAGCTTTCTGTGGTTTAATTTATTTGATACGCAGAAAAATTCATTGTGAATGCCTATTTGAATTCCCTGGCTGTATGCATACTCTCCGATTTCGTTCAGACAGCTGGCAATATTTTGAAGTCCTTCTTCATCTAAGGGGCCGCTGCCGTAGTAATTATTTCCCGGACAGGTATTTAAATGCACTCCTCCGAATGCTTTTAGTATATCTACGGAAGCCTTTCCTGCAGCAACCACTTCCTCATGCTTTGCCGCAATATGGGAGTCGTCGCATCCATGGAACATGCCGCTTATTTCTATGCCATGGTCCAGCGCAAAACTGCTGAATTCCTGCGGGGTGCCAAACAGGCCCAGCATCTCAGAAAGATCCCACGGAGCAATTTCTATCCCGTCGTATCCCGTGGCTTTATGGTAGCGCAAAATACGGTCCCAGTCCATGTAGTAACAGCTGTTGGATTTATCCTCATAATAAAAATCACGGAAATTGTCAATCTGCTTATACGGAATGGTCTTCCAGTGACTCATATGGGAAAGTTTTATATTCTGATCCATTTTTCCTCTCCTTTGCCATACCTTATTCAAATCATGCACATTTTAGATACGGGATGTCCCCGGACATACATTGCGGCTTTGAATAAAATATCTTGTGCGCAGTATCGAACGGCTGATATCATAAGAATCTTTTGGATTAAATACGACTGTCCCGTCATACCCAGCCTGTCTGAGCGCCGCTATGACAGCATCCAGATTCAGGCTGCCTTCTCCGATATCCGTAAATACCTTTGTGGCTTTCTTCGGAAATTCCGGCATTGCGCTTTTCCATGTTTCATCTTCGTCCCGAAAAGAAGTGTCCGTAATATGTACCACACCGATTCTGTCTTTTTCGGATGAAATAACGGAAAGCACATCTGTACCGGCAATTGCCAGGTTTGCTGTATCCAGGTCTAATTTTACATTTCCGTCAAAACGGTCCAAAAATGCACTGATTTTTTCTCCGCGCAGCAGTGTCCAGTATTCATTTTTCAGACAGAGTGTAACACCGCATTCCTTTGCTTTTGCTGCAAGCGCTTTTACCATCTGCTCCGTCTGGTTTAAAAATTCTTCCTCTGAATGATTTCCTGCCATTCCCTTTACTTTTGCATAAGGCGGAGTTACCGAGAGTGTCACGATACTGCATCCTGATTCTTTTGCGTATGCAACAGCTTCTTCGCCATAATGCTGTGCAGCTTTGAAATACATCTGCACCGGGCCCTGGGCAAACAGAGAAGGATTCAGATGAATACAGCTTATGTTATCAATTCCGTTTTCTTTCAGATAAGACATATATGCTGCTGTCGAACCGAATTTGACTGCTGCAGAACGGGCAGACCTTGGAATTGCGGAACGTCCTCCAAAATCCCACTTCGGCTCATAGGGCACTTCTATATTATGAAAACCTCCGGCTGCCAGTAAATGGTTTAATTCGTCCCAGAAATACCTGCTCTCCCGTTTGTTCCGGTTCGGGGCCTGATTGTCCAGGTCGACGGCTTCTGTGCTAAAACATTCTGTCATTTTCTGCTCCTTTCTTAACCTTTTTAACCTGCATTTTCATTACCTGCATTTTCATTCCTGTCAGGTTCTGTATTCCCATTATTTTACTTCCCACAGCTGTGCATCTGCAGCCATTGGCTCAGGACGCTCACAGGAAGTCGTCATATGGTATACTTTTCCTGATTCACTTGCAGTTTCAAATGCAGTCAGAGCTTCTACAACATGTCTGGACATTTCCGGGCTCAGACGGCTGGAACGCCCGTCGATTAATGACTGTGCCATATCCGAAACACCTATGCCGCGCATGTTGCAGTGAGCATCCGGATCTGCCGGGAATAACGGCTCCACCTTCTGAATACACTCTCCTTTGCGCGTTACCATTGCAATAATCTTTGCAGGATGCGGCTGTGTTACCTGCTCTACCATTTCTTTCATTTTCTTTCCGCTGCAGAGTGTTATATCACCGCCAAACATATTCGGGTCAGGAACAGACAGCGAGCCTTCTGTACCGAATATTTCCAGCAGAGGAAGCGCCGAATCCCAGATTTCAAAACTCATTGTAACCGTTCCTACAGCGCCATTAACAAACTCCACAATGGCCGAATAATGCGTAGGTACTTCCGACTGCTGCGGCTGGCCGTCCACAATACGAACAGGCCTTCCCTGAGTAGCAAAACAGGAAATATTTTTAATCGGACCCAGGATAGAAACAAGCGTTGTCATATAATACGGGCCCATATCCATCATCGGGCCGCCGCCCTTTTTATAGTAAAATGCCGGTGCCGGATGCCACAGTTCATGGCCCGGGCATACCATATTTGCGGTAAATCCTACCGGTGTCCCAATTGCGCCTTCGTCAATCAGCCTGCGGCATGTCTGCGCTCCGGCTCCTAAAAATGTATCCGGCGCACTGACTGCCATCAGCCCTTTTTCCGCTGCCGTTTTCACAATTTCATCAGCTTCTTTCAGACTTAATGCCAGCGGTTTTTCACAATATACATGCTTTCCGGCATGCAGAGCTTTCATATTAATTTCATAATGAGCTGTCGGAATTGTAAGATTCACGGCAATTTCCACTTCCTTATCTGCAAGCAGCTCATCGACTGAACATGCCTTTGGAAGGCCATATTTTTCCTTTGTCTGCTGCGCTTTTTCCAGAAACATATCAGCACATGCTATTACCTTCACATTTTTATAGTGCTGCGTAATATTTGTCAGATATACATCACTGATTGTTCCGCATCCAATAATCCCGATACCAGTTTGTTTTGACATTTTTTATTCTCCTGTCTGTTTTACTATTAAAGTACTATTAAATCGAAACTGCTGTATTATTTATTCTCCGCCCCGGCGTCCGGGTAACCCCCGCTTACCGGCAGCTAATACAGCCACACACCCTCTAGTTTGCGATAGCTGCATCAAATTTTACATCAGAAGGTGCAAAATCTGTCTTCCGTACAAATGCAGCTGCTTCTGTACCGCCGTAAACGCGCTCCATACCGGAATCTTCCCATTCTACAGAAAGAGGCCCCTGGTAATCATACGCATTCAGCACACGGATAATTTCTTCAAAATTCACATCGCCGTGTCCCAGTGAACGGAAATTCCAGCCTCTGCGCAAATCGCCAAAGTCAATATGAGAGCCAAGCAGGCCGCTCTTTCCATCCAGCGTTACTGCTGCATCTTTCATATGTACATGATAAACTCTGTGGATAAAATCCCGTAAAAATACATGCGGCGTAATTCCCTGCCAGATTAAATGGCTCGGGTCAAAATTCAGGCCAAATTCCGGGCGGTCTTCAAATTTCTTTAAAAGCCTCTCCGTGGAATAATAATCAAAAGCAATTTCACCCGGATGCACTTCCAGAGCAAATTTTATTCCGTTTTCTTTAAACACATCCAGAATCGGGCACCACAAGTCATAAATCTCCTGAAAGCCTGCTTCTACCATTTCCTCTGTCGTCTGCGGAAATGAATACAGATACTTCCAGATTGGAGAACCTGTAAACCCGGTAACTACATCAACGCCCAGGTTCTTTGCTGCTGCCGGCACATATTTCATTGTTTCCACTGCCCAGGCGCGGATCTCGTCTTTTTTGCCCGCCAGACTGGCTGGTGCAAAATTATCAAGTCTCGGGTCATCATAATCACCCACACACTGACCGATTACATGAGCTGCAATTGCTTTTGTCACCAGCCCGTATTTTGCAAGCGTATCTTTGATATATTTCACATATTCCATATCCAGAGCCGCTTTCTTCGGATCCAGATGTTTTCCCCAGCATGCAATTTCTAATCCGTCATACCCCATCTGTTTTGCCAGCCTGCACATTTCTTCAAACTCCAGGTCTGCCCACTGTGCTGTCATAAGTGTTACCAGTCTTGCCATAATAATCTCCTCCTTAATTCTTTTTTCGTAGTCTGTCTGTAGTTATTGTGATTTTTCTGTCTTCTTATATTAATAAAATACCATGTATCAAAACTTTTGTCAATACTTTTATATAAGTATAGATAGATCTATCTGAAATTCTATTAAAACAATGTCCGGGCTGATAGAAACTGTGGACCTGCATCCTTCTGTGTACCCTTGATCATGGTTAATCTCCAGCCTTCCTCACCTCCTGTTTTAAGGCAAAAAAACAACACCTAAAACCGTTTTTTCGGCTTAGATGCTGCGATTGTTACTCTTATTTCTCAGCGGATAACTGGAACCGGCTGCTTTTTCCTCATTTTTCAAACATTTATTCACTATATTGTTCAAAAATTGCTCTCGTATTTGTATCAGTCAAAATTTTTAGAGCCAAAATAGAGCCAGAGCCGCTATTCTATAACTTTTCCCGCTGTATTCATACATGGATAACAATAGCTGCCATTCAAGTGTTTCCAATGTGATTTATAACTTACGGAAAAAAATCGAGCAGGATAGCAGGAATCCCCGTTCCAATGCCCTCTCTATCTGCTGTTTCTGCCCTTTCAAATCGTTCTATATATTTTCGTTTCCTAAATACTCTTTCATCAAATTCATAGCCAATTCCATTTGCGGGCTTATCCATTTATTTTTGTGATAAATATAAAAAGAATGATACTTTTTTTCATCAAGTTCCGTTTTAATCGGCATAAGAGAACCGTTTTTCAATTCTTCCCCGATAGAATATGTGGGAACAACTGCAATTCCCAAATTATTCATAACACATCTTTTTACAGCTTCTATGCTTTGTACTTTCATGGGCGCATTGAGAACAATGTCTTTTTCGGCAAGGTATTTATCCATATCCAACTGATAATACCCGTCCGGCTCATTACAAATCAAACTAAACGGCTTGCGCTGGTGCGGCGTAACAAAGTCAAGCAGACTTCTGTCAGCAAAAGGGGAAGCAGCAAGAACCGCTTTATAGTTACCAAGCTGCTTATGTATGACGCTATCGGGATAACTTTCTTTTTCACAGTTTATGCCTATGTCGGCAGTTCCGTCCACAACAGACTGATTGATTTCCCCGGACTGTATGGAATTGATTATAAGCTGCACATTAGGGGCTGCATGTGCAAATGCCTGGATAAACGGCTGCATGTTATAGATTAAAATAGAGTCTGGGATTGCCAGTTTTAATAAACCGGATATTTCAGACAGGCTTTTGCCATAATTTCCAATTTGTTCCGCTCCCTGTAAAATCATATCAATATAAGGCATAATATCCTTTCCTGCCTGCGTAAGTTCCATACGTCTGCCTATTTTCTCAAATAATTTCAAAGCCAGTTCTTCTTCAAGCTGTTTTATCTGAAATGTTACCGTAGACTGCGTATATCCCAACTTGTCCGCTGCTTTTTGGAAACTCCCCATTTCAAGAATTGTCTTGAAAGTGACTAAACTCTTTGTATTCATTTTATTTCTCCTTGATATATCGAATTTATCGAACTTTGCAATCAAAATTATTGAATTTTTTTATTCTTTTTCTCATGCTATTATAAAACGGTAAAAAAAAATATCAATCAGTTTTCAAGGAGGTTACATATGAATTTCAAGTTTAGTGCGGACGAGCAGAAAGTGATAGACCTTATTCACGAATTTGGTGTAAATGAGGTTGCACCGTTGGCGGCAGAGATTGACGAACAGGAACGCTTTCCCGAAGAACACCGAAACAGACTGGCAGAATTAGGCATGATGGGGATTTGCTACCCGAAAGAATACGGCGGCGCAGGACATTCCTATCTTGCCTATATTGCCGTGATTGAGGAATTGGCAAAACATTGTTCCACTACGTCCGTTATGTTGTCCGACCACCATTCTTTAGGCTCTTTCCCTCTTTCAGAGTTTGGCACAGAAGAACAGAAGCAGAAATACCTTGTTCCGCTTCTGAAAGGAGAAAAATTAGGCGCATTTGCAGTAACAGAGCCGTCCGCTGGAAGTGACTTAGGAAATCAGCAGACAACCGCTGTTGATATGGGCGGCTATTGGCTACTGAATGGTTCAAAAATCTTTATTACCAACGGTTTTTATGCAGATACCTACTTTGTTACTGCTATGACAGATAAGAGCCAGCGCAGCAGAGGTATATCCGGCTTTATTGTAGAAAAAGGCACTCCCGGCTTTACTTTTGGAACAAAGGAAAAGAAAATGGGTATCCGTGGTTCTGCGACATACGAATTAGTTTTCACGGATTGTAAAATACCAAAAGAAAATTTATTAGGCGAAATGGGCAAAGGCTTCAAAATGGCTCTTATGACCTTAGACGGCGGACGTATCGGTGTAGCAGCGCAGGCATTAGGTATCGCACAGGGAGCGGTTGACCATTGTAAAAAATATGTCACAGAGCATATGCAGGGCGGGCAGAGAATTTCACAATATCAGTTTACACAGTTTGAACTTGCTGATATGCAGACAAGAGTTGACGCAGCACGTTTGTTGGTATATCGTGCGGCACAGGCAAAGCAGGAATACGAGCCTTTCTCACATCTTGCGGCTATGGGTAAATTATATGCGGCAGAAACGGCTACAAACGTGACACGCCGTTGTGCGCAGCTTGCAGGCTATGACGGATATTCAAGAACTTATCCATTTGAGCGTTTCATGCGTGACGCAAAAATCACGGAAATATACGAGGGGACAAGTGAGGTTCAGAGAATGGTTATTTCCTCATATATGGGTATAAAATAAACACCTGCTCTAACTCACAGGAGGATAATAACATAGGAAAAATAGCAATCTTAACCTACGGGGACATCGAGGAGCAGGAAGTCAATAGAATACTTTCATGTTGGCAGAGTACATAAAATCGGAAATCGTTCAGCCCATTTCCTGCCCAGTAGAGACTGTAATTAATTCTGTGTAAACTCTTAATGAGCTATATATCCTCTTGGATTGATGTTAAAATAAATATCAATTCAGGAGGATTTTTTTATGTCACGAAGAAGAAAAATGGATCCAGAACGTAAAGAGTTCATCAGCAGCTTACCGGAACACTATCAGCCGAAAGATGCTTAAGCGGGTCCAGAGGCATATGGCAGGGACTGCGCTCTGTGGCAGTAAAGAAGTACAGCCGCCATGCCAGTCACGGCAGTATCCCGGATGATAAAGTGAATATCCTGAAACGTGATTTTGGAACAGAAACCATCAATCAAAAATGGTGCACAGATATTACCTGCATCCATGTGCAGAAAGAAGGATGGACTTATCCGGCGTCTG
>CAJTVR010000004.1 GCA_910580075.1 uncultured Eubacterium sp. | reverse complement strand
CTTCCATTTTGTAAATATATTTGTCCGAAGATGTAACAGGGAAGCATTTATTTTCGCCGTCATATCCGTCAATATATTCTCTTACATTCTGTTCCAATGTTTGCAGGATTTCCAGCTTTACAGACAATGGCGGCTGTACCATGCTGTCCATTATCCCGCACTTATCGGCAACCCGTTCAAGAAGTCTGTCAATCCAGTACGATTTGCCTCCATAATGTTCAGCTAGCACCTTGTATTCGTCAACGCTTACTGTTTTAGTTTCCAGACAGTCCAAAACACTCATCATGGTTTTTGTTTCGTTGGAAATGACCGCTACTTTTGCCGTCTCAATGGCTCTTAGCTTCATCAAAGAATCCTCAAATTCCATCATTAAGTCATTTCTTGCCTTTGCAATTTCCGCTTCAAAATCCGGCACAATTTTATTTCGTTCTTCCAGAAACAACGGACTTCCCGGCTTATAATTAGCATTTAGGTTTCTGAAACGTTCTTCTCGTTTCTTTTTCGCTTTTTCATATCTCGCCTGGTATGTGTCCATAGTGATTTTTGCCATAGTGAAAATTTCAAGTTCTGTTTTAATCATTTTTACCTGCTTTCCGGCTTTTAGCCTTTTTTAATTTTTTTTAATTTTGAAAAACCTTTTTTCTTTAAAAATTTGTTCTGGTAGCTTAATGAAGAACATATGTTTATACCATAAAACCCCTACACTATGCTTTATTTCAGCATTTCCCTAGCGTAATATTGGAATGTTGCCATGATATAATAGCCGCTGTACTGCCTATCTATGAATTGCACATTGCAGTTAAAACGTGCTTCCCATGCTTTCAACGAAGCCATGAACGCAACCGGGGTAAACTGTGTATTGTATCTATGACCGATAATAGAAGAATAGCCGCCCATATCCTCAACCATTAAATATAACTTTGCCCTATCGTTCCCAGCTCTTAGAAATTCCCTCTCGAACCTCTCTCTTTCCTGTGCCAGATTGCCGGATAATTCTTCAAGGCTTGCTTTCCTCTCAATGACAATATCCCTATGATAATATATATTCTCTCCTGCTACATCTGCCGGAATATAAAAGGAATAATCCCCATAGCTTAATGTGGTAGGCTCATAGGCTATATTGTTTTTATCAAAGTAATCTGTTATATGGCGGTTCTGCTTCTCTCTGGTATCTACCAGTACAACAATACTGCCTATCAGTTTCTTAATATCTTTGTCAGCATATTTATATTGCTTGATATATAACACCCTCTTTCTATGCCCTATGTTCGCCCCATATTTCTTTTATCTATAATGTAGACATTATTCAGTTTTCAAGGTGCAATTTATCAATAGAGAATATCTTGTATTTAATGCAAACCGTTAGGGAAGTAATAGACTGCTGCCCTCTGTGGCTCTATAGGCTTGAAATACTCGTCCGGGTTTTCTCCGGCTTCTATTAATTCCTGTCTGCATTGCTCTATCCTCTGCAAAAGTTCTTCCCGGCTCTCTCCGGTTATCGCTATTACATCATCTAAAGAGAAATACTCATGCTCATTAAATGCAGATGCAAGGCTCATTCTCAAACCGCTGTAGATAGCTTCTAATGACAAATCATAGTTCTGTATGCCATCATCTATAATCGGTTCTAATTCGGTTCTGGTAACGCCATATTTACCATAATTCGCAAGCAGATTATTTATAATCATTTCTCTATCTAACATTTCCTACCTCATTCTTTCCTTACTTTATTTCGCCTTATCCTCTCTGATTTTCATGTGTTTCTATTATCTCAAATGAATAACGCTATCTTGTAAAAGCCTAGTTTTATCACGTTTCCATGAATTATTTAGGCTGATTCTTTGCGTATTACACGGCATATTACACGGATTGCCTAAAAACATACACTAATTATCATGTTTATTCTGCCTTTGCATCCGGCTCTGTGTGCACTAAATAGGAAATCTCTTCACTGTTGCCGCTCATATCCCCCAACTTTGGAAGCTGTACGGCGTTCTGCCCCATATCCTCTTTAGGCTCTCCCAATCGTGGCAACTCTGCCGCTGTTAATACTCTTTGCTGTTTGTCGCTTATAGCTTCAACCTTAAATTCAGATGTATTTGTATAACCGTGATTATTGCAAGCGTCAAACATGAAAACTACTGGCGGTATCTGTTGATGGAAACTTAATTCTTTTTTAGCGGCGCATATAGCATTTTTCACTTGCTCTATAAAGTTTCGCCAACTCTCGCCCCTCTGCTTTTCGTATGTTAGAATTGTCCGGCGTGTCAATCCAGTAAAAACCGCCCACCCCTCTATATCTGGAACTAATTTTTTGTCAATGTCCGGGTTTGCGTTCGTGTCTTTGACGTACTGGAAATAGTCAATAGTTGTGCGCTTAAAATCTTCTAACCCTTGTTCCGTTTCTGGATATGCTGGCGGTCTGCCTTGCTTCAAACTCTCAATAGTTGTGTTTAATACCGCTTCAAGCGTGTTATCCGTTCCTATCGGTTCCGGCGTGAAACGCTTGTATTCTTTCGGCTGTAGCTCATTTTTCATGCTTAAAACCTCGCTTTCCTGCTAAAAATTGATTATTTTATGTCTTTTTTCGTGTGAAGAAAATAGGCGCACAACTTAGATTTTTGCCCCCTCGTCAGCAACTTTCTTTTCCTTATACATTCTTTCTAACTCTGTGATACCTGCAAGCACTAAATTGATTATCAGCTTACATTCTCCGTACTGCTTGGATATTGCGCCGCTTTCGTCAACTACCGCTTCCCAAAATTCGTCATTGTCTTTATCCTCAACAACTGCATATTTTTTGAAGAACCTCCACGCACTTGTAAACATATCATAATCAAGTTTTAACTCTTGTTCTGTCATGCCAACGCCTCCCAACATTTTTGTTTTAATAGTTGATAGACTTCTGATAGCCTATCCCTGTTATCCGGCTCATTCCTTACTTGCCTTGTAAAATCCTCCTGCATATCTGATAAAATACCGTTTCTTTCCTCTACCGTCTTAATCCCGGCTATGCGTTCCCGGAATCGGTCATAAAATCCTAATTCACAATTCACATTATCGCCCCTTTCTATGTCTGCCAGATAAAACACCGTCAGTTTCGTCACTTTTTGGCGCAACTATTTTATACATGAATATATATTGCGTTACGTTTTCTTCTAAATGAAAACTTGACGGTCTTGACGGTAAACCTATATAAAGCCTTATTTTACGGTATTTCTTACCGCCACTTTTCAAAATAAGTGTGCCGATTTCATGTCGCAAATGTCTCAAAAACTGTCGCAAACCTTATTATGTGAATGGAAGTTCTGCAAGCTGTTCATCTGTCACCGCCAAAAATTCGCCCTCACCGTCAGTTTTTACCGTCACTTTTTCGCAAGATAACCCTGTGAAATATCTTTCAGACTTGCCCCGGACTTCTGCAAAGTTCTTTGTACGCAATGCCTTAAAAAATCCGTTCTTTGTCAATGCCTGCCGTTCCTCGGTCTTGCAATATTCCTCAAAACCTTTATAGGCTTCTCCCCTCTCAACTTTCAGATAATCCCCAACTGTGCAACAATCATCAATCCACGCTTGCACCACATCAGAATCTTTCCGCATTTGTGCTACTGCCTGTTTGCTACTCTCTGAAATTGTGATTATTCCCTTCTGGTACATTTCATTTAAGGCTTGTACCGCCAATTTGAGGAAATAAGGCATTTCAAGCAATAGTCTGTCTGCCAGTCCTACATCTGGTTTATCTGGCTGTCTATCCATTTTGAGAATAAGCAACCGTCTGTAAAATCCGTTTGTCCTCTCTGTAGTTATCACTGGAAGCATATTTGTAGAGAAAAGCAATTTACTGTAATTCTTGAACATGAAACCGTTTTGCCCTTTAAATTCTGCCATTACGGAATCTTCCCCCAATAACTTTTTTACTGTAGAGGAATCTTCCAACGCTTCCATAGACAAATCGGCGCAACTGTTTAATGTCTTGCCGACTAATAGGGAAGTTGAAAAACGCTTGCTTAATTCCTGCATACTCACATTTGAAACATTTTCAACCCCGGCGGCGCTCTCCAATAGACGGATTAAAACGCTTTTTCCTGTTCCCCCAAGTCCGCATAATGTCAAAAACCGCTGTTGTCGTGTGTCCGTTGTCAAGCACAACCCGGCATATTCAAGCAACATTTTTCTATCATCAGCACTTGAAAAAATGAAATTGAAAAATTTTTCTATCTCCTGCCCATCTGCCGCCTTTTCCACATCTGCATAATTAAAAGGCACTTGATTGATAGACAGATACGCCGGATTATGCGGCAATTTCTTCATAGTCTGTACGTCAAGCATACAATCTCTAAAATTTATATAGCTTTTTGGGTAGTTGTTCAGGCTCGAAAATTCTTTTTGCAGTTCCTCCGCATCCACAATTAAATTGTAAATCTGGTTTATTGTGCGGCTCTTAATAAACTGCTTGAAAATCAACCCTCTTATAATCTGCTTTACTTTCGTTCCGTTACGGTCAGCAACGTAAACGCCCCCAATATACAGATAGGGAAACCCACATATAAATATAGAGTAGTTTTCTTTTATGTAGCTGAAAACCTCATAATCAAAAACGCTTGTGGGCACTTCTTTACCGTTCACAAGTTTGTAATGATGGAATCTTGACAAGTCCGGCGTTCCCCTTGCGTACTCTGTATGCTGTGTCATATTTTCGTTACCACTCAACGCCGCACCTCCTAACTGCTGCCCCCGGCTTCCTTGTCAATTCAAAATCCCGTTGCGCTGTGATTTCTTTTATTTCTTCCCTTGTGGCTGTAAATGCGCCGCACTCTGCCAGAACCGCCAGAACATCTAATAGCCATTTATAACGGTCAGACGGTAAATTCTCATGGTACGCTTTCATGCGTGGGTATGCCTTGCAGTCTACCCCGGTCAAAATGTCTAGCTTGTATTCCGTCTTTTGCAGTTCCGTCACGCAATAGCACCATTCGTCAGAAAATGGCTCATATAGCCGCTTTTCTATGCTTGTCCTATAAATATGCTTCCACCGCTTCAAACGGTCTATTTCGCCAGATAACGCCAGATAAAAGGATTGTTTTCGTACTTCTTTCCGGCGTTCCTGTTCCTGCTGTGCCAATATGCGCCGCTTAATTTCCTCTTTCTCCTGCTCCCTTACATCTGCCAATCCGTAAAAGTCTTTTAATGTCTGTAATGCTTCCCATTGATTGATATTTCTGATATATGCCACAAAAGCAATGCAATCGCCCGATAAGTTACCGTTAGCAAAATCCGTAAATCTATTTGAGTTAGGATATAATGCAAGTGAAGCTGTCTTATCATGCGTTGCCGGGGATTTTACAAAATATACAGAACCTTTTCTTTTCGGCTCTGTGTAAAAATCCTTACTCACTCGCAATATCCCTATGCGGCTCAATTCCTCTTTGGCAAGTGTAAAATCTGATTTCATATCATCGCCGCCTTAATATTGTTCAATCGCCTTGTCTAACACTTCAACATCAATGCGAACCGATCTCCCAAACCTGCGTACTGCATTTTCACGCTCTGCAAGTTGCATTAAAGAAGTTCTGCCGATTTTATACCTATCTACCGCCTGTCGAACTGTACAAAGTTTAATAATTTCATTTGAAAACTGTGCTTTATTCAATTTCTTTACCTCCAAATCTTACATTTGCATTGCGCCCTGCATGAATTTATGCTAACATGGTTTTAGACGAACAAACACGGTTAAAAAAGGTTCTTATTTTAGGAGGTTTAAAAATTGATACGAACAAATAAGGTTGACGAAAGAAATTCTTCCAAATGCTCATATGAATTTTCTTATACATTTGCCAGTCGCTTAAAAGAAGTTAGGGAATACAGAAAACTTAAGCAAGAAGAAGTTGCAGAAAAATTGGAAATTAATCCTAGAACTTACCAACATTATGAAAGTCTTAGCGAATCTAATATGCGAGTTCCAAATCTTGAAATTGTAAATGAATTATCAAAAATATTAGATTGTGATATAACATATTTAACTGGCGAAAATGAAGAAAAAGAGTTTAGAAAAGATACTAAACACGCATCAATAGTTACTGGTCTTGACTATGACACAGTAGAAATATTAGAAAAATCTAAAGATATAACTGAACCCTCAAAAATATTTGAACATTATTTCGGAAAGCGCATTGTTTTTCTTTTAAATTTTATGTTAAAAAGTAAACGGTGCAGACAACTATTAGACTATCTATTTTGTTATTGGTTTAAAGATTATTCGCATACTGTTGAAAATGACGGTAGCGGCTCAAATACAATCACTTTTGAGGATAAATCACTTATAGATGATAGGAATATCAGTTTTTATGTATCAGATATTTCAGAAAATATATTCTACTCATGGATAATGCAATCCATAACCAGAATAAAAGATAAGGAAGAAACACAAAAAGCTGATATTTCATCTTGTGAATACACCCCTCCAAAAGAAAAGATACAAGACGAAATTCAGAAAATAGACGATGAAATAAAAGAAAAAGAAAAGAAAACATATAAAGAACAATTTCCATTTACTCCTAATTATGCCTTGCAACTTGTACATCATGACGCAACTGGGGAATGGAAAGAATTTCCATGCCTTGCCCATAATATTACTTCAAGAATTAAACTGGACATTTATACTGATAATCAAATAGATGAATTAACAAGGCACAAAGAAGAAGCACAAAACAAACTCGAAAGATTATATCCCAAATCAAAACCTAAAAAGAAACAATGATTACTACATTTTCTAACTTTAAACAAGTCAATACCATTTTCGTTATAGCAAATGTATAGAATACAATATAAAAAGACTACCGGCAACTGCTGATAGTCTTTTCTTCCCTCTACACGGTTTACACATTACGAAATGCAATCCGTGTAAAGTCCGTGTAAAATCACCATATAATCTTTATCTAATACTTAAGAAATGCTTTATTTATGCGGTTTTCAAGTCTTTTTACTTATCAATGCTCTTCATCGTCGGGATTGTTAGTATGTCTCTTTCAGAAAGTCTATGTTACTCTGCAAATCCCTATATATCAACAGCTTCGCACGATCCGGTTATTACATATTTCTATTTAACTCTGTACAAATCTCCGCACGATTGGTACAAAATTGGTACAGGATTGGTACAAGCCAGAACTAATGCTAATAATGCTCTAATACAATGAAATACTGAATAATAAGAACGATTCGCTGCACTACAATAATCTTCTAACTGCACTAGCACTTTTGCAGATTTCAAACACTTTTCTGCCTTTTCTAAACGGTAATAGCATAAATTCTTTTCTTTTCATCCATAAATCATTACTCCTTCTTTTACAATATTTCTGTAAAATGGAAGAAAATCCAGATTACCTCAAAATGTTTTTTATCTCTTAACAAAATAGATAGTAAAACCTCCTGTTCAAGAGATATCTCACTTGTCATCTCTATTGTTGGTTTTCGTAGTCTCTTTATTTCACCAGGCTCACAATTTAAAACAATCATAATATCTATATCTGATTATTGCTTAATCCAGTATTCCCTTACTTCTATTTCAGCCCTATCTTTGGATAATGAATACTTTTTAGCAATCTTATCTGTTGTATCTATAAAATTCATTCCAAATTCCTGGCAAGTTTCCACTGTTGCTTGAATCTTAGAATCCATTTCAATTCTTTTATCATGCACTCTCATTATTTCTTCCTGATCGTATAACTGCATCATAATATCCACAACCTCGCTTTCCTTATTTTCCAGATATTCTTTAAGTATATTCTTATCCTTACAAATACGGATTGTTTCCTGAACAGCCTTTTTATTTCTTCCATAAATTTTAACCTGTTCGTCAAGTACTTTTGTAAAAGTGACATACTGATTTACAATATCACCTTTTTTACCGTCATATATCATCTTTACTGTTGCCTCTATGGCAACTTTCTCCCCTTGAAAAAATTCTTCTGAAAGTTTGATTTCCTCTGGCCTTCTTTTTCTATTACCTGTATAAATAACATACAATTCTGGTTTTGGAAGTGTTACCTTTTTGCTGCTATACAAATCCTGCCCATTTTCAGAAAAGTATCTCCTGTATGAATTTACAAGGTATTCCAATGCCCTGATAATAATATTAACTGTCCATGTACTCTGTGCTTCCATTAAAACCATTAATTTATCACCTTTAGTAAATCCCAAATCATTATATACATCATCTGTAAAGATATTTTCAAGTGTAACCGTTTTTAAATCTTCCTCTCTGACACCTGTATCCTCTGGGTGAAGAAACTGATATAATTGAAGCAGATATTTAGAATTACCAAACAAATTTGTAAATACACTGTCTTTTACAGTCCTCTTTGTTTTTGCCGTATTTTCTATATTCATTCTGTCTCCTCTGCATCGTACATATACATCTTGTCTGTATTATACTTCATAAAATCGCTTTGTACAATTAATTTTTATAACAGGAATCACATTTTTTTATTATAAAGAAAACGAGAGGAATCATTCCCCCTCGTTCTCTGCTTCATTATTTAGCTCTAATGCCTGCCCCCCCCCATTCCTGTTTCTGCTGTTTCATCTTTTCTTCAAAGTTTCCAAACTCCCTTTGTTTCAGCTCCTTAGTGACTGTCGTGTAAATGTCTAATGTCACATCGCTGCTGCTGTGTCCGCATAATTCCTGAATGACCTTAATATTTACCCCGGCTTCTACCAATCTTGTTGTAAACGTATGACGGAGTGAATGGCACGAAAAATTCGGCAGCAGCACCGGATTTTTCTTTCCCTTCGATAACTGTACATCATTACAGTCCCTTATAATCCTACGTAAAGCCTTATTTAAAGTCCCCTGATGCTGCAGGTTTCCAAAACGGTTAATAAATATAAAGTCCGTATATCCATCAACCGTTGCCTTACACTTCATATTATTATACTCCTGATAAGCTTTCTCCTGTTGAAATGCCTTCTTTACATTTTCAAGCATCGGAATCTGTCTTTCCCCTGCTTTGGTTTTTGGAGTGTGAATATTAAAATAGCATCCATTTACCGCATGGTTGTAATATACCAGTGTATGGTTGACACTGATCATCCCATTTTCAAGATCTATGTCTTCCCAACGCAGCCCGCAGATTTCACCTACACGCAGCCCGGTTCCTGTCATAATTGTAAATATCGGATACCAGTGGTGGTATTGCGTCTTTTCTGATGAAAGAAAGCCCAGAAACAATTCCTGCTCCGGGACAGTCAGGCCCCTTTTATGGCTGTCGTCAAAATGATGTGTCTGTTTTAACTCTTTTAAAAGGTTATCAGAAACATTATTCCGTACATAATTGTCTTCAACTGCTAATTGCAGAACCTGATGTAAAACAGTATGTATATTGTCTATTGTAGCTATTTTAAGCCTCCTTTCATCTGCCAGCTTATTATAAAAACGCTTGACATCCGACCTTTTCAGCTTACGTATAAGCAGCTTTCCAATATCCTCTGCCACAAACTGGTTATACATATAGCAGTAATTCTGGAAAGTATTGTCTTTCAGCCCTTTTTTCAGGCTTTTCCATAACTCAAATAAGTCATTGACAGTAACATTTTGTGAATCGGCCCGGATACCGTCTGATGTATCCCTCTGGATTTCCTCTTCTTTTTCCCTTAATTCTTCCAGTGTACTTGTCGTGACACTGTGGCGTTTCCCATCCCTTGATGTCCAGCGGTAAGTATAATAACCGTCTGCACGTTCTGTTTCCCCGGTTTTCAGCAGCCTGTGTTTTTTGTCATAACGTTTTCCCATAAATACTCCTTTCAAAAAAGCTGTGGAAAATAATCCCCACAGCCTTTATTTTTTAGATCGAATAAGACTTCTCCAAATACTCTTCCAGTTTTGTCCTCTTAAAAAGCCTCTTTGACCCATTCCAAATAATGAAACTACATTCTTCATTATTACTAATTTCACGTAGTTTATTTATTCCTATGCCTGTATAGCTTGCCGCTTCTTCCAATGTCAGCAGCACTTTCTCCCAAATAGGAACCTTTTCAGCCATATTTCCACCTCCTAATTAAAAATATATAACTATAAATTTAGTGTATACGATTATATGCAGATATATAATATCTTCTATTCTTCCTGTCAGTTTTGTATGCAGATATAAATAAACTATTTCTGTATTGTTGGATTTCTATTATACTCAACAACTGTCCAGTACTCTGACTTACTTTCGATTTTGTAGTTCATTTTTTGTTTTTCCAGTATGCTGTTCATCTTGCTGATGCCATACGCACGGTCTTTATTTTTATCCTCCCGTGGAAATGCTGCATCATGCAGCCGGGTAAATTCTTTTCTGAACCCTTCCTTTTCTTTATTATCAATACACCTCTTTTCTTTGGAATATAATTTCAAAAAATCTAGGAAATTTTTTTCTGTTTTGCCCTTATCACACAAGGTCTGGTCATCATCTGCACAATACTCCTTTTCAAACCAAGAAAGCTGATATTCTAAATATTTTTGTCCCGGAAGTCTTTTTATTTCCTGTCCAGATGTCTCAACCTCTTTCTCCTCCTCTGCCATCTCCTCCAAAATAAATTCAAACATAGAAAGGCGCTTTTCCAATAAGCTTCTTGCGATTTCATTAAGAAATAATTTGTCTGGCTCATCTTGTGACCTGCTAAACCAGTGATTTGCATTTTTCCAGTCTGTTTCATTTCCATGAAAATATTTGCAAAGAAAACTGTATTCATCACGATTGCTTGAACAAAATATGTCATTCAAATCCCCATATGCCAGATCAAAATCATGATAAGCCTTCCGTTGTTCTTTTAAATCACGGATTCTGTCTGCCACATATTTTTTGTCGAACCTCTTGAGGTACAGAGTTTTGGAATCGTTATCTCCACTTTTTCTAGCCCTGCCGACCATCTGTATACATTTACTTTTCGACATGTCTGCCACTACAATATGGTCAATTCCTGTAAGATTGACGCCATTGTCCAACACCGAAGTTGTAATTAGTACCTGAATGCCTTTCACAAGTTTTTCTTCTTGAACAATCAATTTACAAATTTCATCATTTTTACTGTCTGCACTGACGGCATATACTTTTCCTGCTTTAGAATCATCATTCTGTAAAGAAATACCCATTTTTTCCCCCTTTTCCTCCAGTTCGTTCTTCACTCTCTGGCACTTTGCCTTGTCATCAATAAAAATTAACCATTTTTCCGCCCTGTTCACACCTTTAATGATGTCATCATAAAGCTCCCGGATCTCTGAATAGGCCTTCACATTCAGATAACTGTAGTCACGCTGAAAATGATAAAAAACGGGTGGATATTCCTCATGTTCACAAATATATTGCAGGCATTCGTATGGCGTTGCAGTCATATAAATCCGTATTGCCTTTTTAAACAAAACTACAATAGAGGACAGTATTTCCTGCGTGTAGGGATTGAACATAGCGTCAGAGGTAAAAAAATGTGCCTCATCACAAATCACAAAAAGATAACCTGGCCGTTTCTTTTTCTGCACTCTCTCTAAATCTTTTTTCCTTCTCAATAGCCCCTGATATGTCACGACATCTGCTACATCTTTATAGGAATAGACCCTTTTTCCATTATCTTCTGCATTATCTTGCCCCCTAATATGCATCTCTGACTGGCGTTTCAAAGCCAAACGATTACTAATAATTAAAATTCTGAACTTAGTTTTATTTTTATAATTCAGATCTTCCAGATATGGAATTAGAAAATTTTCGATGAAATAATTTTTCCCTTGTCCAGTTTGGGCTGAAAGGACTACTGGTTGTTTCGGCTCCCATCTATCAGGAACGTTTTCCTCAATCCTATAGTCAAAATCAAGCTGTACCTGATAATGGTCGCCAATGCCATCAGCAACGCTTTTCCTTCCACATTCCACCTGTGTAACATATCGCGGCCCCATGATGCATCCATTCTGTAATCCTACCCGGTCGTATGACAGGAATCCGGTGCTGCGTCTATTATCGACGACCTCTGTTGGAGTACTTTCTTCTATCATGCGTCCGTCGATCTCAACAACTGTAGCCCCAACAGTCTTAATGATTTTATTCGCCTCATCCCATTCCGAAAGTAATATATTTCCATCTAAACTATCATAATCGGGGGCTCTGGAATGATTTTCCATAAATTTTGTAAATTCCCCTATATATTCACAGGGGTAAAAACTACAGCCTGCACAAATATCAAACTCGTATTCATCTACCACTGGACCTCTCCAATTATTTTGAACCATGTCTCGCCTCCTGACCTAATTGCTATAAAATGTGAATTGGGAATTCATTTATAATGTATTTCACAAATCACATTTCTAACCGCTTGGTAATCCCTGACAACATCAGGTATTTAATCAAATCTCTTTTCACCCCTCCCTTGTTTTTTAACATTATACCTACTGGGAAATAAAAAAGTTGGACAGTTTGACGCAAAATAAAAAAACCGGAAGAATCCGGTTTTTTGCTAATCTATATCGTTATTTAGGAATACCATACTCCCTTTTAGAAGATTTCCAAAATAGAGCACTGTTTACTGATATAAATTTCTTAATTAACTTTTTTAAATCGCGTTTGGTTTCAACATCCAAATATTTCCATTCTTTGCCTTTTATCATCTTCCAAACTTCATTTGAATCATGGTATGTCCGCATATTGTAGCATTGAGAAATAAATTTTTTTATATCACTATAATCGGAAGATACAAATTCATAATGATACTTAAACAGCTCATATGCTTTAGCCCGCATTAATTGATAATTAAATAGCTGAATGCCAAAATCGCTGTCGCTTAATTCACTCTCACTCATACCCTTCATTTGTTGATACAGCATTTCTTCAATGAAAAAAAGCATTTTATAATATTTAGCTTTATAAGTATAAACCAGTTTGTTATCATTTACTATTGGCACTAATACTATAGGATGAAAATATTTTACTAAATAATGCTCTTTGTCAATATTTGATATTGCCGATTCAGGTATATTGCTAATAAGTTTAAAAATAAAATCTATTTTCTTATAAAACTCCAAATGGTAATAATCCATCGTCATATAAAAATATTTCTCTGGCGATTCATTATCAACAGGCAGCAATATTTCTACAAATTTATTATATTGGCCTAAATCTTCAAAAAATGTTTCATAAGAATAATTATGGCTGTCCATTGTAAGCTGGCGCCGATATTGCTTGTAAGTAATCATATAATGATTATAAAATAAATGATCCCATACATATTTGGGTTTCTTTTTGCTAATATTTTCTCTGGATACAGGTGTAAAATATTTGTCGTAATTATCAGGATACACCCCTAATTGCAAAAGCTCTTCTCTGAGCTGTGGAGTTTTCATCATTTGGTAGTTTTGCTTCATGCTTCTTTCAATAATCTTGTTTATATTATCTTTAAGATTGATATCTCCAAACTTTAAACTAATTATTTCTGAATATTTATTTTTTGTCATTTTATTAGCCAGACAATGATCTGAATATTTATCAAATAATATATCAAATATCAATTGATTAACTAATAACTCAGAATTCAATTTTCCATAATCAATATATATATTATATTTACCATATATTTGATATACAGCCGACAAAAGCTGTTCGAATACAATCCTTAGATCTTTTATAGATACTGCTTGAATGCGTTTCTTTTTTTCTCCAATTTCAATTGTATTATTATTAATTAACATTTCCCTATCTAAACAGCTATAATCTGTCCCTAATATATTATTTTCTCTATCGAACAAATCAACAAATTTTCCGTCTTTGTCAAATGTAACAGCTATATTTCCGTTAATATACATAGACCCTCTTCTCTTTCGCCAAACAGCAGTCACTACATTTTGCAGAGCAATTAAGGAACAGCAGTCACTAAATACATTTTCTTCATATTTGCCTGCAAAACAACCTTTTCAGAGATTTATACCGTCATAGCGTCTGTTTTAAATTCTTTGAAACCAAAACCTGTTTAAATATATCATCGTATACTGGAAAGATGACACCTTCTTTTCTTTTTCTATTGCAGAGCAATATTTCCAGTTTATCCACATCGACCTTCATATCTGGTGATTCTTCTATGCATCTCAAAAGTGTTCTAATATCAAGCTTACTTAATCCAGATTGGGATATTTTGCAGGCAGCCTTAAAAGTTATCATCTTCCTGTCAAGCATTCGTCCTATATGGTCAGCTATATCATCAGGTAATTTAATGATACTTCTGTATTTACTTAATGTAGCTGTGGATATTCCAAGTTTACGGGCTATCACATCTCTTGTATTCATCCGTTTCGTTTTCTTTTCCAACTTCTGTCTACCCTCTGTATTCTGTTCAGATTTTTCTTCCAACTTCTGTCTACTTTTTACTAATTCCCCGTCTTTTTTTCTGTTCAGATTTTTTTCTTCCAAATCCGTTCTCTTTCCCTGCTGCGAGCATTCTTTTATGATCCCGTTATAATATCTGACTACTTCTATCTTCTGTAAATAGCTACAGCCAGAAAAAGGATGCCTGCTTAATTTGATTTCATAAAACAATTTTAATGCGTCATGATCTGATAAATCATCAATTTTTACTTCCCGTACTTCATTCTTTTCTTTATCCATAGCATCCCCTTCTAAAATTTACTATAATTATATTGGAAGAAGCTGATTTATTCAAGAACTATATTACAGGTATATATGAAGTATTTTAATAATTCTATATTTACGCCCACGGACGAAATAATTTTTTAGATATATTAGCATCGTGGGCATATGCGGCGAAAATGCGGCATATCTTAGCTGTTGCAAATATAACATCATTAATCAAAAACTATTTACATGCTGCAACAAAAATATACACTATTATAAATATAGATGGTATATCAGTTAGACAGGTCATGGATATTGTTAAATGTAGACACTGGCAGCAGCAATAATAACATGTTAAAAAACTTTCAAACTGTTTTAACCAGAAAGGCATCCAAACTTTTTGTTATAGCTGCCATAACCCCTGTTAAGATATTCTTCCATCCACTGCTTTTGCATCTCTTCTTTTTGTTTTTTATCATAGTAGGTATACAGCAGGTTTGGGATATGCCTGTATCCCCATTCTTTTGGTATGGTAACAGGATTTACATTAATACTGGATAAATCATTTAAAGTCCGTTTAAAAGTTTCCAGGTCTTGTCCATGATAACACTCTTTTGCTCTGGCAACGCTGCGTAATTGGTTTATAATGTTCAATGCATCAATCAATCGCTTTTCTTTCTGGCTGTTATAGTTACAGGATTTTACCATACGGACGGCATCTGCCAGAGTATACCAGCCGCTTCTTCCAATGGTTTTTTTATAATAGTAATTGATTACTTCGTTACAGGTTTCATGGCTGAGCAGGCTTTTATATTTATTCTTATCATAATTTCCTGATTCTTCTGCCCTTTGTGAAAGTATATACATTTTATGGTATTTACACTGGACTTCAAAACGGATAATATTTTTTGATACGTCCAATGTTTCTTGTGGTATAGGCGGATATCCTTTTTCCCTGTTTTCCTGTGAACGTTCCGTCATCTGCATATATTTGCTGTAACAGTTGATATTGACAGATGGATTTATCAGGTAGAAGCTGCCGGGCCTGCTTTTCTTCCGGTGGGATACCGGATCATATGTTGTCCATTCTTTAAAACGGGATGGAATGTCACTGCGCCTGATCAGGTTCATGATCTGTTCCGGACTGATTCCGGCTATTAGTTCATCTATACAGAAATTGATACAGTAGTCAACCCGTTTTAGACTGTAACAGTCAAAAGTTTCCAGTATTGGTGATATCCTTTTTGCTTCAAGATTAAAATTAGTTATGGCAGCATCCATATCTTCATAAGTGGCAGCGGTTATATAATCATGGATGCCTGCAAGTATTTTGGGATTTATGGTTGCTTCGACCATATATGACTGAAAGTTTATGTCCCAGTTATTGCTGCGGATACTCCATACAATGCCCTTGTCTTCCCTGTAGTATCTGATAAAAATTTTATTTTTTCCATCACGGTATATCTGTACAAGCCCTGTATCCCTGCTGTATTTCTTAAAATCCCTGATTAATGACCGTACCGTCCTGGTTTCCATTAGTAAAGATAAAGTCATTGTATGGAATCCTAAAGATGAATGTAACATTCTATTACTCCTTTCGTTAAAACATCATGACTGCGTTCTTATCAATATATCTTTCATTAAGCTTTCTATATATTAATTTACACATATAGTATTTTTGCTCCTGTACTTGTTAAAATTTTCAATGTTCACTTAAATAACTCAAAGCAATGTATGATTCTGTATAAATCATACTTATATAAATTTCATTATGTATATTCCCTAACACTATATTAGTTTATTTCCTAATACTTTTATCCTATGTAAATTATAGTATCTTATTAATAGCGATGAATTATATTAATCAAAAATATATCAGGCAAATTTTTATATAAACTTTAACACGGTTATATTTTATTTATTCTATACATCTCTAAATATGTTACATAATGATCAGGGAACTATATGCTGATATTTATAATTCAAAATATATAATATTAAATATGATTGTATACGCATTTTTAGATTATATAAATATAATGGATTATTAGTATAAATTGATTATATAATACGTATAAATGCTATAAATATATAGAATTATATCAATGTATATATTATAAAAATTATATAATAAATAATACTAATATTATACAAAAAGCAACAATAGCATTTACACTGTCATAAAAAAATCAAAATGCGAAGGGGCTTCTAAATGGGGACTTCTGAAGTCTAAAGCAGGATGGATTTCATTGGATTATACAGAAAAAGTATAATAATGACAGATAATAAAGATAGGGTGGAAATTCCACCCTATCTCTACTGATTATAACTATTTATTTTTTCTCTTGTCTTCTTGGATGGTATTCATATCACTTCTGTAATCAGGAATATCAATGTTTACAGGAAGCTGTTTCTGATCTGGGTTATTATCATTCCATTGACCTACTATATATTCCCAATTTGTTATTGATGTAAATGTTCTGTTTTTCTTTCTAAGAAATTCAATTAAGCCATCAATTTCTTTTGGACTCATTTTTTCTGTATGAGTTCCATGAATGAAATAATTTGCAGATTCTATACATAAGCAACCTCCTCCATTTAATTTTTCATCAGGAATACCTTTCTCTGGAGCACATCCTTTATAGAAATGAAAATGCGGATATTTACCTTCTTTGCCATAGACAGCTAACTTAATACTCATAAATCCCCATTTGACTTGCGCCATCTCATAGTATGATTCAACTTCCCCATGATAATCATTATCTTCACCTAATTCTATTTCTTCATTTAGTATATCATCCAATGAAATGTTCTCTGTTACATCCTCCTTTTCATCATCTATTGGCATATCTAAAATATCTACATAATCTTTACACATATTCTTTATCCTCCATATCTGTAATTTTCTACATTATATCATAAAATTACAAATAATACATTAATAACCTAAAATAAGATAGAGTGGACAACTCCACCCTATCTTTATTGCTTATTAATGTTTCTTACTTCTATCACTCGTAACAGGATAAGCCGTTTCGATTATACCGAGATCAAAGTTATACCAGAATTCTATCGTTAATTTATACTTATTAGATTCTCCTCTATATAACATTTGACCCCTGGTAGGGCTGTTTTGTTCTCCTGTCTGTTTATCCTTATTTTGCTGCATTCTTCTCCTGCCAGTTTTATAGGCGTTCTCATATGCTTCTTTTATTGCACCCATAATTTGCAGGTTGGTCATATCTAAAGGATAAATATCTTTTTTATCATCAAGTTTACATATTTCATCTACAAATGCTGATTCTTGGTTACTAAATACTAATGTCTTTGGTTTATGAAGAAGCTTTCCTTGGTCTTTCAGGTTTAACTCATTCAAATTTCTTGCATTAATCTTTTTATGGATGGAACCTGCTATATCCTTCAATTGACCCTTATCAATCTGAAGATCTTGCATTAATTTCTTTTTCTTTTCTTCTGACCCAATAACAACTTCGATCCTATCATATACAGAATGACTTTCTAAAATATGTTCCATATATTTAGGAGGAATTGTATGATTATTGTATTCTTTTACTAACTCATCATCTAATGTTCCATGTGTTTCCGGATCTTTATAAAACATATAAAAATTATATACTTTCCCTCTCCATTTCGGAAGACTATTCCCTACAGATTCAGTATAATAAAACTCATAATTAGGATCATGATACTGAAATTCTATGGAAGATTCTTCAAATCTATAAGTCAGATCTTCATCATCTATTGCAACAGTATCATACTGGAATTGCCCGTTAGTAAATTCAATTATTTCTTTGACAGATTGAAGATCTTTATATCCACAAACATTAACAACATCGCCTATTCTGAATTTTGGTTTATTATCTGATAAACCTTCATCTATTTCAGAGTGATGTAAATATTCCATGAATAAATTTATCTCCGGGGTTGTATCTGATTTTCTTTCTTGAATAATCTCAAGGTCTTCTTCATTAAACATTCCTTTTAATAGTCCATTTGATGATTCATCTATGTTTCTGAGTTTATATTGATATTCATGATCATTCCAGGCTTTTTCTCTCTCTATAATTCCTCCAATAATATAAGATTTCTCATCAGAATCTTTATTTGAGATTTTTACTTTGTCTCCTATTTTAAACAAATTATTGTATAGCATAATATTTTCCTCCCTTTCTTTCTTGTATTATTTTACTATTATAATATATAATTAATAATAATCAGAATACTATAAAAAATAATCGGGGGGGGGGTGTTTAATCCCCGATTATTTTTTATAAATGCATTACTCTGTCTTTAATTTTAATTTATAGCGTATCATGTTCAATATATCATAGTCAACCCCATATTATTAATGTAAATACCTCATATAGTTACTCAATAACTATATTCATCCTCTAATATATTTTTTAAATAATCAAAGCAAATAATTTGTACTTGAAATATCAAAAAAATAATCTGTCCATCCATAGCAGCAAATATTTCTGCTGCTATGGCATGACAGTTAGCAGAATCTAACATGTTTAACGTTTTAGCCCAGTAATAAATTTGTTATAGTACTATGCTTACTCATAACGTAATGTACCATCCAGAAATAAAGATATCGCATAGCGAAATCCATACAAAAAGCCCTGTCTTTCATATTCTGAATTTAAAGTAGAAATATCCTGTTCTATTTCTATAATGTCAATACCCTTTTCTTCCATATGTTTGAAAATATTATTTCTTTCCTTCTGTGTTTCAGGCATATCCATATAGTTTTCATACAATATTTCAAAATTGTCAAAAATTTTATCAATCATACCATATCATCCCTTTTATTTTCCTGCATTTTTGCAATGATCTATCCATCATCTATTATCATATCCTTCTTTATATCATCTCAAATATGAAAACAGGAAAACCAGTCCTTATATCCAGATTTCCTGTTTTCCTAACAAATATCATGCTGCTATTTCTACTAATTCTTTGCTTCTATTATAAACATACACATGGTCAGATAAATATTCCTCTGCACTGACTTCTGTAGCATTAATCTCTCTTACCATATCTGCCAGTCCACCATATTCTATTTTACGGTCAGAAGCCAATATAATAACTTCATGCACGGAACTTGGCAATAGAATATAATCACCCTTGATTTTATCAGAAATTTTCTTTAAGGTATTTTTATCAAGAATCTGGGATGCTCCGTAGTACTTACGGCAGTTTGTCAGAACATATGCACCCAAATCAAATAATAATCCTCTGCCTTCCCGAAGACCAGGTTCTTCTGGAACAAAACTTTTGAGAATATTTTGTATGTTTTCAAATACCATGCTGTGACACAAACGCATATTTATCAAAGCTGTCTGATAAAGCTTCCTTTCATTCTGTCCCCATACGGACATATGATGATCATTAATAAGAATCATACCCGTTTCCTGATTTTCAGAATTATTTACTTCAATATAATAAACAACAGCTAAATCTAAAAACAATCTGTATGGAATCATAGAAAGCTGTTCTCTGTTTCTGTCTGCATTAATTAACTTTGCATAAACATGGTTCTTAATAATATCCCAGTTCATAAAATCCATGATATTTATATCCAGAAAACCATTTTGATATTCCATAATCTTCCTGTAAATTTCATCCACTATGTTATGCAGTCCGATACGTTTATTCTTATATTCTTGATAATAGCCATCCAAATATATACATGGGCCGCAGTGACTCCCTTTTGCCATAGCGGACATGCCTGTACATTTGATGCCGTTGTTTTTCATGTTAGTGACTGTCGAAATATCAAATATTCCATCTGTCATTTTTTGTACTTCCTTTAATATCATTTCTGTAAATTCTTTAAAATACATCATATCGTTATTTCCTCCTATGCCACGTGGACTGATTTTGTTCTTGACAGTGCAAGCATTACCTTCCCATATAATTCTTCATTCATATCTCCAAGATTCTGTATCTTATACCTGTCCTTCACGTTTTCTATTGTTACACCGGTCCTGACAAGCTCAGCCTGCAGGGAATCCATCTGGTTCTTTGAAATAGAAACTTCTACAAGCTCTTTTTTATCTGCCGCTTTTCCAGTATTTCCATTCCTTTCAACTGATTGGGCCGATTTCCATTCAAACACAGGCTGAGCCATATTATCTATAATTACAAGTGACTGAATCTCTTTTTCATCATTATATTGAATCGAATAAACAGAAAAATGGTCATTACAATAATACCGCTTCTCCCTGTTCTGGCCTTCTTTCATCTGGATAGATGTTTTATCTGCCGGAATCCATATAAACGGCGCAGAATATAATTCTCTTCCGATTCCCCAGTTGAAACACGCCCTTTTAAAACTATCCGAAGCCTGAGATTTTTCTTTTTCTGTATATCCAGTCGTGCCGACATCCTGTTTTGATACCCATTCACCAGATTCCCTATTATAAATTTCCACTGTACAGTAGAGATTCCCATCTATACACTGATGGCTTCTTTTCCAACCAAAAGCTCCAAAAGTTTCATCAAGAATACGTTGGTCTACCCTTGCATCTTTATAGAGCAGTAAACTTAGGCCTTTTGCATTGATGGTTGCTGTCCTGCATTCAATTTCATTTGGTTTAAGTAACCTAATAAAATCTTTTTTCATCTTTTTTCATCTTTTTCCTTTCTGCTATGTGGATTTTTGTTTGTAGTTATATTTGTATACTTTGGCAGAAATTAAGTATGATCTTTTTTATGCTATTTTTACCTCGAATCTCCTTGAATGAAATATTTTTCCGTAGTTTTCATATAATTCCGGCATTTCTGATTTGATACGTTTCGTATCAAGCTTTGTCGAATCAACATTTTTCCATGAAACACGGAAATTCTCACTGTCAGCATACTCATAATCTTTCATAAACAGTTTTACCTCCTGTTCAATCTGTTTTTGTTCCTCCTGCAATTCTGAAATATAATTGAGTATTTCTTCACGTCTTTTCAATTTGTCATCAAATCCTACAAGTTCAACCGTACTGGATTTTTTTGCTGTATGGTAATACTGTCCGATTACTTCATCACAAATCCGACTCCCATCCGGCGGCGGTATAATACCTTTCATCACATAGTTATTCCAGAAATCTTTTTCAATGGAAACGAGCTGTTGAATCAGTGCATCATCCCATTCCAATTTACGATATGTAAATTCTTTTCCTAAAATAATGGCTGCAATATACCATGTACGTCTCCCTGTGATTACCATATAATGATAACATTGCATAATATAATGAAGGGGAATGTTTCCATTTGCCCACTGATCAGCCTGATAGGCACTGGCTGTTTTACATTCAAGCCCTGCATCTTGGCCAATTACAAGACGATCAACATCAGCAATCATAAATGGATATTCTACACTCCGGTACATGAAATTTGATTTTCTTACCTTTAATCCAGAAGCCTCCATAAAACGCCTTGCAACATAATCTTCTAAGTCATTACCGATACGGATAGCTTCATTATCCAATTCCTCTGTTTCATCACTGACTTTATCTTTATATACTTTCATGACATTGCTGTATGGATTTACGCCACAGACAGCCCCTGCATCGGAACCTCCAATACCCGATTTTCTTAAACGCAGCCACTCTGTATGGCTCATTTCTGATAATGCTATTTTTTCAAACATGTTTATTCCCCCTTCTTTCGCTGTTATAGAATAAATAAAATATTCAAATCTATTCCCACAATAAAGAAAACAGCCAGAATGAAATAACATTGTAATGATACAGAGCATCATAGTTATTGACCCCGGCTGTCCCTGATGGATTGATCATTAAGCTGACTTCACAAGTTGATATGCCTTATCAATGACAGGATTTCCATCAACAGTACGTGAAAACAGATTTTCTTTGTAATTTGCAGTTTTTCGGAGCGGGCTGCCATGTGTGGCAAAATCTGATACCGCATTGATAAAACGGTATGCATTGTTTCCCAATTTTTTCAGGTCCGGCGCATCATAATATCGTTTCATCATATCTTCACGAAGACGAATGATATTCTTGCTCTGTACTGCCGTAGGTTCTTTTTCCATTGGTAAAAGAATTTCTATATATTCTTTTATCTGTTGATCAGTTATTTTCTGTCTGCGGAGCTGTTCAAATTCCACACCCAGGCAGTCCATGTATTCTTCTGCCATGAAAAGTGTATCCTTTGCCTCCTGTATCTTGTCCTGTATATTTCCTGTATGGATTATGCTGAAACTTCTTCTTGCCGTATTCAGAGCCAGGTTCAGTGTATTATTGCATACAACCCTCACAGGCGTAACTGCAACCTTTACGGAACCCGAACCATCATGTGTATTTGAAAATACCAGGTACGGGCTGATACGTTCCCCGGCAATGATGTATTCCCTCGGAAGCCTTGCCAGCAGCCACACCTTTCTGCCATCTTGTAATGACCCGGCAGTTTCATAACGTACGCCTTTTCCAAGAAGTTCATCCGTAAAGCTGAAAGCGTCCACATTCTGTACCACTTTGTAACGGTCTGATACCACGCCAAGGACTTTTCTGTCTGTATCCCTTACATTTGCTTTGTATCCCTCAACTTGTTCTTTGAAGCCTGTATAAATCGGTTCCTGTACTACATTCCAGTCAAGCCCGGCAAGGCGGAGGGCTTCTGCTGATGCCGGGGCTTCCATAACAATTGTACCAAGCCCGTGCCACGGTTTTTCCCTTACGGAAAACATTGTTTCAATTAAAGCTGCCATCTTAAATATCTCCTTTTGTTATTCTGCGTTTGATTAAATTCGCGGGAAACAAATAAAGGGTTCCCCATCACAGGAACCCTTTATTTAGACTTGCTATTTCGTTTCGTTATCCAGTTCTAATATATTCATGTTATCATTTATAGTCTTCGCCGCTATAAGAAGTGCCGATAATAAGATCAGAACTGTGTCAAACACTTTTTTATTAGACATTTTTTATCACCCCATTTCCTATAATATTATAACTTTATAATATATCATTGAAATAAGGTGAAATTCGATAGTCACAGAATTCGCTGGCTGCCCTGTGACATTTTTTTATACTGTTCAAATGCCTGATAATTTGTTTCCCGACACTGTGGGCAAGGATTTCTGAATGTATATATCAGGTTAAGTGTATATGGACATTTGGCACATGGTGGTTTTAAACGATATAGAGCTTTTTTTAATTTCATTTACATCACCTCACAACACAAAGCAAATCATATTGCATCTGATTTTTCGCATCTGGACAATAATTTTATCCACCGTATTGCTTAAAAATATGTGTCGCGTCTCAATCATTTTCGCCAGTTTACAACTTTTGGACTTTTTAAAACCTAATAAAATATAGTTTTCGACTATTTTGATCATTGCGCATTATTTTTTATAATTACGAGTTTTTTCATCCCTCATACTCCTTTTGGTATTTACGCCCTGTGTGGGACAATCCTTGAAAGTTGTTATCTTTCCATTTATCTACCCGCTGAACCATAAATGAAAAATAAGAACCGGGCTATGTACATCTCAAGTGATACAAGAGAAATTGTAATTGCAAGCGAAAATATCCATACGGAAAGCCCGCCCAGTATTAAGGAGATGAAAAAAGTGAGCACTGAAATTCTGAACCAAGGAATCCCGTAAAATAAATCATCAAGCCAATAAGTATTACCGCTAATACTTTGACCAGGTTCAAACAATGAAGATGGACAAAACAATGTTATAGCAAGCCATAGGAGGAAACATATAGCTGCGGCAAGTTTTGAAAAAGATATAATAAAATGGTAGACCATAATAAAAAGAGGTAATTTTAGAAAAGGCTCACATAATCCAAATAAAAAGGATGTTATTAAAGCAAATAACATGAGCCGGCCAAATGGAATTTTCATTACTTGATACCGTTACCTTTCTGATTTGATCAAATTAAACAATGAAGTGTTGCTTACGCTCGAATATCCTTCTATAACTTGTTTCTGTAATAATTCTGCATCCTTTTTTCAACTATACCTATCTGATTGAATTTTTCAGGGATTTCAACGCTTTATACATCCCATTTTTTGTTCCCCATGCACGTCGTATATCGTCAGGATCTACTAAGCGGCAATGTTTTGTAAACTCATTTTGCTGTAAACGCCAGCCTTTACATTCTTCAAGTGTATCCCATAATTTTCTATCCCAATTAGAAATTTTCAATGGAATATTACTTACCGAGATTTCAGAATCCAAAATGCGGTTTATAAGAGCAGGCGTATCAGCAATTGCTTCCATAATTGTTCCAAGTCCCCCTCCATCATTTCCATTATAATTACTTTTAAAATCACCCATATATTTATCTCCTTTATTGTATTAAAATTATTTATTTTCTTTGCAGTTTTATATCCTGGATTCTCGGATTTACGTGACGAGGTGCCCATAAATGCCTGAAACAAGCCATTCCTCGTCATGTTTATGAAATATTCGATTGTGACGAGGATTTATACTGAAATCCTTATAAATCAAGCTGTTGACAATTTTACCTCGTCACGTTTCCGAGAATCCAGGTTATATGGTATTTACCTTTTCCAATTATTTTATATCTATCTCAATGTATTTAAAGTTCCAATACCTCCTGCTGCCTTTAGATACAGCATATACCCCGCGCATTTTTTCCAGTAACTTTAATACGAATAACTTTATTTTTCAAATATCCCTCTATTGTAATTACTTCCTGCTCGAAGAAATTCAATATACCATTCAACATCTTTTATATATTTCAAACAATATGACGAAATCATCACATTATCGTCAGCATCTTTAATTGTCTACATCTCGATTTGAATATATGGCTCTAAATCATATGGAATTCTTTTTAGCTTCTTATACATGGACTTCTCCCACTTACTGATAAAATTTCTAAAAAACAGTTATATAGCATCTGCCATAATATAGTAAATTAGCGAGATATCATTGAAATAACAGATGATAGAAAAACGATGAGCATGATGCAAATAAAAAACGATAGCAACTTATGTGCCCGTATCGATTCTGCTATTTTCGTTGCCTTATAAATTTTACTGATATCATTGATTACAGCCACAATCATTAATATTTCGTCTATAACTGGAATGGGGTCTGGAAAAAAGGAATTGATAGCAAAAACAATTAATTTTGCCCACAAAGGAAGTGCTGCATAAACAATAGCAAAAATTATTAATATAATAAATATTATCACTTTAATCACTCTTTCTTAAAAGAGGGAAGGCTATATAAACCTTCCCTGCAGCCATTAACTTCCTTTAGTATTTCAAAAGCATTATCAAACAGAAATTTTGATATTTTTATTCAAAGAAGCTAATGCCATTCAACTAATATATTGCCACAATCCCGGCACCTTGCTCCTCCATTGTAAATTCTGCGGCATCTGGTACAATACATTTTTTTATGTTCATTTGCATCACTAATTTCATTATCCGGATCAAGACCAAATTTTTCATATTCTCGCTTTAAATAATCGGGAACCCCGCCTTTCCCTGATGAAGACGAAAATAACGCATCTAAAAAACCCATTTCAATTATTTCCTTTCTATTATACAAATTTTTTCTTACGTTCCAAATACATTTTATCATATTTACCACTTTTAGTCAATATAAAAACCACATACAGATATTTCGATTTTTATACCATAATATATAAAATAAAAATGGGGTGATAACATGGACTATAAAAAATTAGGAAGAAAAATACGTGAAGAACGTCTGAAACTAAATCTGACTCAGGCCCAGCTTGCAGAATCCATTGACATTTCTGATACTTACATGGAAGCTATTGAACGTGGCGAACAGAGTCTTACATTAAATCACTCATGAGGCTTGTTAACAGGCTTGGAATCACGGTTGATTATCTTCTTTCTGATTCTGTATCAGACAGCGATTCCAATATCATAGAACAGTTCAGACAGATCGTTGACTATCAGCCAATGGAACGGAAACAGATGGCAGTTAACGTACTGCGTACTATTTTTTCTTACTTTGAAACAGATGAAAAGTAGCTGGCTACTCTAAATCTATTGTCCCAGTACGAAGACTTCTCACAAAATCAATATCTCCAATGAAACGTTCTACAGCTGCATTGACAAGCAGCTCAACAGATACCGAATATTCAGCTGAAAGTGTATGTAATCTGTCATACAACATGGGATTTGTAATCTGAACCATAAAACTTTCCTTTGATCTGCTGCTGTTTTCACTTTCGATATATTCATTTTCATTAATCATTCTAATTACCTCCTGAATAAATGATAACTCCCTATACCACCATGACATAGGGAGAATTATTTTGTCCTGAATATTGTTATTTTTACTAATCCTTCTATATGGTACTATACATATTACGTTTTCACATTTCTATAAATCCACTGAACACCATCATTCCCTATAAAATAAAGCAGATTAAAATCCATTCTCTCTCTGTATAAGTTATAAAAATTTCTGCTTAATACAGAAAAAGAGGAATGCCTTACCCATTAGCAAAACATTCCTCTTTTACTCGTATACAATTTCCATTCTGCTTCCGCCAGACTTATAAATCTACACAGGCTGTTTACCATATTCTTCTATATATGCTTCTGCCTTTTCATATGACACACCAGTTTTTTTCTCTATTCTTTCAATAATAGCAGCGTCTGAAAGTCCATCTTCCTGTCCTAGTTCAATGATCATTCTGATTTTTGTTTCATTTTTGACTTGATTTTTGATTTTATCAATTTCCGGTTCCATGATTTCAAGTAATGCCTGACACATATTCTCATTCCTCCTCAATTCTTTTATTATTTCCCAGTTTGCCCTGATACTTACTTCAAGTACAGAATCTGCAAGCTCCTTATCTAATTTTAGTTTCAGCTTCTCAATTTTTTCAAGCAGCTCTTTCATTTCCTGTTCCTGCATCTGGTCTGACAAAGCTCTAAGCCAAACATGAGATTTTTTATCCAGCTCCCTGCCCACAATGATCTGTGTTGGAAATAAAATAGAATCCATCACATAATATATTCCACTATATGGATTTGTTATCTTAATATTATGGCTTTTGAAATACGTAAAAAGGCCTACAGGTTTCATTTCCCGAAATATTGACACTGTAATATCATCCGCTTTCCGTTCATCCACAGTCTTACCATAAGATTTGTACAGACTAGCATATGCGCCTACTTTATAGAACATATCAATATCCAGGGAATCTTCCGGCGATTTGTACTCTATAATATTATTCCCTCGAAATAATTTCCCTATTTCATTAACAATCTGGCTTTTCTTATTCTTCTTAATAACCAAAAGGTCAACTTCTAACGGTTTTGTATTCAGATTATATTCTTTATTATATTCCAGATCCTTTCTGTTTTCATTCAGTTCCAAATCCATCGCTGCTACAAATGCTGGATGCCATTGAATTATTTTATCATTCATCAGCAAAACCCTTTCCCTTTTTCTATTGCTTCATTGTAACATTTATCAATCAATACTACCATATCTCTCCGCCGAGCTTTCACTAACTCCTTTTTCAGATCAAGGTTATCTGGAAAATATTGTTTCATATCCCCTGACAGTATCCAATCTCTGAAAAGCCTGCAGCCTGATACTTTCATTATCCTCGGTACACTTACTTCATGAAATAGATAATTTTTTGCGACACATCTTTCATCCATATTTCCGTCTGAGTTTCAATGATACTTCCACCTATAACATTTACTAGCCTTTCTTCATTTATACAATCTGCTTTCCATACTTATACAAATATTCTTTTGCCCTTTCAGGTGATATTCCAATTTTTTTCTGGAGTCTGTTAAGAATAACTTCATCACTAAGTCCATCCTCCTGACCTAGTTCAATAATCATCTGAACTTTTCCTTGTTTCAGAAGTTTTTCTGATTCCGTTTCAATTATTACTCCACCCATGATATTTACCAGCCTTTCTTCATTTTTGTTTCCATTTGTAATATGTGTGATTATCGTTTTTATAAAACCTATAAGATCTGTCATTTCCAAATCTGACAATCCACTTTCATTATGAAGCCGGATAATTTCATTTTTAAAATATACCAGATCATCTACAGCTGCATCTATATCATCTCCTGTTACAATATCCTTTTCATACCTTGCGATATAAAATGGAATATATGGAAACAGCTTCTTTTCAATAATATACTCTCTCGTTAATTCTTCCAGAATCACATTGTCGGACTTATAATCTACACTCTGTCCATCTGGGAATGCAAATGTAATCGTTGTTACCTTTGGTGTCTTTTCGGTACGTTTCACATAAATAACCGTAAATCTGGGCATTGGTATTGTTGCCTTACCAATATCCCACACTGCAAACTGCCTCGCAGCAATAAAAGCATACTCCGCAATCCTGATAGCCATAGAACCGTCATCATAGCTCTGGCATTCCAACAAATATACTTCATCCCTGATCTTTATCAGGAAATCCGAAATCTGCTCTTCAATTTCCTTACTCCCGTCTGCTGTTTCATTTTCTGTCAGATAACCCTCGGATGGCAGTACATCTACTTTAACGTCCAATGGATAATCTTTTCCAAAAACGTCATTGATCACAGAAACAAACAGCCGCTTGTGCTTCATTTTCATTGTCTTGAAAACGTTATCGTAGTCCGGTGTCTTTTTTGGCATATCGTCCTGCCTTTCTGTTTTTGTTTTCTATATCGCAAAGCTGCACTTTTTCTATGTATTATATCACATAGCTGCAAAACCTGATATAATTTTTTAATTCCTATTTTTAGAAGCTTCATCATACCATGCATTTTTACAATAAATGCACGAAAAGGGAATATCCTGCAGTTGTGCAGGATATTCCCCTTTTCTTAGCTCTTATATAGTTTCTATGAGCTGCCTTTTACCAACAACTCTGCATAACCCTGTATATTTCTGTTTCCAGATGGTACAAGATTGGTACAAAACCTAAATATTTGGTACAAAAATCATTCTGAAACCCGCATAAATACAGGCTTTTACTTATCCAGTGACTTCATTGTCGGGAACAGCAGCACATCACGGATCGCTGCCGAATTTGTCATAATCATAACCATCCGGTCAATTCCGAATCCAATTCCCCCAGTCGGCGGCATACCAATATCGAGGGCATTAAGGAAGTCTTCATCTGTATGGTTCGCCTCTTCATCCCCGGCTGCAAATGCTTTCTCCTGGGCTGCAAAGCGTTCTCTCTGGTCAATCGGGTCATTGAGCTCAGAATATGCATTTGCCATTTCCCATCCATTCAGGAAAAATTCAAATCTCTCTACATATCCCGGATGATCCGGTTTCTTTTTCGTTAACGGAGAGATCTCAATCGGATGATCCATAACAAACGTCGGCTGAATCAGATGTTCTTCTGCATAATGTTCGAAGAACAGGCTGAGTATGTCTCCTTTCTGGTGACGGTCCTCATATTCAATATGATGTTCATCTGCAGTCTTCTTTGCTTCCTCTGTAGAATTTATTTCATTAAAATCTACACCGGAATATTTTTTAACTGCATCTATCATTGTAATGCGTTCAAAAGGTTTTGACAAATCTATTGTATGTTCTCCATACTGAAGCACTTCACCGCCGGTTACTTCTTTTGCAACATAACGATACAGATTTTCTGTAAGATCCATCATTCCGTTATAATCTGTATATGCCTGATATAATTCCATTAATGTAAACTCTGGATTATGTCTTGTATCAAGGCCTTCGTTGCGGAATACACGGCCTATTTCATAGACGCGCTCCATGCCGCCTACTATCAGTCTCTTTAAATACAGTTCCAGTGAAATCCGCAGCTTCAGGTCTTCGTTTAAGGCGTTAAAATGTGTCTCAAAAGGCCTTGCTGCTGCTCCTCCTGCATTTGAAACAAGCATTGGAGTTTCTACTTCCATAAATCCCTGAGTATCCAGATAACGGCGGATAGCGCTGATGATTTTGGAACGTTTGATAAATGTATCTTTGACATCCGCATTCATAATCAGGTCGACATATCTCTGACGGTAACGGATATCTGTATCTGTCAGGCCGTGGTATTTTTCCGGCAGTATCTGCAGGCTCTTAGACAGAAGCACAACGTCTTTTGCATGGACTGAAATTTCTCCTGTTTTTGTCTTAAATACAGTACCTTTGATTCCTAAAATATCTCCGACATCATATTTTTTAAAATCTTTATAACTGTCCTCTCCGATATCGTCTCTGGCTGCATATACCTGAATATTTCCCTGCAGATCCTGAATATTGCAAAAAGATGCTTTTCCCATAACACGCTTAAACATCATGCGCCCGGCAATTGATACTTCCTGATTTTCCAGTGTTTCAAAATTTTCTTTGATTTCCAGGCTGTGATGTGTCACATCATATTTTGTAATCTGAAACGGATCTTTTCCCTTATCCTGCAGCTCCTGTAATTTTTCATGTCGAACCTTTAATAACTGGTTCACATCCTGATTCTGCTGTCCGGCCATTTTCTTTCCTCCACTGCTTCTTTTAGGCATTTTCATCTATGATGCATTCGGGCATTTGCCAGCTATATATTTGATCTTTGAATTTCAAGCACTTTATACTGTAAGATTCCTGCCTGTGTCTCTACTTCTACCATATCTCCGATTTTGTGGCCCAGAAGTGCCCGTCCTACCGGAGATTCATTCGAAATTTTTCCTTTCAGGCTGTTTGCCTCTGTAGATCCTACTATTTTATACTCCAGTTCTTCATCAAATTCACAATCCAGGATTCTTACAAGGCAGCCTACGTTGATTTTATCTAAGTCTACTTCTTCTTCTACTACAACTTCCGCATTTTTTAGAATTTTTTCCAATTCTTCAATGCGTGCCTCTATATCGCGCTGTTCGTCTTTTGCTGCATCATATTCTGCGTTTTCGGATAAATCTCCCTGTTCTCTGGCTTCTTTAATTTTCTGCGCAATTTCTTTTCGTTTTACCAGTTTTAAATCCTGTAATTCATTCTCCAGCTTCTGCAAGCCTTCATAAGTTAAAATGTTCTTCTTTTCCATCGCCTTTCAACCCTTCCTGAATTCCCGATCCAATCGGTCTGACTTCCTATCCCTCACGAATTTCTCATCTGTCAGGCATCCTTTTTCCGAATCTTCTGGAAAAATGCCTCTCACAACCAAAGTATTATACCCAACAGGCACAATAATGTCAAGGTTTTCGCCAATTTCCCATGGTCTTTTGTAAACCGGAAGATAAACAATACCGGATTTCATATTCTCTGTACAGATGCCTGTGCTGCGTTCAAAATCCATGACCAGATTCCCGCGCGCGTTTTTTCCTGCTGTTTTGGAAATCCGCTGAACGATTAAGCCGTTTTCTTCATACGCCATATCCATAAAGTCTTCATATTTTTCCGGCCTGTCAGTGACAAGCATCAGATAATTCAGCTGCTGTACAAGCTCATAAAGCACATTTTCAATATCATTGTCGTCTTCATCACGGTCATGTTCTGCATCAATAATTACCAGTTCCAGTTTCTGGCAGGGAATGCCTCTTTTTTTCAGAATCTGCTCCAGCACAGGCCGCATGTACATGATAAACGGATTCTGATATGTCATGGGTGAAAATTTTTTTATTGCGGCAGCATATTCTGCTCCCGTATCTTTATTTTTATCTATATGCTGTATATCCTGCCGTCTGAACCTTATATTAATCCATCCGAAAAATTTCTGCAGTATCAAATAATTTTATCAGTCCTGTCTTTTTTTCTAATTATATGCAGACAGCTGTTATACAGTATCAGTTTTTTGCACAAACTGCTCCATCAGCTGCTCCAGCTGTTCATACGTTTCCACTTCATTCATCTCACGCCGCAGTCTGGACGCATGTTTATAACCGCCTGTGTACCAGGCCGCATGCTTGCGCATTTCCCGAATGCCCGTATAATCCCCTTTCAGCTGCAGCTGCATTCTGGCGTGACGCAGCACCATATCTGCCACTTCCCTCGCTGACGGCCGCTCTGCCTGATACTGTGTGGAATTTTTCATGGCTGCGGCTTCTTTCAGTATCTGGGAAAATATCCAGGGATTCCCCTGGGCTCCTCTTGCAATCATAAACCCGTCACATCCGGTCTGATCTTTCATCCGCAGAACATCCTGAAAACATCTGAGGTCTCCGTTTCCGATAACCGGTATGGAAACAGCCTCTTTTACCTGTCTGATAATGTCCCAGTCCGCACTGCCCGAATAATACTCTTCCCTTGTGCGTCCATGCACAGCTACTGCGGCAGCACCGGATTCCTGTGCGATATGAGCCATTTCTACTGCATTGATATGCTCACTGTCAAAACCTTTGCGGAATTTAACTGTCACTGGCTTTTGAATCGCCCTGACTGTTTTTTCTATTATTTTTCCGGCTAAAACCGGATTTTTCATTAGTGCGGAGCCTTCGCCGTTACTGACTACTTTCGGCACAGGACATCCCATATTAATATCCAGAATATCAAAGGGACGCTCTTCTATTTTTTTAGCCATTTCCGATATAATGTCCGGGTCTGCTCCGAAAAGCTGTAAAGATACCGGATGTTCTTTCTCATCAACAGCAAGCAGCGCTTCCGTATTTCTGCTGCGGTACAGAATGCCTTTTGCACTGATCATTTCCATGCATACCAGACCGGCTCCCTGCTGTGCGCATAACAAACGAAATGGCAGGTCTGTTACACCTGCCATGGGCCCTAAAATCAGGCTGTTTTTTAATGTTATATTACCTATCGTTAATTGCTTCATTACGTATTCCTTATATATTTCTGTATTTCTTCATTCATATTTCCTGTTGCTGGTATTGCTGTTTTTCTGCAGCCGGCTGATTATAACAGCCATTTATTCCGTATACGAAATGCCGGCTATTTCTGTTTTTCATAAATAAGGCGCATTCCATGCAGAGTCAGATTCGGATCATATACATCAATAGCATTTGTTTCAGAGGCTATTGTTTTACCCAGGCCTCCTGTCGCTACTACTTTTATATTTTCTGTGGCAAACTCCTCTTTCATATGCCTGACAATATACTCTGTCTGGCCAATCTGCCCGTATACAAGACCTGCCTGCATGCTGCTGATCGTTTCCTGGGCAAGTATGCTTTTCGGTTTGCAGATTTCTATTTCCGGCAGCTTCGCAGCTTCTTCCCAGAGAGCTTTTGCTGAAGTCCTGATACCTGGCGCAATCACGCCTGCAATAAATGAGCCGGATGCGTCTACAAGATCATAAGTAGTTGCCGTTCCATAATCAATTACGATAACCGGCCCGCCGTACAGCCCGTAAGCTCCTACTGCATCTACTATACGGTCTGCTCCAATCTGTCTTGGATTTTCTGTAGCAATCCGGATCCCGGTCTTTATTCCTGGTGCCACGATAAGCGGAGTGACATGGATATATTTGATAAATGCACTTGTCAGAGAATGCATGACATTGGGCACAACAGACGATATTACAACCGCCCGGATACCGCTGGCTTCTATCTGGCTGTGCTGCAGCAGATTTCTAAAAACAATCCCGTATTCATCTGATGTACGGGTTATCTTTGTAGTCAGCCTGAATGTAGCCTCCAGCCTGTCTCTGTCAAATACACCTAATGTAATATTGGAGTTTCCAACATCTGTTACTAATAACATTCCTAGTCCTCCTCAAACTCCTCGCCCAGAAAAAATACTTTATAAAACATTTCCAATGCTTCTAATAATTCCTGCTTTGTCTGCCGAAACTGTTTTATTTTCAGTACGCTTCCAATTTCATCGTACAAAAAATCATCTTCTGCATATTCCGTCCGAAATGCCAGATTTCCGTCTCTGTCAAACACAAGCTGCAGAGTGCCTCCCACATCTTCTGTATACAAAACACATAAGATTTTCAAATCATTTTTTATCTGCTCCGGAAGATTCATAAAATCCTCATTCAGATAAAATTTCTTTGTGTATGCACTGGAACCGCATAATACAACTTCGTCCTGATACATTGCTGCTCCTTATAAATAACCATATATTCCCCGTACAGATACTTCTCCCGAAGATACCAGTCTCCTGGTTTCCCATGTATCCACAAGCAGTTCCCCTCTGTTTGTAATGCCGCGTGCTGTTCCTTCAAACGCATCATGAGGATCTAACACTCTGACCGGCTGGTTGCGGTTAACCATATAGGCATCATACTGCTTAGCAATTTCGCTTAAATCCTCTGTCCGCAGAAACACATCATAGTATGCTTCAAAATATTCACAGATGCGTTCAATTAAAGCGGCCCGGTTAATTTTAATACCAAGTTCCATATAAATGGATGTGGCTATATTTTTAAGTTCCTCTGAAAACTCTTCTGTGTGCACATTAATACCTATACCGATTACAATGTGATTTACATAATCTGTCTGCGCACTCATTTCCGTTAATATTCCACTGACCTTTTTTGCATTGACAATGATATCATTAGGCCATTTGATACCGACCCTCAGGCCGGATTCGTCTTCAATCCCTCTTGCCACTGCCATTGCCGCTACCAGCGTCAGCATGGACGCGTTATCCGGATTAATTTCCGGACGAAGCAGTAATGTCATTGCAATGCCTGTTCCTGGCGGCGTTTCCCAGTTCCTCCCCCTGCGCCCCCGGCCGCATTCCTGTTTGTCTGTAACAACAAGTGTTCCGTGAGGCGCTCCTTCTTCTGCAAGCTGCATAGCTTTCGTATTTGTTGAACCCATTACGGGTTCATAACAAATCGTATTTCCGAGCCATTCTGTCTTGCGGATGCTTTTGAGTTCATTCTCACTCAGTATATCCGGTGTAGATACAATGTGGTATCCGCGGTTTTGAACAGCTTCTATCTCGTACCCCGTCTGCTTTAGCTGGTTTATTGCCTTCCATATTGCTGTGCGGGAAACCCCGAATTTTTTACAGAGATCCTGCCCCGACACGTATCCATCTGATGCCCTAAGTTCTGCTAGTATTCCTGCTTTCATCTTGCTTACCCCATTTCCTGTGAAGACCTGTTATGCATACTGAAATATGCCGTTACTCTAAAGCAGTTACGAACTGAGGTCATATCAGCGCGGCATAGTGGCATACATGATTGCTTTGATGCTGTGCATGCGATTCTCTGCTTCATCAAACACAACCGACCGGCCGCTCTCGAATACCTCATCAGTAACTTCTAGTTCCTGTAAACCAAATTTTTCATATACCTGCTGACCGATAGTTGTTTTCAAATCATGGAATGCCGGCAGACAATGCATAAAAATTGCGCTGTCTTTTGCTGCTGCCATGGTACTTGCATTTACCTGATATCGTTTCAAATCATTGATCCGCTCCGACCATACCTCCTCTGGCTCACCCATGGATACCCAGACATCTGTGTAAATTACATCTGCACCTGCAGCTGCTTCATTTACATCTTCTGTCAGCGTCACGCTGGCACCTGTCTGTAAGGCAATCTCTTTACAGGTATGAAACAGTTTTTCATCTGGAAAATATTTTTTATTTGTGCATGCAGTAAAATTCATTCCCAGTTTTGCACATGTTACCATTAGAGAATTCCCCATATTATAACGGGCATCTCCCATATATACAAATTTAATGCCTTTCAGTGTATGAAAATGTTCCTTCACTGTAAGCATGTCCGCTATCATCTGCGTTGGATGAAACTCATTTGTCAGCCCGTTCCATACAGGAACTCCTGCGTATTCTGCCAGTTCTTCGACAATCTCCTGTCCGTATCCCCGGTATTCAATACCGTCAAACATTCTGCCAAGAACTCTTGCCGTATCTGCTATGCTTTCCTTTTTCCCAATCTGTGAGCCGGATGGGTCCAGATACGTTACATGCATGCCCAGATCATGCGCTGCAACCTCAAATGCACATCTGGTTCTTGTGCTTGTCTTTTCAAAAATCAGCGCAATGTTTCTGCCTGTCAGCTCATTGTGAGCAATTCCTTTTTTCTTTTTTTCCTTGAGTTCAGCCGAAAGATCTATCAGATACAGAATCTCTTCCGGTGTGAAATCAAGCAGCTTCAAAAAATGCTTACCTTGTAAATTCATTGAAATCCCCGCCTTTCCTCATAAAGCATTTATTTACGCTCACCTATATGGAAAAACCGACATCTTTTCGCCTCTATGTATACAGCGGACTGGAACCGTTTTTCCACATAGCTGAAAATAAACAGCATATTCCGGACAGGCTGGTATTAAAAAATCAGTATGAATGGAGCTGTCGCACTAAGCAAAACATATACAAGATATAGTATAAAAATGATTCAAGCCAACTATATCCTGTATCAATTTTCTTAATGCGACAGCCCCACTATTGAAATCAGGCTGCAGCCTGTCAGTTCAATTTCTCCGTCCCAACTTCAACAATGGATTTTGCTAATCCGGCAACACTCTGGATCTCTGACGGGATAATAATCTTTGTTGCCTTTCCGTCTGCGGCTTTAGCAAATGCTTCCAGGCTTTTTAACTGTATAACAGCTGAATTCGGATCTGCTTCTTTCAAAAAACGCAGACCGTCCGCATTTGCCTGCTGCACTTTAAGAATTGCTTCTGCCTGACCCTCTGCTTCACGGATCATAGCTTCTTTGTGGGCTTCTGCGCGCAGAATCGCAGCCTGTTTTTCTGCCTCTGCATCCAGAATCGCAGATTCCTTCTTACCTTCAGCTACAAGAATCGTTGATTTTTTCTCTCCTTCTGCTTTCAGTATTGCCTCACGCCTCTCTCTCTCAGCCTTCATCTGCTTTTCCATTGCATCCTGAATTGCCTGCGGAGGAATAATATTTTTCAGCTCCACGCGGTTGACTTTGATTCCCCATGGATCTGTCGCTACGTCAAGCGAAGCCCGCATTTTCGTATTAATTGTTTCTCTGGATGTCAGTGTTTCATCCAATTCCAGATCGCCTATAATATTTCTCAGAGTTGTTGCCGTAAGGTTTTCAATTGCCATAATCGGATTTTCAACACCGTATGCAAACAGCTTCGGGTCTGTAATCTGAAAATATACAACTGTATCAATCTGCATCGTTACATTATCTTTTGTAATAACCGGCTGTGGCGGAAAGTCCACGACCTGCTCCTTCAGCAGTACTCTTTTTGCAACTCTGTCTATAAACGGTGCCTTAAAATGAATGCCAACGCCCCAGGTTGCCAGATATCCGCCCAGCCTTTCTATTACGGCCGCCTGTGCCTGTGGCACAATTTTGATGCAGGATACCGCAACCAGCAGCACAACCACTAAAAGAACCGCCGCTGTAATTAATGTCTGCATATCTCATCCCTCCTTTTCTGACGATCAGCCTGTTTCCGGCTGATATACGCAGCATAATGAATATAAAAACAGATGCCTGTAATATTAATATGCCTGTAAATTTTCTTTATCATACTATAATTAAACTTAATTTACAACCGTGAAAACATCCAAACTTCCTTAATTCTTCACAAAAAGGCTTATTTTTTGAAGATAATACCAAAAAATGACACAATAAAAACCGCTGTATTACGACAGCGGTTTTTATTATTACTATTTCATTACAATTTATTAATAAAAAACGTGATTTCCAATTACAAGCCCTGCAGCTCCGTTAACACGGTGGAAGAACTTTGCTCCTCCTGTATTATCGCTGCCTGCAAGAGCTGCCTGTGCTGCTGATGTACAGTGTCTGTAGTTTCCGTTAGAAAGTGCTCTGGCAAGAGCTCCGTTTGCTACCGGTGAAAACTGGCCGCTCTGATATACAACACTTGAAATAGAATTCGGGAATGACCCGCTTTTTACCCTGTTCATAACAACTGCGCCTACTGCTACCTGTCCGGCATAGCTCTCTCCGCCTGCCTCACAGAATATAATTGCAGAAAGCAGAGTCAGATCGCTGGAAGATACTGACGACGAACTGGAAGCTGCGGTACTTGCTGCTGATGATGATGAAGACGATGATGATGACACTGACCTGACAGAAGCCATCTGCTCTGCCTTTCTTTGTGCTTCAAGCATTGCCCGCTCTTCTTCTATAGAAATTGCTTTGCCGGTTCCAAGACCGACTTTTACAAATTCTTCTGCAACATATCCTTTCAGGCCGTCTAATTTTACAGTAACCCAGCCGTCTTTCTTCTTTGCCTTTGTGCTGACTAACAGCTTATCGCCTTCAAAAGCAGCATCCAGCACAATTGCGTTTTCATTTGCATTTTTGCGGATACGAAGGCCGTCTGCCTGAACTGTGGCATAAATCTTACAGATTTTTTCTGCCAGTTTCTGCGCTTTTGCGCCATATACACAATACTCGTTCTTTACATATCCTGTCACAGACCCAGATTTGATTTTTGTCCAGGCTTTACCCTTTTTTATCACTTTGGCTACATCGCCTTTGCGCAGCTTTCCTGCGATTCCAGAATTTTCATTCGAAGATTTGCGGATATTTAAATAATCATCGACGTCAGCCATCAGTTTATTTTTCCATTGTTTTGTTTCTTCAGCCTGTTTTTTTTCTTTGGCACTTATTTTTGCTTTTTTCTCTTCTTTTACTTTTATCTCTTTTTCCGTTTTGCCATTATCCTGGGTATCTTTTTTTTCTTCGTTCTTTGAATTTTTTTCTTTACCTGATTCTTTATCCTGTACATCTTTATCAGATGCAGCTTCATCTGTATTTATTTCTTCCGGCAATACAGCATCCTGCTCATCCATGTCCTCTGCCCGTTCTCCTGTAAACAAATTCGGAACAGAAGCCGGTGCAGCAGCCGATACACGGTCTGTTACATTCTTTTCAATTGTAAACTTCTGAAAACCGTCTGCCTGCTGATCATCCTGATTTAATACTGCCATAATGCCAGACGTTTGATTCTTTGTAATCTGGATTGTTTCTTCGGTCCGCATTATCTGTGGTTGGGAAAAGGCAACTGTACATGCAATTACCCCTGCCGCACCAGCAGCAGTCATGCCCTGTATCAGTTTCTTGTTTCCTCGCATAATAATAAACCTCCGTTTTTTCCATGAATAAAACTTTATTTTTCATTTACGTATTTATTTATTTTATTCATTTTTTATTACATTTGTTACAACTTTGTTACGATGTGATTCTATCACGTTGTAACAGTTTTGTCAAATTTTTTTTTAAATTTTTTTGGAGATTCTGGGAAAGGGTGTATTTATGCGGTTAAAATGGCAGGAGAGATGCTCGTAAAATTTCAAATAAAAAGGATTGACAGTTTCCCATCAATCCTTTGAAAAATTTTCGTAATGATTGTTAATAATTATAATCTCTTTAACAATGCTTCCTTCTCAGCTTCATACCCTGGCTTGCCTAAAAGTGCAAACATATTTTTCTTATAGCTTTCAACACCTGGCTGGTTAAACGGATTCACACCCAGCAGATAACCGCTTACACCGCAGGCAAATTCAAAGAAATAAATCAGCTGGCCGAGATAAAATTCATTCTGCTCTGGAATGCGAACCATAAGATTTGGCACATTGCCGTCTGTATGTGCCAGAATTGTACCATTCATAGCACTCTTATTGACAAAATCCATGTCCTTTCCTGCCAGATAGTTCAGACCATCCAGATCTACCGGCTCTTCCTTAATTTCGATACGGCAGCGGGACTGTTCTACATTTAACACAGTCTCAAACATAATTCTGGCACCGTCCTGTATAAACTGCCCCATAGAATGCAGGTCTGTTGTAAGGTCTACAGAAGCCGGGAAAATACCTTTCTGGTCTTTGCCTTCAGATTCTCCGTATAACTGTTTCCACCATTCAGACACATAATGAAGGCTTGGCTCATAATTAGCCAGTACTTCCACTGATTTTCCTTTTCTGAGCAGAATATTACGGATTGCTGCATACTGTAAAGCTGCATTGTCTTCAAAACTGCTTTCTAATGCAAGTTTTCTTCCTTCTGCTGCGCCTTCCATCAGTTTTGTAATATCTGCACCGCTGGCTGCAATCGGAAGAAGACCTACTGCTGTTAATACTGAAAAACGTCCGCCTACATCGTCCGGAACTACGAATGTTTCATAGCCTTCTTCGTCTGCCAGGCTCTTTAATGCGCCCCTTGATTTGTCAGTTGTAGCATAGATTCTCTTTGCTGCGCCTTCTTTGCCATACTTCTTTTCGAGCATTTCCTTAAAAATACGGAATGCAATAGCTGGTTCTGTTGTCGTACCAGATTTTGAAATAACATTTACAGAAAAATCCCTGTCGCCGATTACATCAATCAGCCCCTGCACATAAGAGCCGCTGATGCTGTTGCCAGCATAGTAAATTTCCGGTGTTTTGCGCATATCTTTTGAAATGTTATTGTAAAATCCATGTCTCAAAAACTCAATTGCAGCGCGTGCTCCCAGGTAAGAGCCGCCAATACCAATTACCAAAAGCACATCAGAATCTGACTGAATTTTTTCAGCTGCCTTCTGAATACGGACAAACTCTTCCTTATCATAATCTACAGGAAGATCTATCCAGCCAAGAAAATCATTTCCTGCCCCGTTCTTAGATACCAGAAGCTCCTTTGCATCATTTGTAAGTTTGCTCATGTACCCTGCTTCTTCTTCGCTGATAAATGCAGCTGCTTTTGAGTAATCGAATGTAATTTTGCTCATATTAACATCTCCTTGTTGTATTGTTGTACACAGACTTTTTCTTAAATTGTTTGTGCGTCATAGTAACTATTCTAACAAAATAATAAGAAATCTGCAAGTTATTCTGTAAGTTTTTAACAAATTTTGAAACAGACTGGATATTTCTCTGTTTTCATACCTATCTGCTAGTCAAAAATTTCCTGAAGCACAGTATCTAATATTTCTTCATCCTTTTTTAATTTTTTATGCGCAAGAGACACCCGCATATTTTCTTCCTGACGGCTTCTTGCTGCAGCTGCTTCCAGCTGCATTTCCTTATCTCCTGCTGTCACCGTAATTTCCTGCCCTGCCTGTATCTGTTCTTCCGCGGGTTCATCATCTGTTTCTTCACTGAATACAGCGTTTAGATACCGCTGCAGCCATCTTCCTGCGCGGCTGAGCTTTTTGTTAATCCGGCTTGTCTGTCCTATATGCACAAGTTGTAAAAGCGCCACTGTCAAAAGCAGGACTGCTGTGACCAGCTGTATGTTTGACACTGCCTGCGTCAGAATCTGATCTAACATACCTCAATTTCCTTTCTAAAATATTCCCGGGACAATTACCATCATAGTAGATGTCAATTGCAGATACTGTCGAAGGCTGTATGTAAAACATCTTGTGTTATTGTTTGCAGAAATCCTGTTTACTCTGTTTTTTCTGTAAGAAAACCGTTAAAGCAGCATCCATAATCTTCATTTAATCCCACAATACGGTATCTTGCATTTTTGGATTTAATTTCCCGCAAAACCTGGTCCGGCAATTGTGTGTGCAGCGGACAAATCCAGAAAACTGCATTTTTTCCTACTTTTAATTCTGTTAATTCTTTATCCCAGTTATGGATATTTCCGCAATTTGGAATCGAAACAGCACGAATCTGCTGCCCGACTGCTTCATAACGGCTCTTGATTTCTTTTAAATATTTTCTCAGTTTCACATTTCCTAAAAGAAGAATTCCCGCACGCAGCTCTGTTTCCTGTGTCCGGTGGCAGTGACAGACATCGTAATCATTATACAGCATGCATTTCACCGAGCACCGGCCCTCATCCATTTCGATATCTGTATGACAAAGTTCTTCCTTATCGACGACTATTGCATGAAACACACAGTCTGTCTGAGATGCAGTTATTTCTGTAGGACTGCAGAATACAGTCAGTGTGTCCTGACGCCAGTCGGCAAATACTTTCTGGTATACAAGCATCATTTTCTGGATTTCCCTGTCATCAATCTTTTCTATCCGCAGACTTCTTGCATATCGGAAAATAAATTGTCTGATCATATACAAATCCACTCCGTAATGACCAAAATAAAACAGTGTTCTGTTATCAATCAGATATCCGGCCTTCACAACAGGAATCCGGTAACCTTCCATTTCCTCTATCATGTCCAGCAATTCTTTGTCCTGAAATTCAAAATAATATCCAGGATACATTCCGCTTTCCGTTTTATCAAAAAGACTGCCGTTTCCATAAATAAAATATATTTTCTTTACAGCTGTCTTCTTTAAATATAAATACGGCGTGCGTATAAAATCAATCAGATCCTTGTCCGTGATTTCTTTTGATACCATTGTCTGCAGTATCAAAAATCTCTGTATTGGTACTAAATAAGGAAGAATTACCGTTTCTATACTGCCATAGCGGATAGTATCTATTAAACGCTGTGCATCTTCAATCGAAAAACTCCCCATAATAAATAAATTGAGCGGGCTGCTGCAGGATGACTGTTCGAATCTGCTCTGACTGCTTTTGGCTGCAGAATTATGGACCATCTCACAAGTATAGGCATAACGAACCTGTTCCTGTGCACCCTTATCCCATGTACATCCAGACATTACTACTGCACTAGATGTATTTTTTAATAAATATCGAAATAACCTCACATCCATCGTTTCACCTTTTACCTCAATTACCTCATATTAAGTTTGCTGCTGACAATACCCCATGCCTATATTCTATTCTTTTATTTACTATTTACAAGTCTTTTTCTCCTAATTTTGTATAGAATTAAGAAAATAAGGATTTGACATTTCGCTTTTTTCGATTAATAATAAATATAAATTGTTGAGGAAAGGATTTCAAATGAAAAAAATAATTTTAACCGGCGGTGGCACAGCCGGACACGTCACACCTAATATAGCCCTGCTTCCGCGGCTTCGCGAGGCTGGATTTGACATCTCTTATATAGGCTCATATAACGGAATCGAAAAACAGCTGCTGAAGGAGCAGAATATTCCATATTATGCAATTTCTTCCGGAAAACTCCGCCGCTACTTTGATATTAAAAATTTTTCGGACCCGCTTAAAGTATTAAAAGGCCTCGCTCAATCTATCCGCCTCATGCACAGGCTGAAACCAGATATTGTATTTTCTAAAGGCGGTTTTGTATCCGTCCCTGTAATACTAGCAGCAAAACTGTGTCATGTGCCATCTATTATCCATGAATCAGACCTGACACCGGGACTTGCTAATAAGCTGGCGATCCCAAATGCAGTTAAAGTATGCTGTAATTTTCCAGAAACCCTGAAATATCTTCCAGAAGGCAAAGCTGTACTGACTGGCTCACCAATCAGAAGCGAACTTTTATCTGGAAATAAAGAACACGCACGTAAACGCTGCCGGTTTAATTCAGAAAAACCTGTTTTATTCGTCGTAGGCGGAAGCAGCGGGTCCAAATTTATTAATGATACCATTCGCGGACTGCTGCCAGAATTATTAAAATCTTACCAGGTCGTACATATGTGCGGAAAAGGAAATATAGAAGAATCATTAAACCGGACTGCCGGCTACAAACAATACGAATATATCGGTGCGGAACTGAATGATATTTTTGCCCTCGCAGACCTTGTAATCTCGCGTGCAGGGGCAAACTCTATCTGTGAACTTCTTGCCCTTCACAAACCAAATATTCTGATTCCGCTGTCTGCAAATGCCAGCCGCGGAGACCAGCTGTTAAACGCACACTCTTTTGAAAAACAGGGGTTCAGCGTTGTCGTAGAAGAAGAAATCATTACTCCTGATAAGCTGCTGCATATGATTCATGAAACTTATAATAACCGTGACCGCTATATCTCGGCTATGAAACAAAGCAGCATGATAGATTCTATAGAAAAAATCGTTTCTTTAATCGAAGAAACTGCAAACTGACAGCCTGCGGATGCTGTTTTGGAAACCCCTGAGTTTCATTTTCTAAAACTGCATCCGCCAGACTTTTTACAGAATATTAACAGCTTTTCAGTTTCTGACAGATCTCATCCTGTTCTTCTGCTGTAAATTCTTCATGGGTCCAGTTCAGTAAATCTTTGTTTTTCATACCCGTATAGCGCGGAATCAGATGCAAATGAAAATGAAAGACTGTCTGTCCCGCAACTTCCCCATTATTCTGCAATAAATTAAGCCCGTCACAATCCAGCACGCTGGTCATATGTGATGCGAGTTTTTTTGCCAGTGCGGCTGCTTTTGCTAACATTTCTTCACTGATTTCATAAATATTTGCAAAATGTTCCTTTGGAAGAATTAATGCATGTCCTTTAGAAGCCGGATTTGCGTCCAGAATGACTTTAAAATCCTCATCCTCATAAATCGTCCTGGACGGAATCTCACCTGCTATAATTTTACAAAATATACAATTATCATCTCTCATTTTTCTTCTCCTCTTAATATTTTAGTTATAAAATTTATTTTTTTTATTGTATCTAAATACAAAAAATGCTAAAATTTATCAAAACTACATTGATAAAGGGGGATTATTATGAATTCACAGGATTATCAGCAAATTTTTCATGAAATTAAAAACACCATAACTCTGATAAACAGTTCTGTACAGCTGCTAAACAGCAAATGCCCGAAGCTACAGTCAGAACCTTATTGGAATAATATCAGGCATGAAATAACTTATCTGAAAAACATGGTTCTTGAAATATCTCAGGCAAGCGCTGCCGGTCATCTTCAGAAAGAAGCACTGGATTTAAACCTTCTGCTTAAAGAAATATGCAAACAGATGAAAGATACCTATCCTGACCAGCAATGGAATTTAAACTTATACAGTCATCTTCCTGTTATAAATGCCGATCATATCAAACTAAAACAGGCAGTCTTAAACCTTCTGAAAAACTCCGCTGAAACTGGCTCTCAAAATATCACAATAGCGACACATTTAAACAGTTCATTTGTAACAATCTGTGTATCCGACTGCGGCGGAGGTATTCCTGCAGATCTTGAAGACAAAGTATTTCAAATGTTCACTACTACCAAAGACCAGGGTACAGGACTCGGCCTGGCTATTACTAAGCAGATTATTGAAGGCCATGGCGGAACATTAAAACTGGAAAATCATCCAGGAAAAGGATGCACCTTTACCATTTCACTTCCTGTCAGTTAAATCCATTTTACAGCATTCAGTCAGAATCTGTAGAAACTGTACTGAATGTTCCATTCTTCTGCTGCCAAAAAGCATGAAACTTTCTGGCAGCTTGCCAGATTCATTGCTTCATTACACAAAATTAAACAAATCATCCAGCATGCGAAGCGTCTTAAAATTCCCCTTAGCCGTTAATTCACCTGTCATAAATGCCCTTTGGAATGTCATTTTTCCAGCAATAATCCGTTCTAATACATCCGTTGTCATTTTTGCATACACATCTATCCCATCCTGCTTACCATAACTGCACACAAGTTCTTCCTGTGCTACTTCTATTGTTAAAGGCTTTTTCCTTCCTTCAATAATAAACAGATATTTAGCCTTAAAATCTTTCTGCGGTTTAAAATGAGTTTCAAAGTCTGCAATATACATTGGCGTTTCATCTTCGTCCTCAGTCTTATCTTTATCCAGCAATCCTTTAAATTTATTTGCCAGCTCTTCAATATCCTCTTTTTGTTTTTTAACGTAACTGTCATCTGATACATATTTAGACAGCTGCTCGCTCTCCTGCGGAGTAAGTCCCAGATCCTGTGTCCGAAGCACTGTTTTTGTAACTGCCTGATTGCTGTTCGGAAGACTTTTCATTTTTTGTGAAATTGTACGATATAAATTTTCAGCCTTTTTTTCAATAATCACTGAATAATCCTGATTCATTTCAAAAGTCAGTAAATCTGCCACATAACCGCACAATCCGCTGCACGGCAGGCCGCCTAACATTTCCCATGCATTTGCAAGCGTCAGTTCTCCTTCGCGTTCACCATAGGCAGTCGACATTACAACCGGCTGCATATAAATCTGACTGAACTTTTCTTTATCTCCATACAGCCAGCACGCATCTAAAAACTGCTGCATATAACCGCCTATTCCTAGCCATTCCACTGTAGTTGCCAGAATAATTCCATCCGCTTCTTTTATAGTCTGCGGAAGTGTTGCAATACTGTTTTTTTGTTCATAGATATTATAACGTTCTACGGTTACACGTAATTCTACAAGCACCTGCTGCATTTTATTAATTACGTACAAAGTAGGATCATCCAAAACCCCTCTGCCGCCATAATAAATATTTACTTTCATATTCTACCTCTCATTTGTATGCTTCTAAACTATTAAGTTTTTCACAAATACCTATCACATAGTATATCGGCTTTTACAAATAATTTCAAGCATTCTGTCGTTTTCTGTATAAAAGTACACACAGGAAAAATCCGCCAGCCGCACCGCCTGCGTGCGCCCAGTTATTCACGCCTGCCGTTGTAATCCCATAATACATGCACAAAGCTATCATGAGCAAAAGTCCTTTTACAGAAAGTCCCTCAATACTTCCTTTATTGCGTACAGCTGTCCAGACCAGAGCGCCAATAATTCCAAATACTGCGCCGGAAGCTCCCGCACTGACTGCATAATCACCTGTCTGAAACATATGGTATAAAGACAATACATTTCCCAAAAGTCCTGCGCCCAGATAAATAACCAGATACTGGAAAGATCCAGCTGCATTCTCTAATTTACTGCCCGCCGCAGCCAGCAGTATCATATTGTTCGCTAGATGTTCTGCTCCAAAATGCAAAAACATGGATATAAACAGCCTGTACCACTCACCTGTATCGATTATTTCCAGATACATTCCCCCATATTTTGCAATAAATGCTCCATCCTGAGTATCCCCAAAAAACTCCATGATACACCAGACTGCTGCATTTATAATTACCAGTACGATCGTAATCACAGGCCGCTTTGCCTGTTCCGTCTGAACATTCATCTGATTCTCTTGTGTATATTCCAAAATATCTCACAGCCCTTCATATTTAGATTAATTACCTGCAAACTGTTACATGAACATAACATAAGCTGCATATACTGTCAATGAAAACTGCTGCTTTCTCTTACAGGGACTGTTGTTATTTGCTGCGTTCTCTTTCAATGATAACCGCTGATTTCCCCTATAAGACTGTTGTTATATACTGCGTTCTCTTTCAATGAAAACTGTAACTTTCTCCCGCCAGACTTATGATATCTCCCTTCTGAAGCATACGCCTCTCATGATACTGCAGTAATTCTCCGTTCACATGCGTACCATTCGTGGAATTCATATCTTCCAAAAACGTACCCAGTTCATCGACCTCAATTCTGGCATGTACTCTGCTGACCATCGGTATTGGAATATAAATATCACTTTCTTCTTTATCACTGCCAAGAATCATTTTTTGCCCGATACAGTAAAAATCTCTTGTACGGTCTGATCCCTGATAAACAAACTGTTTTTGGAGATTTTCATTTTCAGGCATAAGGCAGACTGTCGGGTTTTGAATCTCCATTTCTTCCTCTGTATCAGCTTCAAAAACCGTTTCTTCTTCCTTATACCTTGCCCTGTCAGTATAAATATTTTTCAACAGCATATTTTTTAACTTTTCAGACGCTCTTTTTCGCAACGATTCTTTTTTCTTTACCTGAGTGTCAGTCTGGCGCTGTCTGCTTTCTAGCTGGCCTGCTTCGTACCTGCTGTCTTCTGAATGTATACGCTCTGGCTGGACGCCTGCATACTGTTGCGGCGGCTGGCGGCTTTTTTCATACTGATCTAAACAATGCTGGCCGTTTTCACACTGCTCTGGCTGGTCCAGTCTGTTCTTATGCTGTTCTGACTGGTACTGATACTGACCAGGCTGATACAGTTCAGGCTGCTTCTGACCGTTATGATATCGTCTTACATAATACCGCCCTGACTCATGCACACTTTTTTCACATTCCTGTTTCTGATACAGAATCTCACCATCATTTCTCTGATCTGCTTCTTCCCTATATTCTCTTTTATAATATGGTATCTCACCATAGTTTGTTTTTTGATAAAGTTTCTCTTCAGACTCATTCTGCTGAGTACATAACTGCATCTGGCCGGCATTTGGGACATTTTGCACTGTATCTAATTTCACACTCAATTCTATGTTCTGTTTTGTATACATTTGTTTGATATCTCTGATATTCTGTTCAGCATACTGAAGTTTCGATTTTTTCCGGCTTACACTTCTTCTCTCCTCCGTCATACCTTCATTAGAATACGTCTGCCCGTTTTCCTGCATCATCTTTTCTGAAGTTCGTACCGATTCCTGTATGTTCGAACTTTCTGGAGTTCGTACCGATTCCTGTACGTTCAGACCGGAATATGCCTGTACGCTTCCCTGTATCATTTTCTCTGCTTTCTGCTCTGATTCCTGTATATTCAGATGAGAATACACCTGTGCGCTTTCCTGCACCATTTTCTCCGCTTTCTGTTCTGATTTCTGTATGTTCAGACCAGAATATGCCTGTACGCTTCCCTGTATCATTTTTTCTGCTTTCTGCTTTGATTCCTGTATATTCAAACGAGAATACGGACCCTGAGCCATCAGTTTATCTATATTGGTCAGTACATTATGCAGTGATGCGTGTTCATCTATAACTTTTTGATAAATGCCATATGCAAGCTGTACCGCCCGTTCATCTTTATGTTCCAAAAACTTTAGAAGATATTCCATAAATTCCTGAAACTGCCTGCAGATATCTTCGTGATTTCCTGGCAGATAACAGTAAACAATATGTCCGGAATCACTTTCTGCAAATACAAATTCCGGTTTTAACAGTATGTCATTTTCTGTCAGCATATAATTTTCTGCCTGAATGCATGCCTGATCAAATGAAGTAATTATTTTTTGAAACAGCTGATAATCCAGTATTTTATATTCCAGAAGATGTACCAGAGAACGTTTGCCTGTTATATCATAACAAAACTGCCGTTCTGCATCTTTTTTCTGTTCCTGCATGTTCAAAAAATAAGGTATTTGATGATACCGAAACATTTCTATACTGTCTTTTTCTTCCTCGCAGTCTTTTTCAGGCGTTAATAGGAAACTGCTTTTGTTAATTTTGCGGCTGTATTCTGTTTTCAGATTTGTCACTCCCCTTTCTGAAATTTTCTTTCCTAACTTCAATAGCTTTCTGAAATTTCCTTTCCTAACTTAAATAACTACATATTTTTAATATAACTGTCTAAACTGTCTATTTTCTTATATCCTGTATCAATGTATTTTTTCTTACAATTTCTACCGGATCCAGATTATCCAGTTCTTCGTGTATTTCAGCAGACGTTTTTGCTTCGCTAAACATTTGATAGCCTATATTAATTCCTCCTGTAATTGTAAATAATATAACAGGTACAATCACTGCTGCTTCTACTGTGAGTACTGCTTTTAACTGCCTTTTTTTCTTTCTGACATAAAATTCCATGTACAATGACTCCTTAAAAATATTTTACTGCTGCGATTTCTCCCACATAAGCTGCAAGCAAAAACGGTATAAATGGAATTTCATATTTTCTATTCTTCTTCTGTGCTATAAACAGAAACAACGCATATCCAGCTGAAAGAAAAACCGCCAGTACAAGCATACCCAGTATTAACGATGGCTTTAAAAAAAATCCCATAATAATCAGCACCAGTCCGTCTCCTTCTCCTATACCTCCATGGGCTGCAAATGCAAGCAGCAGAAAAAACATTCCGGGCGTCATTGCTAAGATAAGTTCATATACAGGCCTCTGCCATAATAATATTGTACCAGCCAGCCCTTCTGCAGCAAAAACTTTCAGCCATACTGTATGAATCCGCTTTGTTTTTAAATCTTCCATACTGCAGACTGCAAGCAGTACAAGTACCGATAACTTCTGTACCATAAATTCCCCCATAACTATCTAAATCTATAAAACTTTATCTAATAATTCCCCCATAACTATCTAAATCTATAAAACTTTATCTAATATTTGTTTCCCGCATTTGCTCTGCATTCTTATCCAGAACTGCTAAAACTTAATGTCCTGTTTATTTCCCGCATTTACTGCACATTTTTTTATCCAAAGCTTCTGATTTACGAATCATATAAACACTTCTTTTAATCCCGCTGCAGGTCAGGCTGCTATGATAACGGTCTCCATAATTTGTAATATATACCATTCCATGTCCCGTACCAGCATTACCGCACCTTTCACATTTATGGTATTTACCGCCGCTTTTATTCCTCGCGGCTGCTGCCTGTGCATAAGTGACTCCCCGAATAGATAAATCCAGATACGTACAGCCCCTGCTGGCATGATAGACTGTACCATGCTCTGTATAATACAGCCATCCGTCATCTTCTTTTTCATCCTGTCCGGTCTGATATCCTGTCCACTTTCTGCACTTTGCTTCCTGTACAATCTGGAATTGAATATTCCCAAGCATCGCTACCGGAAACCTCATCCTGTATACAGCTTTTAGTTCTACATAATTTCCAGAAAAATCTGACTGCATCAGACTGATTCCCGCAATACCATGACTAATATACTGTAAAGGACAATTCTGTCTCTTAAGCTGCTTTGTAAAATACAGTTTTGCTTTCAGCATCTTTGTAAGGCTTATTCCAGAACTGCTTTCATCTTGATCCTGCAAGAAACCTGTTGTTTTTTCATACCTGGAATCCAGATCCACATTTTCCCCGGAATTTGTATCCAAAGCTGTAAAATCAATTTTTTTCTCTTTATCATCTTCCTGCACAGTTTCTATACTGCATTCGGCTGCTGTTCTCCTTCCCGCATACTGCAGTGCCTGCGCAACTCCTGCATGAACCTGAAGAATACGAAAAAAATATAGTATAAATACCATAAAACAAACAAAGAATGGCAATACCGCTGCTGCTTCCACCGTCAGCACGGCCTTTTGGCAGGTGCATCGGGTCATCCCTCCGTATGAAATCCGAAAAACAGCTTTTTTTCTTTTCTGTGTTTTATCATTTTCATGCCTGATATCCGTATCTTTAATATCCTCATGACCGATATCTGTATCTTCTATATTCTTATGTCTGATATCCATAACCCTGATATTTTCACGCCTGATAGAGAGAATATTTGTTTCACTGTTTTCTCTGAGGGACAACCCGATGCACCTGCCTTTCCTATGTTATTACGGTTCATATGAAAACGCATACGTTTCCTTATACTGGTAACCATCCTTTGATAATCTGGCAGCTGTTACAAGACTTAAAAACATCTGCCCTGCATGATAACTGCATTCTGTTTCCATAGCTGTAATCATACTGTCTAATTTGATCTGTCCGTATCCTGAATATAAGCGGATATTTTTTTCAAGAACATTTGCAAATCTTTGTCCTATTTTCTCCATACTTTCTAATACTAAAAACGCATCCAGATAATTTTCATAATCCAGGCCGCCGCTTATTTCCCTTGATTTTACAGAATGGTCAAACAGTACTGATGCTGCCTGCGCCAGACTCACAGTCCAGCTGTCCGAAGATTTCGCTGCCGCTATTTTTCCTCCTGAAAACAAAGTTCTCAGTTCTGCAATGCTTTCCGAGTATGCCCAGGATGCAAGAAGTCCCATTTGTATTGCTTTCACTGCACCGGGAATGCCTGCTGAAGCGGCGATCACTGCTGCCATTGCAAGAGCTTCATCGCATTTTGCCTGATCTGTAAGCAGATACGCAAAATTAATTCCTTCCCGTATTAAAAGAATTCTGGATGCCATTTTTTCCAAATTAGCTTTGTCTGAATATTTTCCAAACAAGATAAATTCCTGCTCGTATTCAAGTGCATGGGGCATTGAAACAGAATGCCTGTAATTAGAAGTATATTTCTTTAAATACTGGATTGTCAGTATTTTATCTATTATGATACTGGATGAACTGTTTTGCTCATAATTCCCCATATGCAGTGATCTTTGTCCAATGGTGTCCCCTTTTACTATCTGTTTTGCAGAAATATTTCCAGATATAATCTGCGAAAGCAATGGAGAACTTTTTGCATTTTTTACCTCTTCCATAGGATTTTCTATTTCCTGTGCAGAATTCTCTTCGAAAAGTGTGCTGTCATTTTCTGATACGGCATCACCTTCCAGATACACAATATCAGGCCCTGAAAGTTTGGTATTCAACATCGTCCTGGCAGCCGGTCTCAGGCTGTCCGGTCTCAGGCTGTCCGGTCTCAGGCTGTCCGGTCTCAGGCTGTCTGGTCTCAGGCTGTCTGGTCTCAGGCTGTCTGGTCTCAGGCTGTCTGGTTTTATGTGAAAAAGCCTGGACGGAATATTTTTATTTCCTGCCTTTATTGTTCCGTTTGTACCAATGTGATTCTCCGTTTTATTAAAAGCATTCGCATCTTCTTCCTCTTTTGCCCGCTCGATTGTATCTAACGCTCCATCCAGATACTTACCAGCCTCTTTCCCCTGTCTGTCTGATTCTTTCACATCTATCACTTTTTTTACCAGATCAGCTGCCGCTTCTTTTTTCATCAGCTGTGCAATCTGTTTTAACAAGGGCCCGGCATTGTCGTCCGTTGCCAGTTCATACTGAACGATACTGCAGTCAGTCACATCCATCTGAAGAAAGCTGCTGTATTTTCCATATCCAGATATTGCAGGATTTAAATTTTCCTGTCCCAGTTTCTGCATTCGTGCCTGAACCTCTGACAGCAGCAGTTCTTCTGTACCATAACCGCTATCCATCATTAACAGGTGATAATTCTGATAAGCAGGTACATTGTATTCTGCAAACATAGATTCTGTCACACTCTGGCTGTTAATGACTGCCATCATTCCAAGCATTAGATAGCGCGATCCTTCTAATAATGTAAACAGCAGTGATGCCGCCAGCATCAGCATCAGGCTCATAAAAATTGTAATACTGCCCTTTCTCCTGCTTTTCATATTTGCTAATCTGTAGCAGACACATCTGCTGCACCCTCGGTAATGGTTTCGAAAATATTTTGAACAAGTTCACGCAGGCTGTCTTTAAAAATTAATACGAGTCCTATCAACACAACTAAAATTAATATAAGTTCTACTACACCGATTCCATCTTCTTCTTTCCAAAACTCTTTAAAACTTCTCATAAAATTACCGCCTTTCTCATGATTTATATCTGCCTTGTACGACATACATACTGTATTTACATACACGCGCTGTTTTCAAATTTTAAATGTTAAAAATGCAGGTACTAAAATAATAACCATTACGATGCAGAGCATCAGCATCATTGGAAAAAGAATCTTTGTACCAGCTTCTTCTCCAGCCTTTTTTGCCAGATTTTTCCGAAGCATGAAAGCATCTGCTGCTTCTTTATCTAACATCTGTCTTAGTCCTGAAGAACCTTTTCGTAAATTCTGTACGATCAGCATTGATAATTTACGGTACTGCGGCACAGCACAGCGCTCCCCAAAACGCTCATACACCTTCAGCTCTCCTACCCCGTCCTGCATTTCCCGGTAAGACACCAGCATCTGCTCATAAACTTCGGATGTTTCTGTCTGCCGCTGTTCCAGCTGGCGCTGATAATTGAGTACAATTCTCTCCCATGCAGCGCTTAAAGTCATACCGGATCCAAGCAGCAGGGATATCTTGCTTATCATATCCGGATACTGTGCCAGCAGCTGATTTTTACGTTCCTCTTCCTTTCTTTTATCTTTCATGCCCTGCTGTATATATACCGCCGCAGCTGCAGCCAGCCCTATCATCAGCAAAATCTGATATGTATGCTCCGGCTGATGAGACCATTGCAGAACATAACCGTTTAACTGCAGTGGAAGTTTTAAAAACTCCTCATTTTTACTGGATTCCTGTTCCTTTTCAAAATAAACCTGTAAATCTGACAGTAACTGTTCAGCTGTGCTGACCCTTTTAGGGTATACATAACATCCAAAGGAATGATTTCTCACTTCGTCATAATAAGTCATTGTCAGAGATACCATAACTAATGCTCCTGTCTTTTTTAATCCTTCTGTCTGGAGCTGCCCGTCAGTATCTATCAGTCCGTTATCATCAAACTCCCATTCTGCACGAATCTGTCCGTTCTGTAATTTCTTTGGCAGAGAAACATCCCTGTCAATGCAGTCCAGTGACTCATTTTCCCCTGCAAAGATCTGCTCTGCTTCTGCTGCTGCATTAAGAAATAACTGTTCCAGATTTTCCCTCTGCAGTCTTTGAGGTTCCACTTCTACCATATAATCATAATCTTCCAAAATTCCCTCTGCATTCAGCTGCAGTTCATAACTTTTTGTATCTTTCCCTGCTTCATTTTTTAAGATTTTACCGTCTTGTGTCAGATCCTGGCTTTTATCTTCTGTTATGCAGATCATCAGCCCTAAAATGCCTGTCAGTACAATTACCTTTACCGCATCTTTCTTATTCTTTTCTTTCTCTTTCGCATACAGCCAGAGTAGAAAAATCAGACCTGCTGTAATAACCGACAGGCATACAGCCTTACCTGTCATATTATTTCCTAATACCATCTGCTTTCCTTTCGCATTCTGTTAACAATTTCTAAATTCGAATTGACATTATTTTCTCAGACAGCAGATATGCGCCTATATAAGCTGCCAGGCAGACTGTCATTACAGAAACTCCCAAAATATTATGATACATTCCGTCCAGATATCCTCCAAAAGAAAAATCCACATACAGCAATATAAACAGAGGCATAAGATTCATCAGTTTCTGTTCCATCCTTTTCCCTGATATTTCAGTCTGAATTGCTTCCATCAATTCATTTTTTTCAGAAATTCTTGCTGCAGTTAAATGAATAATCTGTATAAAATCCCCGCCGCTTCGTTTCGCGAATACAAATACTTCACAAAAACTTCTTACATCTTCTAATCCGCTGCGGTTTGCAAAATCGTATAAAAACTGCTCTAACGGAATATTCAGTGAAAGACAGCTGATCATATACCGAAGTTCTTCTGTCATAAGTCCCTGGCCGCCATACTGCATATGCATCTCTGTATATGCTTCCCGAAATGCATTTTCTATGGAATACCCGGCTGCCATAGAAGAAGCCGCACACTGGATACTGTCTTTAAATTCCCGGCATAACGTATCCTGCCGTTTTTGAATTTTTTGTCTTTTTTTCCTTTTACGGTACACGGGATAAAATAGCCAGACTGCTGCAAAAATAATCCAGGACCGGTAAAAAAGATAAGCAAATACTCCGCTTAAAGCCGTATATTCTGCCAGAGTCTGAAGGCGTTCTTTCCATGAAAACGAATATTCCCGATAATCTGTTCCTGAATTCTCCTGTGATGTCAGCAGAGCCCTGCCTGCCTCAGTTTTGCTCTGTTTTCCAGTTCTCCAGCCTTTTCCCATATGCCTGACACCTTTCCCTCCCTCTCTGTCTGTTTTGTTTCTACAAAACGATAAATGGTATGCAGTTTAATTTCACCGCCTTCTATACCGTCAATCTCATCAATATTGAGCACCTTTCTGGAACCGTCCCTGAGTCTTCCAAGATGAATCAGAATATCTATGCCCGAAGCAATCTGACTGCGGATAGCGGAAACAGGAAGGTCCATGCCCATCAGTACCATTGTCTCCAGACGCTTTAACATATCCTGACTGGAATTTGCATGTCCGGTACTGATGCTTCCATCGTGCCCTGTCAGAACATCTTCTCCACCACCAGTATTTTTGTAACTTACTTGCAATGGTATCAGCGTCAAAAATAAGAATAAAAACTTTATCTAAACAAAGTACATCTTCTATTTCTTCTTTCCTGTTATCAGGCAGTATAGCTGAATATGCAGCTCCAAATTTAAGAATAATCGTTATTATCCCATTCTTTTCAATGATGATTTTCTCAATAAACTTTTGTACAACACTCCTGTCAATTTCATTTATCTGCTTCATATCCTCAATATGCCTATGGATTTCATCAATTTTCCGTTCCACATTACCGGCATCTTTCCGGCGCTCAATAAGTCCACTGATTTTCTTTTCCAGTTCTTTCTTTTCTTCATCATTTGACTTATACATTTCAAGATATGCCTGCTTCATGGATTCGTCTGGTGCATCACGCCATGCAACTAAATTCTTCTGACGTTCTCTTTCTACTTTTTCAAGATGCATCTGGCAGTCTTTCAATAGTTTATCATCAGCAAATAAAGACAAACCGGAGTCTCTTATTACTGCCTTCAAATTATTTATACATGCTTCATGTTCTTTTAAAAATATGTTAATAGCATACCGGCATAATGTAATTAATGTTTGCTCATAAATTCTGTTATATTTTTTATTATGGCAGACAGCATCCAGCGTTTTTCTGCTTTTTGAAAAATAATCTTTATATTCCCCGATTGTCTTTGCCCTGTCTGCATACCGGAAATGAAACTGCGTTTTGCAGTCCCCACAAAATACTTTTCCTGAAAACAAATGGGTTCCCCTGAAACGCGCCTGTGTATCCGCTTTGCCGGTTTTATCATAAACATGGCGGCGTTCTTCTCTAAGCCTTTGCGCCAGTTCAAATAATTCTTCGGAAACAATTGCAGGCCCCTCTACAGCAACCCATTCTTCCTTTGGCCTGTCAAAACGCTTTTTCTTAGCATCCATCCCGACATTCAAAATGGAGCCTTTCTTATTTATATAGAAGGTTCCCTTGTACGCTTCATCTTCCAGCCTTGCAGACACGGTATTGGCTGTAAGCATTTTTCCGCTTCTTGCACCAAATACACCGTGTTCTGCCAGTTTCTTCGCTATTTCAGACACACCTAAGCCGTTATACACATACCATTCAAACATTTTCCTTACCATTTCTGCTTCATGTTCATTTACTGCCATGCATTTCCGTTCCTTATCCCAGTAATAGCCATACCGGACATCTGTAGCATTCAGCCGTTTTGCTTTGCACTTTTGTTCATGGGCTATCTTTCCAACCTGTGACTGATGGAACACATACTGCTGCCCCATGACAGCCATAATTCCATGCACAGTAAGGTCCTGCCCATCATTCGGATTAAATATCTTATTCGATTCCAGGAAAATAATTTTAACATCGTATTCCCTGCATACTTTCATCAGATAACCGTCTATCTCCGTTGAACGGCACAGCCTGTCCTCATTTTTTGCTATAATGTACCGAATATCACCCTGCTTTATTCTCTCAATCATAGCAGTAAACTGAGGTCTTTTATTCGTTGCGCCTGAAATCCCGTCATCTACATATTTCCCATCCAGAATGTACTCTGGATGACGTTCTGCATATTCTTGACACAAAGCTATCTGGTTAGCACAGCTTTCAGCCTGTCCTTCATTCTCGGTACTGACACGTGCATATGCCACACATTTTGATGCTGACATTCCACTTTTATTCATCTTGTTTCCCTCCCTCTTCATATGGTAAAAAAATTTCTTCATGCATACTGTAAATGCCCTTTTTTTGCAGGTGTCGTATTTTACAGAATCTGCTTGTCCTCCAGTGGATGTGTCCAAAGGACTGTACCAAAACAATGTCATGCCTGCCGATTTCCCTGACAAGCCTTTCCAGTTCTTTCTGGTTTCCATCTGTCTTATTGCCTTTTAAATCGGCATACCAGCCTGTCAGCCTCCACCCTGTTTTCCTCTTTGTGAAGCTGTCCATGATATCAAATTGCAGTTGTGACGAATGCTCCGTAATACCTAGCCCGCAATAATATGCAGCGGCATTCAGATTTTCCGAAAACGGGGCATCAATAAATTTGAATGCACCGTCTTCAAGAGTAAAAACTTTTATGCCTTCCCTGCTTAAACGCACAAGTTCAGACATGCAAATGTCTGTATTCTTACGCAGATGGTAGAAATCCTTTAAAAACAGTGCTTTATACGAAGATATTTTTTCCTCAAATTCCTGCCGTTTTACCTGTCTGCATTTCCGTAAGGATGTGTCTAAGAAAACATCTGTCTCATGGAACCCTGCTTTACATGCAAAATCCATAATCCGATTTATTTCTTTTCTGACAACAATCGGACGGGCTTCTGACCCGTCCGTAAAATGATAGATTGCAGCTTTTTCAGCATCCATTAAACTTTTCTCCTTCCATAATTTTATTCATAATAACAGAACAGGCATTTTCTTCTAATATCTTCTGTTCACAAAGCAGATTTAAAAAAACTATCTGCATCTGCTTGCCTGTATCTGCTTCATCGCCCGTCTCTGTACCTTTCGATTCGTTACGGTACATATACACACTGCTCATATTACTCCTCCCTGTATATATAAGTTTATAAGCTGTTAAAATAATGTGCATTCTTGCATTTTTCACTGGCGGGCTTCTTGTCCTCCATTCCCTCATTTATTCATCCTCCTTAACAAATGGACATAAAAAACGCTGCCCCAAATCCGAGACAGCGTCCATGAATAATTTATATGTAATTATCATCCATCATACTTTTCTTCATTACCCAGTTTAAAAATTTGCCAGTTCAGTAAAATCTACAGTATGATTACTTTCACCATAATTTTTCTGACTGCTTTCATATAACAATTTATCAAATATTAGTTTCCACAACGGATTAGGAAGAAAGTCAACACCGTACTGGTACTGTGGGTATCTGAATAATTCCGGCGGTATTTCCAGTTCGGTTTCACGTTTGACAGCTTTCATTCTGGCCTGCTCTTCCCTTGAAATAGTGACAGGGTTCACCCCTATGCCATGCAGCTTTTTCAAATATCCTTTTGCAGTCTGCACCGACCCACAATCCGTAATGCTGCCATCTTTGACACATTCAAGGAATTTCCTTACACCCCGGCGTCGTGCCACATGCTCCAAAACTGTACACAGCTTCGCTTTCATGCTTTCTTTATATCCGCTGGCATTGACTATATCAACTACTGCCGTGTAAGTGTAATAATGCCCCAGTCCTATTATCTGCCTAAAATAATATTCAAGTATTTGGTATTCGGTTTCTCTATTTATAAAATTTGATATAAACATAAAATTTCTACCTGAACTGTTTTTTCCCCTTTTCCTCAACTCATTGATTATCTTAACTTTTTCCACCTGTACTTCAAACCGGAGCAGTTTGTTTACCGGGCTGTCTTCCCCCGCTGTGCCGTCCTTCTCACTCACCTGTTCAAATTTATCATATATATTGATACGGCAGGATTTCTGCTTAATATAGATGCTGACGACTTCATTATCTTTATAGTAAGCCTTATCACTTGCTGTCTTCCTGCTTAATCCATATCCCATAGTTATAAGTTTCAGATATATACTCTTATAATCTGTATGCATATCATATGTATAATCTATCCTCTTTAACTTGAACTCTGGCGGATAGTTATGGTTAAACCACTCCATAATTTTATATGTTTCTAATTCTGCCTTTGCAAACACCTGTGGGCAATCAAACAGTCTATGCATGGTTTCCTGTACGCTTTCATTATCTGATTCCGCCAGACCTTTCAGGATAAAGGGCTTGTCAGGCAGCGGCTTTTCCGGATAAGCTGATTTATATTCATTCTCCAATAATGTCCAGATTGATACTTGCTGCCCCTTGTAAAGCACCATCCTGTCAAAATTATCATTCAGTTGAGGGATTGCCCTGCATACAAGGCTGATGACGCTCTTGAATCCAAATATAAAAATACTCTCAGCAGGGACAGAACGGTTTAAATCTAAATGGAATAAGCTGCCGCAGTTCACCAGTATTTCACACATGTAATATGTAATGGAATTGCTGCTGTCTTCCTCTTTTTTCTTGTCAGGCATGAAATCGTACAGGTATACTTTAGGCATATTCTTTTTATCTTCTTCATCTATCTGAAGGCGGTCGTTGCTTATCTCATATTTCTTGGAATCAGATGAATACTTAATAAAAGTATGCGGTAGGCTGTTAAGTATGCTATAATATGCAGCAGAGTTTAATATTTTCGATAATGTTATAGTATGCAATAGTCTTTCTCCTTTCAGTTATTTTATCTGCCGGTAATAATCCATCAGATAGTATAAGTATGTGCTTACCATTTATCTTAACTTATACCGCCGCCTAGTTACAATAGCAGATAAGAGTATTCGTGTTCCGGCTGTCTTATACACAAGACAGTATAACCCATGATAATGCAGTGGCGGTATATCTTTTGGTGCATTATCATAAAGCCTGTTTCTTACCCACCCCGAAGGGGGAACAGCATAAATGGATGAATGAATGGCTGCTGATAATCTTATTATACCAGAGGGAAGTAACAGGATATAAAACATCCTAATCTCTATAATAACCCCGAAGGGGATAAAAGGCAGTTTGCTTCTGATTGTTTATTACCTAGAAGCTGGTATCCTTACACAATTCTGCCGATGTGTGAAATACACCAGCAGCAGACAAGTATCAGATGTCAGAATGAACCATCACCGAAGGAGAGGCAGCAGGGATGTTGTAAAGAGTGAAGGAGCCAGAAAGCCTTTAAAATCAACGTTTTCAGCATTCATCCATTAAAAAACACAATAACTTTATAGACTTATTTACTGTCCCTGAACTGCAAGGTTTCATCCTGAACAAACCCGGCAGATAATCTTCTGTCCCGTTCCGGAGGAAACTTTCAATGTTACATTACCAGTAATCTTGATATATATTAATAATGAAAAAACACCTCTTCCATGTATTACATATCCACTTTCAGGTTACTTTTTCCGGCTGCTAAACAAATACCCGGCTGTCAAAGCTGCCCCTGCCCCCAGTAAACAGTTCACTGCTGCTGTCCCTGAAAAACCAGTGGCAGCATTCACCATTTTTCCGTACTGCCTTCCAGCAGGGCAATCATCTTCTCCTTCCTGAAATACATTTGCAGCAGCACCCTGTTTCTGAATGGAATATGCCTGATTCATGTTCTGTATAGATTATCTTTCCAACATACGCCTCTGCTTCTGCCAGCCCTTCCAAAAATACACACCGTTCATTCCGTTCCACACATACCAGCCCTCCATCATCGAACCATGAAAGGCAGTATGACTCCTGCCGTCCGTGAAGGCTGTCCCGTGACTTGATATCCAGCGCTGCCCTCCGCAGCATAAAGTCTCCGCCTGTGTAAATTCCGAAGCCGTCTGCAATACAGCAGCTTATCAGCTTCCCGCGCATCTGTTCCAGCATCCCGGCTTCTGCACCGGATTCCCATGATAACGGCTCCCTGCCTTTCCTGAACACGGTAAAAGCATTTATCTCACCTTTCGTAAGCCGCATCATGGTTTCATCCCCGTCAAAGCATCCGAGACAGACAAGTGCCATCCCGGCATTTTCCTTTACCTTCAAAACCACGCATTCCATGTTATTTTCCACTATTTCAACCAAATCGCATAATCCTGACATATCCGCTTCCCTCCATTCCTGAAATAAAGGGATGCCCGGTACGGACACCCCATATATATTTTATGCCTGCCGTGCTGCATCCTCGAATTTCTGAATCAGCGTGGATGCAATGGCTGATGTTGCCATCGTGTAATCATCAATACCATATTCCCGTTTCACATATTTATTCAGTGCGCTCGCAGAAGAATGGGACTGCTGCATCAAAAGTTCGAGCTTCTCCATCTGCTTTTTTGATGCCCTCCGCCCTTTCGGCTTCGTCCTTTCCTGTTTTGCTTCTGCCGGCTTTTCCGCCTTTGCCGCATCAGGTTCCCGCTGTGCTGTTCCTGGCTTCTGCACTGCTGCCTCCGGCTTCCGCTGTGCTGCCTTATCCGGCTCCTGGCTCATGCCGTCCTCCATGTCCTGTGTGAATCTTGCTGACAGGGCTGCAACATTCAGGACTGCATCCACCAGCGCACGCTTCTTCGCCATCTTGAGGACGGTGTTCATGACTGCATAGCCGTTGCTCTTGAGATATTTCCCTTCTTTTGTATTGCAGATTCCAACCCCCTCTGCCCTGACTACGCCATTATAATCAATAAGGAACACTTTCGCTTCGTATGAAAAGAATCCTGCATTGTAATCCTCAATGCGGTTTACGATTTCAGCCCTCGCAATCAGCCCTAAGAATATCTGTATCTTCTCTGCGCCGGACTTGAACAGCGTCGGCTTGTCCCCATACGGCACTTTTCCGTAATCCCTGCCGGAAATAAGGGCTGTTTTAATGAACCTGTCCATTTCATTTTCAAATGCCTTTGCTTCCTCAACGCTCACCTGTTTTGCCTCTGACAGTACAGGCTTCGTTTCCGGCTTAAATACAGTGCTTTCAGCATCATACATAAGGTTCTTTGGTATATGCATTTCTGCGCTTTCTATAGATGCTCTGGAACCTTCTGCCGGTTCAATGTTCTCCATTCTGCTCTCCAAAAGTGCTTTTAAATCAACCTGTCTTGTACCCATAATATTTTCCTCCTTAGTAATAAAATTATTTAATTGAAAACCTTCTGCTGTTAACTGTCTTTATGTATTTTGCATAAACCTCCGGCTCTTCCGCTTTCAGAGCCTTTGCGTCAATCCGCTCTGATTTGACGGGCTTCCATGTGACCGTATAGCCAAGGCATTCCGCTGAATTGAAATCACCCATAATGTCCTTGATATGATTCGCCGCATCCTGCTTCCTTGCCTTTGCGTCTTCTTCATCATCGGAAGCTGAAATATATTCCTCTATGTATCCTATGGCTTCACCCGGCAGAACAGCCCTCTCACTGCTGCCCCCTTTGTAAATCCTGTCCAGCAGTTCCCTTGACGCATCCGAACCGTCAATCTCTGGCCGCACCATGTTCTGCACCTTATACCAGAACTCCCTTTCTACTGCTATGAGCATCTTATGTACTTCCAAATCCGCATCCATTTCATAGACACGGAAAGAACTGCCGCCGATAAGGACAGCCACATATGCTTTCACCGCTCCTGTCACACAAAGGTAGTGCTGCACCTGTGTCTGGTAATAAACTGGAATGTCATTCTCCCACTCGCTCCGTTTATACTCACTGGCTGTCTTGACTTCAAGAACCGCCGGATTCCCTTCATCATCTACGGTCAGTCCATCTATATCCGCAAGCATGAACGGATATTCCGAATGCTGCAATATGGCTCTGACCTCCATTACAGGCCTGCCCATGACTTCCGAAAAATGTTTGCGGATGACAGGCTCCATGATGTTCCCCCACTGCACGGCTTCATTTTCTTCCGGGATATCATCTGCCTGCCCTGTCTTTTCCAGCCACAAGCCGACTGCCGACTTCCATCTGCTGATACCCAGTATGGCAGACACATCACTTCCGCCTATTCCTCTCTTCCGGCAGTGCAGCCATTCCTCCCTTGACAATGTTTCCGTTTCAACAAGAATATTGACTCCCATATAATCCTCCTGTATAAATCAAAACAGGCAGGAACCATATCCCGCCCTTTTATGCACGTCCCCAGTCTTTTCCTTACTGTTCCTCTTTCAGATAAGAAAAGGCAGAATCCCCGGATTCCGCCAGACTGTCAATGATTCTGGCAGCAACTTTCTGCACACTGCCCGCAACTGCTTTTAACTCTTCCTTGTCTTTCAGCCAGCTTTTGATATAACTCATGCTGTAACTGCTGGTATCGAGTCCAAGCCTCTCACACACAACGAAAGCTGTACTCTCTGCAATGAGTTCCCGTTTATTCCGGCTGATATCTTCCTCTGGATGCATGGCAAAATCTATGCTGTGTGCATATTCATGAATGAGTGTCTTTATCTTCTGCAAATGCCCCACGTCTGACCGCACACAGATAACCCCCGTTTCCAGATTGTAGCTGCCCTTGGATGCCGTTCCCTCTACTTCCAGCACTTCATGCTCCGTGGAGATGAACTCTTTCAGTTTACCGTATATTTCTTTTACATGTTCACCATCACCGGACAGACCTTTCACCAGTACCGGCAGGCATCCGTCAGAACCGTCCGTGTCTGAAATATCAAAAACATAGGCAATGCGGAAGCCCGTGATTACTTTCCTCATTTCCTTTTCGCCTTCTTTTTCATGGTACTCTGCCCTGTTCTCCGGCTCTTTGAACACTTCCACCTTCTTGATGCATGGAGCAAGTATGGCGATTCCTTTTGCACCCTTTTTCACATATCTCCCAAGCTGGTTCCATGCCTTGAATCCCTTAACAAATGTTGCGCCCGGCTTCTGACGGTATATAAGCATTGTATTCCGAAAGCTGTAGCTATAAAACCGACTCTGGAAAGTAAGAAACTCCATCCAGTCCTTATCTGTGTTGATATTCTCCATCCCCTCGTCAATGCGTGCAAGTGCCGCTTCTATTTTCTCCTGATTCTTTCCCATTTCTATGTACCTCCATAATGATAATTTTTCTATCTTCCACATTCCCCAAAATGCGGACAGTACTGGCAGTAGTCCGCATCACACTCCGCACCGGACAGCCACCCGTCCTGAATAACGGGCAGGCATGTGTCAAGGTACAGGAGACACCCGGCACACACACCCGGCATTTCCGGCGTTACAAGATATCCCTGCATCATACATTCCATAGAGACAACCACCTCCTTTCCCGTAATTTCCTTCTGATACAGCCATGGCAGAAAGAGAAAAAAAATAAGGCCATGCGGATTAAATGATTTCCACACGGCCTTCTGCCTTACTGTAACGGTAAATATTATCTGACAAAAAATCTTCCGGCAGCACTTCTGCATGGTTCACCTCATGCACAATGCTCCTGACCTCATCCGCCTCAAATCCGGCACTGCACGGAAGGAACAGCACCTCATGGATGGATGACGGCAGGATATAGAAATCACCAGCCGCCTTATCCGCAAACCATTCCAGAAGCCCCGGATAAAGGAGCACTGCTGCCCCATTGAACTTATAGCTGTTGCTTGCAACATACATTGGAATAGGAAAAGACGCATCCGCGCTGCATCCACCGTCCAGTTTTTCCGACGCCATTTCTCTCAGCACATCCGCCATGGACTGGACGGAACAGCCCAGCAGCAGCCCTGTATTCCGCAAAGCAGCAGCATAAATCGTCCGGGCATCCACGCCCCACATATCCTGAATGTCCTTTTTGACGGCAATCGTGGAGATGCCTTCTTTAAAACTTCCGCCAGCAATGATATAAAACACTACTGCAAGGTCATGGTACAGAAGATACGGCGAACCAGCCAGAAGTTCCCGGTTCCTTTCCGCATTTACCAGCTTAAAGCAGATACACCCCTGCACGCGCCGGAAATCCGTAACAGACGATATATCAAAACCATCAAACGGCTTTCCAGCCGCATACGCACCCAGAATGTCCCTGCATAGTCCATCCATTGCTTTTCCTGCGCAGTATTCCTCAAAATACCCGTCCAGATAAATGACAGGCGCAATGTCCCCCGTGCCGTCCTTGATGCAGATTCCCGTCTGTACAACGCCGTTATTCTTCACGGTTTCATGAACAAAAACCTGTATCCCTGCACCAAAACATGCTTCTGCATAGTTCCTGACCACTTCTGCAAATGCCCTTACTGTACTGACACGCCCCCTGCTGCTGTTTTTCCCGATGTTTTGTAAATTGTTGTTCATAGTCTTTTCTCCTTTTCTAAAAGATTTTATGTTATAAAGTTACATTGTGCAGTTTACGGCACTGCTGCCATTCCCTTTTCCTAAAACCACTCCTTTCCGGGTATAAAAAATAAGCCTTTTAACGACTTGCCCAGGTCGTGCGCCTATTTTAAATGCGGCCATGTTTTGGCTTTTACCGCATTGCCGACTGTACTCCATGCATACCCGTACCTGTCCGCAATGTCTTTGATACATGCCCCTTCCCCGTATTCTGCCCGCATCTGCCTCACCAAGGATTCCGTGAGCCGTGCTTTTGGGTTTTTTTCACCAGTAATGCGCCCCTCATGGTTTCCCCTTTCATAAGCACGCCTGATATTCTCCTGATGCGTGACCCATTCCAAGTTAGATGCCGCTGGGTTCATCCTGTTACAGTCAAGGTGGTCAATTTCATCATAATTATTCGGATTATCGACAAACAGTTCTGCAACAGCCCTGTGCGTCCTTACCCTTGTCCGATTCAGTTTTGCTCCTGCCGTAAACGATGCATAACCGTCCTTATTCGGCCTCTGGCTTATTTCTTTTCCTGTCTTACAGCTGATTACCCTGCCATCTTTAAAAATCCTGTAATATACACCTGATAAATTGATAACTTTGCTTTCAACATCCATATAGAAATTTCCTCCGGTATATCTGTGTTTCTATGTTTAAATATACAGGCGGCTTTTCCCTAATTGTAACATCTGTAAAAGAACTTCTGATAAGAACCATCGGTTTTTTAGCTTTGCAAAGAAAGGGAAAAAATAAGCCGGGCAGAGAGAAAAATTTTATATATTTTTTCTCCCTACCCGGCTTTTTATAACATTTTGTGAATATCTAAAACAGCAATAATCCTTCTTATAAAATTTGTTTGAATCAATAGATTATTATAAACTTATCCATTATATGTAAATTCACTTATTAGTTCTTTTTTCGTATCTATTTCTTTCAAAACTTCTTCATCTGCTTCATATTCTGGTTTCGATGCATGTAAATCAATCTGCTTTAGATAATGCTCGTCCATCCTAAAATATACCCTTGCAACGTTATCAATCTTATTCATAATCCTTGTTACCCTGCATACCGCCCTCTGCATTGTTTTCCTTGCATCTATCCCAAATTTTCTCTCTATTGCATTAGCTGCTGTATTGTTAAGCCACTGCGCAATTTCATTCCAAAAATATTTTAGAGCCAATGATGCAAAAATAATTCCACCAACGATTACCCAACCTAACATTCTGTACCTCCCTGTTTGTCACCTGTTGTATTATAATAGTATTTTGGCACAATGCCTTAATCTTTCAAACTGCTAAAATACGTATAAGGACGAGACCATCTATTTTTCCTAGTTATTGGAGTATTGCTAGACCATAATGCGAAATCCCAAGCACTCGCCCTCATATACAATTCTTTACGTATGTCTTTTTTTTCTTTTCCAGTATGTTTACAATAAAGAGCTGCCAGAGCCTCAAATTCTCTAAGGAAAATATCATGCACAGATTTATCTTCCTGTAAATTAAGCAGAATCCTGCCTGTCTCCAATGCTTTGTTAACTATACGTATTTCAGCTTCAAGACATTTCTTTTCTATCATTAGTTCATTTCCACTAAACCAATTATGGATATCAAGCAATTTCTGTTCAGACTTATGTATTCTTTCTTTAATAGTATTTATCTTAGATTTCAATTCATCATTAAGCTTTAAAATCACCTCATCTTCTTTATATTTTAAATCCCATTCAACCGAACTAAGGGCATAATCTCGATTCATTATTGTAGGTCTTATACTTAAACTACTTGATATTGTATTTATCACTGAAAATGATTCTATTAATATTGCAAAAGCATTATCACATTCTTCTATAAAGTAGGGTGTCCCCACTGCATCATTCACCTGACCAAGTATGTGGAAATTTTCTACAACATTCTCAATTGCTATCCTTAACCCAAATTTTTCAATATCTTTATCACAATCTTTTTTTATAACTTCAAAACTCAAATCCTTTATTATTTTTACATCTGAAACTTCAAAATCAATGTCCCATCCCATGTTATCACTCCCCTTTACTTTCAAATTAATCTGCTTATTCATCTAATGCATCTAAATAATATGTAAACGGTGTCTGTATCCTATCTTTTTTACTGCTTAATACATTTTCACTAATATGATTAAGCAATTCATCTATACTATTACATACACTTGCATCATACCTAACCTTATCTATAGCTTGCTGAGCTGTATAAAAAATATTTCTTCTCATTATATTTATAGTCTTATATGTAATTTTACAATAATATATTATTAACTTATCAATATTTTCCACGTATATCTGATAAAGGGATTTACCCATATCCGTATACAACAATATTAAATACTCCTCTTTTCTTCCTGAAAATTCAATAACCTCTTCTAGTTTCTGATTTGCAGTATCTATATACTCCTGCAAATTGCTGCATTCACTATCTTTAGAAAAAATACCAGAATAATAATCACTACTATCACCTATCAGCACTCCTTGTATAAACCACGGGTTAGGATTTTCCAAAAACGCTTTTAAAACACTAAAACCGCACTTTATTTTTTCAGTTGCTGTTTTTAAGTTCTGGAAAATAATATTATATATTGCAGCCATTGTATTTATGATTCCCAAATACAGTACATCGCACTCCAATGCTGCATATACAGGTTCTTTTTTACTATCAATATCTACTATTTGAAAATCATTTATAGATTTTTTTACTGCTGCTGATAAACCCATTTTTTCTTTATTACTGATTAATGTTGCATATATTCTTTTATAGCTTAAATCTTTTACTTCTCTTTCTCCGATTACTTCATAATCCCATCCCATGTTTTCATCTTCCTTTACACATACTATCTATACCACGCTCTGACACCGCATAAGCTAACATGTTCTGTACCCTGTGCGGTGCATACGGCATGGATTCATCCGCCTTCGTATAATTTGATACCACATCATCCAGCCTGTTAATTTCCGAAGCCTGCCGGATAAATTCTTTTATATCCACCTGTCCCGCCAGCATGACGCTGTTCAACACCATTTTCAGCACTGCATCTACAGCGGTTTTGACACTCCCGCACATGACATACCCGTAATTGTCTGCTGAATAGTTTGCCAGCCTGTACCAGCGGTAAAATGACAGCCTCGACACTTCCTCAATCTTGTCCGGCATGGCTTTCCGCATGGCTGTAAAACGTTCTTCCATCATGGTTTTGTGTGCCGTGATGCCGTCCGCTATCTTAAAAGCCTCCCTCGCCAGTACAAACTTAAGTTCACTATCCGTAAAATCCTGTATCGTCTTTGCAGACAGTTCAATCCATGGATGCTCTATGCCATAGCTTTCCGCGCCGTAATAATAATCTTCATAAACATAAACAGGCACATCCCCTGTCCCTGTATCCAATAACACTTCATGCAGTATCTGATATACTTCCGGGAACTGCCTTTCAGATACGCGCACAGTCTTGCCGAGTAAATCCGGCACCCTGAATCTGTAATCAATTTCCTCATACACTTTTTCTATGTCTTCCTGAAACAATACGCCGTCCTGATACTGCCGGAACGCTTTATCCTGTCCCTTATGTACATAACATTCCCTGTCCATAACATCCTCCGTCAGTGCAGCAGCGCAAGAACTTCACTTACAACTGCTGCCTTCCTTTTATCTCCCTGTGACCCGTAACAGCCTTTTAGTGCGTCAAGGCATTCCGCATCATCCGGCATGAACTGCAGCGCATACGTCAAGAACGGCACTGCTTTCCCGTCCTGCCCGCGCCCTGCCAGCAGAAGCCCGAACACCTTATTTACAAGGAAATGCCCCCCTGCGCTCTTATGCTCCTTAAAGTAAGGTTCAAGGATGGCAAACGCCTTTTCCTTCTGCCCGCTGTCATAAGCCATAAGCCCTTCCACGCATTTCATGAAAGGATGGCTGTACCCCTCCGCCATCCTTACACAGTCCCCAAGGTTTCTGAAACTGTTGGATGCAAGGAATACAAGCCGGAACACAAGCTGCCCCCGCCTGGCAAGCAGCTCCTTCTTTTTATTTATCGCGTAATCCGAACCGTCTTTCAAATCCATATGGATTTCCAGTTCCTTCGTAACAGCCTCGATTTCCTTCTGCACCCTTTTAACCTGTGCATCCATATACCCGGCATCATAAAAAGCAGTCTCGTCAAGGATGCTGCCCGTAACCCCTGCAAGCCCGCTTAAAACACCCATCTGCGCCTTTCGGTAGCCTGCCGCTATCTTTTCAATCATTGCTAACCTCCCCGTTTATTTCATGCTCGTATTCCTCCTGCGTAATCGTCTTTGAGGACACTATCTTCACATCCCCCTCTGCATCCTGATTCCTGTACCTTTCCCGGATGGTTTCATGCGCATAGTCAAAGGCCGGAAAGCCAAGCGTCTCTCCTCCCTGCTCCACTGCGCGGAGCGCGGCATAAAAAACCATATCCTTGATGTCCGCGCCAGATATGCTGGTATACCTTGCGGCAAGAGCATCCGCTGTCACGCCCGTTTCCAGAGGTATCTTCCCGCCAAGGTGCAGCGCCCATATTTTCTTACGCGCCTGTTCATCCGGCATTTCAAAATAAACGCTCAGAAGAATCCTCCGTTTAAAGGCTTCATCATAACTGCTGATAAGGTTCGTGGTAAATACCACAACTCCCGTGAACTTTTCCAGTTCCATTAAAAGGACGCTCCGGGTGATGTTCACGCCGTAGTCTGCCGACTGTGTTACGGATGAAAGCCGTTTCCCCAGAAATGAATCCGCTTCATCAAACACCAGCACCGCCCCGTCCTCTGCGGCACATTCAAACGCCTTCCGTATATTCTTGGGTGTTTCGCCGACATATTTTGATTCAAGCTGCGAATAGCTGATGCGGTACACTTTCTTTCCCAGTTCCTGCGCTATGGCTTCTGCCGCCATGCTCTTTCCTGTCCCCGGCTTCCCATAGAAATTCAAAATAACGGCGCGGTTCCCGGCAAAGTGTTCTGACATGCCCCATTCCTCTGTCATTTTCTTTTTATACCGCACTGCTGCAATGGCTGTCTGTATCTGCCCCCTGACTTTTTCATTCAGGGCAACGTCATCCAGCCGGAAGCGGGGCACACAGCTTTCCAGCATATCCGCGCTGCCGCCCTCCTTCACTCCCCCGCCCTGTGCGCCGGCTTCTTCCTGTGCGGGCTGCACTTCCGCGCTGCGGATAATGATTTCATGCGGAAACGGGTTATACTTGGAATGGCTTACTTTAACTGCCTGCGCCATCTGCTCTGCCATGCTGTCAATAAGCGTTTCGTCCAGCACCTCACGCTGCCCGTCCACAAGCCCAGTCCGGGCGTTCTGGATGCGGAACTTTACAGCCCTGCTGCCTATATGTACTGTTTTTATGACCTCTTTCTCCTGTACATCCCGCACTGCCGCCCCTGAGCCGTTCCCTGTCTCTTCCGCGCCTGCCCCTCCGTCTTTTCTGTTTTTCCCAAACATATCAAAAAATCCATCCCTTCTTTTTTACAATCTCCGGCACTGCGCCCGGGTTCTTTGCAAAATATCCTGTCTGCCTGTTTATTTTCGTGTTGCCGTCCCCGTCACGCCAGTACCCTGAAACAAATGTGCCGTCCTTCCTTGTATAAGAACTGACCCAGTGCGGGCGTACATAATGCACAGGCGTTACAGTTGTAAATTTTTTCCCGCGCCCGCTGAACGTATTTACTGCATATGGCTGGAATGCTGCTTCTCCTAACATTTCTTTCACCTTTCCTGTTACGCTACAGTCTGTATCTTATTTTTCGATACAGCTACATCAATATTAACATATTATCATCGAAAAGGCTACACAATGTTACATTTTTCGTCATTATGCTGAATAAAATTCTGAATATATGGAAGGTGGATAAAGAGAATGAAAGAACAACTGCTACCTGCTAAACTGAAAGAACTGCGGAAAGCACACGGCTACACACAGGATTATGTAGCCGCTGCCCTCGGTGTCGTGCGGCAGACCTACAGCCATTATGAGTCCGGCAGAAGGACACCAAACCCAGGCATCCTCTATAAGCTGGCCGGGATATACGGTATTTCCGTGGATGACCTGATGCAGCTTTCCGCTGAACTTGACCCGAACATCTATTATGACGCGCCTGCGCCTACACAGTCCAGCGAAGACCTTGCCGGGTTCCTTGAATATTTCAACAGCCCGTTCAACCAGAAGAAGTACCGGCTTTTCAGCAGCCTTGAAAAAGAACTCCTGTACTACTTCGGGAAAATTTCTGACACTGATAAGAGGGAAATCATTGAATTTACTAAAATCAAGGCCCACAAGGAAAAATAGGATGGCAGCAGCCGCATTCTTCCCAGTGTCTGCCATCCATCCCTTCTTACAGCCCTGCTGCACATATGTATGACTGTGATTTATTTTGTGAACGGTGTGTTAGATTACAGAAACCTCTTGAAACTGCTGCCTGTCCTGTCTTTCTTCCCGCAATAAGATTCTAAGCCCTTCTTCCGATTCAGGCTGAAACTCAAAATTTTCAAATTTTCCAAATTCTTTATCCGGGCTGGCGCTAAAATGTTCTGACGGCATTTTGATACGCCGGCCGTTTTCATAGCAAAGCACAATGCTGCCTGCCGGAACTGCTGCCTCCTGTACATGCTTACAATATTTTTCAAAATCGAGACTATAAATATTCCCCATAACCCTGCTGCCGTTAACAGCATTTATTTCAGCCGCAAAAGCAAGGATTTTATCAGCCTTCTGCCATTCGTAGTACATAAGGATATTGTAATCACCAGTTTCTCTGATAAACACATCACGTTCCTGCAAAAGCCATGTCCCACATTCACGGCACAACCATATGAAACATTTCTCCTGCTGCCCTTCCTTTAAAGCTACCTTTTTGATTCTCTCAATATCATAATCAAAATCGCTCTTAAAATGCTTCGTGTGCCTGTCCACTATGCCCTTCATTACATCCAAAACACTAACATCTACAAGTTTCTTTCCTGTTTCTTTCTTATTCATGAAAAATTCCTCCTTACAATAAAGGGCAGAAGAATAAACCCCTGCCCGGTTAATAAGTATCTGTGATTCTGCAATTAATTGTCAAAAATGCATTTCAAAATAAAATATGCCATAATAAGTGACAAAATTGTATCAGCCATAATGCAAAACCTCCTTTCTGAAAAATGGCAAAAAAATAGAGAGTACTGTTACATACTCTCTATTTAGGTAAAACCCATATATAGGGCACCGTGGGGTTTCATGCTTTTCTTTTATTCTCTTTGGATAATGCCAAGTAGACCGGAAAAATTTTATAAAATTTTTCCCTATAAAGGCGGCTTTCTGTATTGGTATTTATAATACCTGTGGTATGTTATTGTCCCTATTTACAGACTTTTGTACAATTCTCCGTTTCCTCTTTTCACGGATAAGTGTTGATTTGCTGATTCCTGTCAATTCTTCAACCTGTCTGTAAGAATGGGATTGTAACAATTCCATAGCATGATTTAATTTTTTACTATTGTATTTCGGCGGCCTTCCTTCTTTAAAATCCGGCCTCTGTTTCGCTATTGCCTTACCGCCCTGCGTCCGTTCAATAATCATTGCTCTTTCAAATTCTGCGAATGCAAGCAGGTTCGTGACTATCAAACGTCCCATAGGTGTACTTTCAATCAGCCCCATATTTAAAATATGAATCTTTACACCTTTATCCATAAGATGGTCTATATACTCTAACCCCTCTTTAACAGAACGGCAGAAGCGGTCTAACTTGGTTACAATGACATAATCATCTTTTTGCACCTGTTCCAGCATCCTGTTAAATAAAGGCCGTTCTTTTGCGCCGGAATAACTTTCTACAATAATTTCAGCATCTTCATAAAGACTATGTATAGCATTAATCTGTTCCTCAATGCTGTTTCCTTCAAGCTGTCCTCTGGTAGATACTCTTGCATATCCGTATTTCATATTTCTTCACCTTTCTTATGGCATAAAAAAAGACTGTTTCCAGCCTTAATATAAAATCCATAATTCTAATTTAAAACTTCTGAACATAAGATTTGACACTTCCTGAGACCGCATAAAAGCGCATTTCATAAAGCATCGCCATAACTTCTAAGTTTTGGTACTTACTCAGTCATATTACTGGCAGAATATTTCTTTTCATTTTCTACAAAACTAAAATAATTTTCACGGCCTATAATAATGTGGTCGCAGAATGTAACACCGATTAATCCAGCAGCTTCTTTAATCCGTTTTGTTACATATATATCCTGTGCTGATGGTTCTGCGTCACCGCTTGGATGATTATGTACAATGATGATACAGGCTGCTCCGCATAACAACGCCCGTATAAAAATTTCTCTGATTCCAATTAATGACGCATTACCTGTGCCATGTGATACTTCAAAAAATGATATGGGTTTTAACTTAGATGTCAGGCAGATTAAATATACATATTCTTCTGCCTTGTCTGAAAGTTTAAAAACATCATCCATAACTTTTACAACATTTTCAGCCGTTGTTAAACTATCAACACCTGAATAATTTTCTTTGAAATCTCTAACTAAAATATTTTTATAATCCATATCAAGGACTACGCTTGACTGTTGTATTAACATTTTTCGACTTCTCCTTTTCTCATATTTCATAAAAGTTAATCACTTATTTTTATGCCAACGATAACATTTGCCTCAATAATTTCAGTATTAATAAATTCGCAATGTCCTCTTTTTACTTGCCGATTATTTTTTTGTTTATAATCAAATGCAAAAACAGGCACGGCTTCTGGTAAGATGTTCGTACAGGATGCCCTGTATTCATAGCCTGCAGCATGTCCAGCGCTTCAGCACCCCTGCATTCTCCGACGATAATCCGGTCCGGCCGCATACGCAGCGATGTCCTGATCAGGTCGCGGATAGAAATTTCTTTCACTCCTTCCATATTAGCTGTTCTCGTCTCCAGGCGGATCAGATTCGGCACGGACTGAATCTGAAGTTCTGCCGAGTCTTCGATTGTAACCAGGCGTTCCTCAGCTGGAATATACTCAGACAGAGCATTTAAAAATGTCGTCTTTCCAGCTCCGGTCCCGCCTGATACAAATATATTATATCCGGCCTGCACGAGCTGTTTTAAAAAATCCACTGCCTCTGTGGATACAGCACCCAGCTGTATCAGCTGCTCCATGCCCATTGGCTGGTCTGGAAATTTACGGATTGTAATAGCTGAACCGTCAATTGCAACAGGAGAAAGAACTATGTTTACCCTGGAACCGTCTTTTAATCTTGTATCTGCAATCGGATTAGCTTCATTAACGATTTTATTCCCGGCTGCTGCAATCTGCTGTATTACATCCTCCAGCTTTTCTTTCGAATAAAACTGTCTGTCCCACTGTCTTACACGCCCGTCTTTTTCAAAAAAGATATGATCTGCACCATTTACCATAATCTCAGTCACTTCCGGATCATCGACTAACTCCTGCAAAGCATCCAGTTTTCGCAGAGAATTGTATATCTCTTTTTGAAACTGTTCCCTGCGCATTAACGATAATCCATGCTTTCTGCTGTAACTGCCGACTTCATTATAAATCAGCTCCTCTAATTCCTCGTCACCCGTTTCCCTCGTCAAATCCAGCTTTGTCAGAATATACTGCCGAAGCTGCTCCATTTCCTGCGTCATAATCCTCCTTAAACATCCCTTTAAATATTACCTATGTTCTGCCGTCTTTTTGGCTGAAACGTAACTTCATTCTTTGTCATCACTTTAAATATTTCCTGGCTTCTGCTTTCTTTTTGGCTGAAACGTAACTTCATTCTTTGTCATCACTTTAAATATTTCCTGGCTTCTGCTTTCTTTTGTCCTGAAACCTAACTTCGTTCTTTGTCATCACTTCAAACATTAACCGCCTCCTGCTGCCTTTTTGCCCGAAACATAACTTCAATCCCGTTCTTTCTTCAATAAATCTCTCGCCTGATCTGCAAATTCTCCGGATTGGATCTGCGACATCATATCCATACCCTGAACAAAGGTTCCGCTTCCTGACTGCGGACTGACATATTGCAGTTTTTCTCGAAGCTGCCTTTGTAAATCTTTTTGTAGAAATCTCTCAAATTCGCTCTTCCGGTATTTCCCAAATGACCTGTCTTTTACTACACCAAAAACTCTGCTGCAGCATTGAAATACCTGTTCCACAGGCCTGTTCAAAGCACCGCAGTTCCAGATTACCATTCTGTAATCCGTCTTTTCCTGCAGTAAAGAAACCAGACACTCCAGATCTTCCTTCTGAACTTCATATAAATCCTGAGGGTTCTCTGGCGGCAGTACATAGTCGAATTTCTCTGCATGATGCAGAACACTCTGCAGACACAAAGGAAACTGATCCTTTTTCTGGCGGATTCCATAAATCAAATCACTAAATGTTTTGCCGTCTTTATCGCTCAAAAGAGCTGCCATACCTGAAAATTCTGCCAGATTTAAATACAGTACCTTATCTGATTCCCCACAGACTGCTGCATAAGCAATAGATATCGGAAGCAGGAGTTCGTGCCCGCCAGGCGCATAAAATGCTGTCATTTCCAAGTCCAGAGTTCTGCACCATCCGGACAGATTCTTTTTGTTCGACCGTTCATAAATCTGAAAAATCTGACGAAGGATTTCGCTTCCTTTCTGATAACGGAATACGGACGGCTGCCTGGACAGACTCTCTCTGATATTTTGAGCATCATCCTGTTTCAAATCCTTTTGTCTGCAGCTGCTTTTTTCATTTCTGCCTCTTTGCAGACCATTTTCCCGGCATAGCTGTCTGTTATCCGTAATCTGGATCTGAAGCAGATACTCTGGCAGTTTTTCCTCCCTGGCAGTCTCCATTTCATACAAAAGAATATCCGGCTGTATCTGCTTTAAATAATCCGGTAACTGAGCCAGACTCCTGCATCCATAAACTTCCAGATAATCTGGAGAATTTTTACGGATACATTCCGTCAGCCTTCCTGCATAAAGTGAATCTCCAAGTATTGCCAGTTTTATTTTCTCCAATCAAATACCTCCTAAATAAATCAAATATCCAATTAAAATTGGGAGTGAAAAATGAATATAATTTTGTTTTCCGTCAGATTCACATTCATATTTTGGTATGGATTTTGTAAACAGAGCTGATCTGATATAACCTGAAAAATATGCAATCCGGCTATAAAGATTTTTATTTCGGATTAACATGACAGAAGAAAATACTGCTCCTGCAAGAAAAGAAAATAATACGACTCTCGTTAAATTTCTAAGTCCAATACAACTGCATATTACGGAAAACAGCTTGATATCGCCTGCGCCTAACGCATGCATAAGAAATAAAAGATAAAACACAAGAACCGGAAAAGAAATACGGATTAGAAAATAAATACTTCCCATCCAGCCATATCCGGCAAGATTTCGAATACAGCCTAAAAATAAACCAGACATAATCAGCCGGTTACTGATTTTATTTGTCTGTAGATCCATCTGCACTGCTGCTGTTAACAGGCAAAGCAGACAAACCGCAGTCAGCTTTCCAATAAAATCCCCCCTCTTATTTTATTTGTCTGTAGATTCATCTGCACTGCTGTTAACAGGCAAAGCAGACAAACCGCAGTCAGCCTCCCGGTAAAATCTCCATCTTATTTCTAAATCATACAGTCAGCTGACGGCCAGATGTATTTTGTAAGCTGAATTATACGAGGTTTTTTTGCGTTTGTCTACCTTTTTTGTACGATTTATTTAATTTTGTTAAATGCTCACAACAGACTATAAAACAAAATCCCATAAATCAGCGCAAACCCTCCAGTACCAAGGCTTCCAAGTGTCAAAAGATTCAGAGGGTTAATACCGGCTGATACAGGAATACCTTGTTTTTGCAAGATATCGTTGAAAAATATAATTGCGGCACACCCAACAATAATACGTACAATAATATTCAGCAAAATGGCGGCTTTGCGTTTTAAAAACCCGATTAAGAGAACCAGTACACAGATTCCTGTCATAATCATAAAAGCACTTTTTTGTTCCATACATCTTCCTATTGATTAATTTCTTTTTACAGTCTATGCTTGTATTTTTTAAATATGTCCCAAAATAAAATAACCCAAAAATTAATGCCAGCATGAATATTTCCTTATATCTTTGACTATACTTATAATACTCATAAGTTTCAGCCCCGTTCAAATTCGAAAACAGAAAGTGAGGTAGCCCTTTGTTTCCATTTTTTAAACAAGAACCGCAGACAGATGAAAGCTATCAGAACCTGCTGGATAACCTAATGCAAACGAAGAACAATCTGGATCTTGCCTACCAGAATTTCGAAAATGCCACAGACCCCGAACTGATTGACAGCTATATTTATGAGGTCAATGCCATACAGATGCGTTACAAATTTCTCCTCTGCCGTCTGAAATCTTACGAAATGGCTAAACCATGAACGAGTATTCTTCCTCATACCAGGGGTGGAAATGGGATAATTTTTCAGACAGCACTGTCATCAGATTTAACGCTGGAAACGCCGCCAGAGCAGACCGGAAAAAAGAGGCTTTCCAGCATTACGCCAGAAAGCCCCTTGATGAACCCGTATCATAACTTTCATTCAAATCATGTTTTCCATATGTATATCCTGCATATACCTGCTGTGCATTACGCATCAGCGGTCCTGACTGATCCTGTTTTGCAGCTTCCACAAACGCTTCGTACGTTTTCTGCAGCATACTCCTGCTTTGTTCTAATTCTTTCACAGAATTCTGTATTAGCACTTTTGCCAGCTGTCTGCGGTGAAAATCATAAAGTGAAAAAAGCTGTGCCGACATTTCATACTGAAAGTCCAGAGTTTCCTGAAAGCTCTTCAGTACTGCATCTGCATGCCGGACCCCTTTTTTCATTTCCTGTTCATTCTTTTCTTCATATGCCTGACAGATATCATCAAAGTATGCAAACAGAATCTCGAATTTAATCAATACAAGCCCGCTGCGGTTTGCCTGTGTAATCCTTCGTGTAAACTCCTGTTTTCGTTCCTTTGTCATAAGCGCCTCTTATTATCCCTGAAGCAGCGATAATACCTGCTGTGGAAGGTCATTCGCCTGCGACAGTACGGAGATGGATGCCTGTGTCAGTACATTTGAGTTTGTATATTCTGTCATTTCAGCAGCCATATCTACATCTGCCAGACGGGAAATGGCCGTCGTCATATCTTCTTCTGTTTCATCCAGGCCGCTCTTTACATAATCCAGGCGGTTTTCATATGCACCCATCAGGGAACGCGCTGCTGTCACGATGCCAATGGCTTTATCCATGGTATCCATTCCTTTGTCAGGGCCGCCTTTTTTTACTACATTTAAATCGTCCATATAAAGGCTCTTTGTGTTCAGTACCGGAACCCTGACTGCCAGTTCCTGGTCTTCATTTGCTCCGATCTGAAGCTGAAGCGTGCCGATGTCTGTTGCCTCAATCGTTATATCCACATCATCTGTTCCAGCATACGCAACATCTCCGCGTACTTCGAAACTCATTTCAAATCCGCTTTTATCTGTAATTACCACCTGGTTTCCTGTTGTCTTTACAACAGCCTGGCCCGTATATTCATCCCGGATATCATCTGTTCCGGCCTGTTTTGTAATCGAAACCTGTGCATCTTCACCTTCTGCCACAGCTTTATACTCTGTAGTCAGAATTGCCTCAGCATCTGTATTCAGACCAAACAGTTCTCCTAAATCCGGGTCTTCAAATGTTATTGACAGTATATTATGAGAAGTATTTGGCGGCATTGTAAATATCAGTTTTTTCGAAAAATCATAATCTGCCGCATCCGTTCCATCTTCGTGTGAAAGCTTAGTTCCGCTTTTTGCTGCCGCTTCTTCAAGAGCTTTGTATGCATCTTCAGCAGTCATTGTATTTTTAATCTCTGCTGCAACGCCATTTATATAAATAACTCCGTCTTTAACAGCTCCCGGGTTTGGTGAAGGCGTTGTTGTAATACTAGTATCCGTAAGAGCATTTGAATCCTTTTTAATACTATATTTTTCAATCTCAGCAAGTTCTACATTAGGGATATTTGAAATTCCAAGCATTTCAGCAAGCTCTACATTATCGCAGGTAATCGTTACATCCTCGCTTGAACCATAATTCTGTGATACAAAAGCCAGCGTTTTATTAAATTCATAACCGCCGGTGTCTTCCTCGTATCCCTGAGTATCCAGCATTGTATCATCAAATGCAGCACCTGTTGCAGGCACTGGCGGATTCCCTTTAGCGACAAATACATTTACCCAGCCGGCATCTCCTGCATCCCGGATTGTCTGATATACTTCTTCTGCGCTCATTCCAGCTTTAATCTCAGCCTTGACTCCGTTAATAGTCACAGTGCCTTCCATTTTTTCGGTAATAACACTGCCCGGAGTTCCCTGGCCTGTAGATGTCAGTACTGCGTGTTTTGCAGGTTCTTCAATTCGTACATTGTAGTTATCAGCCTGTACTTCATCTGAGATAATGACATTTGTGATCTTATCATACATGCTGACTGGTTTCTTACTTCCATCTGGCAGAGTTACTTCAGATGTTACATATGTTCTGCGGTCCAAAGAACCGTCTAACAGCGTCTTCCCATTAAATTCTGTATCTGAAGAAATCCTGTTCACTTCTTTTTTTAAAGCGTCAATCTCCTGCTGAATCGCCTCGCGGTCTTCCTCCATATTTGTATCATTCGCTGCCTGCACACAAAGCTCACGGATCCGCTGAAGAACCTCCGTCATTTCACCCATTGCACCATCTATCGTCTCTACCATGCTTGTGCCGTCTGTAGCATTTAAAGAAGCCCGGTTCAATGCATTAATCTGCGCCTGCATTTTAAAAGAAATCGCTATTCCTGAAGGATTATCCTTAGCATCATTAAATTTTAAACCGGATGAAAGCCTTTTTACGGAAGCTGCCACACTGTTTTCATTGCGCAGAAGCTGGTCATTTACGATTACTGCTGATATATTCTGATTAATTTTCATTCCCTGCACCTCATCTTTTTCAGAATGTTTCATATTCAAAGTATCTCATATCCAGCAGGCTGGCCATGAAATACTCAGTCTGAAACTCATAAATAGTACTTTTATTCTCTTAACTTATTTCGGCCATTTGCCTGAAATCCATAACGATTACCACGAAAATTTCACATTTCCAAAGTTTCTGCATCCATTCTCTTCAATACCCGGATAAACCCTTCGGCCATTCCATACAGCGTCTTTGTCTGGACTTCACGTTCTTCCCCGTTCTCCGGCTGTTCACTGATGCCGCTTTTGGAGGCAAAACCATTCAGATTCAGGCCGCCTGTAAAAATGTAATCTATATACACAGGAGTATCCCCTGCTTCCTGAAGCGCCTGTTCTAACTTTTCATTTGACGATTTAAAATAATCAAGTGCCTGCCTGGAATCTGTAGCCACATATCCGTTAAAGCCTTTCTTACCTGCTTTCAGCTCTGCAGCAATCTTTCCAAACCTGGAAGTTTCTAATGTAATATTAACAAGCCCCTTCTGATTTTTATTCCGTATAATTTTCATTGTTACATTCGTTACTTCACCGTCTACTACAATCGGCATAGAAAAACATTCTTCTGACGCCATTTTCTTTCCGAGCGAAATCTGTGCATTCATCAGTTTTAGTTCACGGATATCAAGACTGGTTACGTCCTGCTCCATAATCATCGTACTCATGCATTTTTCTGCACATTCTGCTAATTCTGCAACTGCCTGTGCGAGATCTTCCGGTTTTTTTACATCTTCTCCAAAGCGGCGCAGCAGCTCATCCTGAATGGCAGCAAAATCTACATCCACACTGCCGTCCTCATTTTTAGTCATATATTCGTCTGTATTTCTATTTGCATCCGGCGTACGCCCGTTTCCCATACTGAAAAACTTACGGAAAGCCCCGTTGCGGTTATTCAGATATTCAGAAACTGCCATGACATTCATAACCGTATTTGGAATATCATACTGCTCCAGCATCTCATACACTTCCCCGGACGATTTTGCACACGATTCCAGGTCGTCCAGCTGCTTCTGATAATAAGATTCCATAGCTGCCATATCTTCAGGTGCTTCCTGAAGCTGCTGCAGAAACTGTTCCGGTGTCAGGTCCTGCCATTCGCTGCCATCCGAAACGACCCGCAGACGCTCCGGCGACATTTCATGAAACGCCTGATTTACACACTGATTCTGATAACCGGCTTCAATCTGTTTTGTAATGGAATTGTGAATTCCGCCGCTTTCAATACCGCCAAATGAAACATCTGCCTGAATATCCAGGCTTCCCCGGCGTTCCGTCCGGACTGCTGTCAGCAGATTGCGCATGGTAATCTGTGCACCCTGATTGACGAGTGCTCCTACTGCTGCGCCGTCAGACTGTACGATATGATTCATCAGACGGTAGATGCCAATATACGAACTGCGCTCTTCCTGTGTAATGCTGTGATTTTGTTCCAGTTTATATAAATATTCGCTGTATTTTTCTTCCGGTGCATCGATTTTTAATTCTTCGCGTATCTGGGTAGCCTGCTGGTTTAATTCTTTCATATCTAAGTCCAGCGGATTGATGCCCCTGTTTATAAATTCCCTGATGACAGCCGGTGTCAGATTATGGAAAGCCATCTGTACCTGCTGGTCGGCAGCCTTCATGCGCATAATATTTTCCGGTGTAATTTCAATCTGGTTATATCCCAGTATACGCACGGCACGTTCATTTGCCTGATTTACTTCCATGCCGGCATCTTCCAGGATTTCATCCACATTCCGGAATGCCTTTTGTATAGAATCGCCCAAATCCTTCCTGACAGCTGTACGCATTGTTTCATAGCGTTCATTCGCCTGCTGGAAGTTCTGCTGCATTGCGCTGCCTTCCTGGTGCAGCTCATCTAACGTTGAAATACTGATGTTACGTGCACCAATCGCATAGGCCGGCATTTCCTTTAACTGCTCCAGTTTCGTAGAAGTTTCCGCAAACAGGCTTACATTTGCTTCTGTTGCTTCTACGCCTCCTTCTGTCAGCAGATTTTTATAAAAACTGTTTTCTAATTCCTTTAACTGGCTGATTAAATCTTCCATCAGTCCTGTATCGACAGAAATCCCATGTTTATACATTGTATAGCTGGATTCGACTGTCATTACAAGACGCACTTCTTCTAACTGCCTGCGGGCTGTAATCAGCGTAATCTGCACGCTTGTAATAGTGACCTGGCTCTGCACCATGACGCCTGCTATTCTCCCGGCAGTACCCGCTGCCTGTACTGCATTCCCGGCTGTCTGGTTAACCGGAACCGTTCCTGTTCCTCCTGCTGCTCCGGACAGCACATTGCCAGCAGCCGCGCCGGCATCTGCTGTCTGTACACCGTCAGCTGCTGCTCCAGACTGTACACCGCCAGCTGTTCCGGTACCTGGCACCATAGCGGCCTGCGTATTCCCGGCTGCCGCCATGCTCTCAGCTGACTGCTGCATGCTTCCCGCCACACCGGAGCTGTCTGCATTTCCTGCTGCCTGATTTATCACGGCATCCATCTGTGCTTCGCTCATTCCTGAGATACTGTCTGCTAACTGTCTGATTTCCTGCTGCTCCTGTGCATTCAGCGTGCCGGACTGGTTATGGTTATGTGCCTGCTCCAGATTTTCTATCGTTACCGGCTCGCCTTTCTGAACCAGATAAGCCAGATCTTCATCTGTGGCCATATTAATTGTATCGACGGCTTTCTGTGCCTTTGCTGACAGTGAACAGGCATCTATAAGCACAGCATCCTGCGGACGTTTTCCTTCCAAAACTGCCGTAATCATCCCATCCAGCAGCTGTTCCTCTGACAGAGGAAATGAAGCTTCCTTTAACTGACCGTAAAATTTCAGGTTCCCGGCTGTCAGGGGAATCTCATTTTCTATCAGCCACTGGCTGTCTGCAAACGACTGTTCCGATGCCGGAAGCCCCGCCTGGGCAATCACGCTTGAAATCTGTGCGCGGATTCCCTGGGAATCAAAGTTAATGTGAACATCATTTTCATTTACATAAGACGCACTTCCGCTATACTGAGCCATATATAAATTTGCAATCGTAGGCTCCAGCTGGTTCTCCAGCATATACTTCATCGCGCCGTCATTTAATTTATGTATCTCTTCTGCCTGCTGAAGCGCTTTTTTACAGTCTGTAACATTATCTGCTGTCAGCGGAATATCCGCCTTTAAATCTTCAATTCTGGCTGACAGTTCTCTGGCAAGCGCTCCATTTCCTGTAATTTCCTCGAGCTGGTCTGCACTCAGGCTGTCCCCAAAATAACTAATGTCCACACCGGCTTTAGCGAGTTCCATTTTTATTTTGTCCGTTACGGTAACAACTGTTTCTGCCTCTGTCTGCTGCAGCGAAAAACCGTCTTCCTCCATTTTTCTGCAGTCTGTCACAGTGGAAGTATTGGATGCAACTACCATCTGTCTTTTCATAAGTCCTGCATCCATGTTTTCTGCCTGCTGCATGACATCTTCCATGTTACCCGCTTTATTTTCCTGCTGCGGTTTCTGATAGGTAACCTGCGAAGTCTTTTCGCCCTTTGTCAGTTTCTCTGTCTCCTGCGCCTGGTCTGTTCCGGAAGAAACGAAACTTAAATCATAATTATCCTGTCTGCTGTTTCCGGCCGCTCCTTTAATTCCATCCAGCAGATTCGAGCCATCTATATTCTGCACTCCCTGCATCATGCATATCCTGCCTTTCTTACATAATCGTGTGATTTTCAAGATCTAAATCTGGTCAGAGTATTCAAAATCATATAGAATATGTCGGCCATTTTTGCTGAAAACTTAATAAAAACCCTCTGATCCGTCTTCGGAGAGATTATAAATTCAAGAACTGCAGAAAACCGGAGCCAGCAGTCCGGCCCCGGTTTTCAAATATTATAGCTTACACTCTGTAATTAAACTCAAACACTGCTGCTCCATAAGGCGGAAGCGGATAAGCAAATGAATAATCCCGTCCGTCACATTCTGCCTTCACGGTCTTATAGCTGACCGGCCTTGCCTTGCCTGATCCGCCAAAACGCGCATCATCGCTGTTTAAAACGAGCTTATATGTGCCTTTTACAGGCGCTCCTACGCGGTAATCGCTTCTTTCCATTGGCGTAAAGTTACAAATAAACAAAAGATTTTTCTTTCCATTTTTGCTCTTGCGCACAAAACTGAAAATACTGCGTTCGCCGTCATTTGCATTAATCCACTCAAACCCTTCCCAGGAATGATCCAGTTCATACATAGACGGATATTTCCGGTAAATATGAAGCAGTTCTTTGAAGTAATCATGCATATGCCTGTGCTCTTCTTCTGCTAACAGGAACCAGTCAAGCTCACGCTCCTCGCTCCATTCCCTCAGCTGTGCAAAATCCTGTCCCATAAACAGCAGCTTCTTTCCAGGATGTCCCATGAAAAATGTATATCCTGCCATCAGGTTGCGGAATTTGTCAATGCCAAGCCCAGGCATTTTATTCAGCATGGAACATTTCAGGTGAACTACTTCATCATGAGACAGTACAAGAATATATTTTTCTGCACCGTTATAACTCATGGCAAATGTCATTTTATTATGGCAGCCTTTTCTAAAAAGCGGATCCTGTTTCATGTAATCCAGGAAATCATGCATCCATCCCATATTCCACTTAAAGTTAAAATTAAGGCCGTCTTCTTCCGCTTTTCCTGTTACATTCGGCCATGCCGTTGATTCTTCCGCAATCATAAGCGCGCCCGGATTTCTTCCAGTCAGTGATGTATTGATATGTTTAAAGAATTCAATCGCTTCCAGATTCTTATTATCGCCGTATTTATTAGCAACCCACTGGCCGTCATTTTTACCATAATCAAGATACAGCATAGAAGCAACTGCATCTACCCGGAGTCCGTCTACATGATAGTTTTCTATCCACATCAGCGCGCTGCCGATTAAGAAATTTTTCACTTCGGACATTCCATAATTAAAAATCTTTGTGCCCCAGTCAGGATGTTCTCCCATTCTAGGGTCCGGGTATTCATATAACGGGCAGCCGTCAAAATCAGCAAGACCATGGGCATCCCGCGGAAAATGTGCCGGTACCCAGTCCAAAATTACACCGATTTTATTGCGATGCAGATAATTGATAAGATATGCAAAATCTTCCGGAGACCCGTAACGGGATGTCGGTGCATAATAACCCGTTACCTGGTATCCCCAGGAACCCTCGTATGGATATTCAGAAATACCCATCAGTTCGACATGGGTATATCCCATTTCTTTTACATACGCAGTAAGCGCTTTTGCAAACTCCCGGTATGTATAAAGAGCTTCGCTTTCCTCGCGCGGATGACGCATCCAGGAACCCGGATGTACTTCATAAATTGCCATTGGCTTTTCATATGGATCTGTCTGTGCACGGTTTTCCATCCATGCCTGGTCTGTCCATTTAAAATGAGAGATATCATATACTACAGATGCTGTGCCTGGCCGGAGTTCTGCATAAGCTGCATATGGGTCTGCTTTGTAAAGCTGCTCGCCTTCCGGTGTTTCAATCAGATATTTATACATATCCCCATTTTTGACACCTGGGATAAATAATTCATAGATTCCCATTTCTTCCGGCTCTAAACGCTTCATTTCATGGCTTGTTTCATTCCAGCCGTTAAAAGATCCTATTACAAACACTTTTTCTGCATGCGGTGCCCATACATCAAAAACTGTTCCTTCTTCCTTGTTGATTGTGATCGGATGTGCACCCATTTTTCTGTAAATGTCGTAATGTGTACTTTGGCCGAATAAATACATATCCAGTTCTGTCATGTTTCTCATGAAATAACCCTCCTGCTACTCTGCTTAGCACCTAGTCCGTGCCGTTATTAAATTTATTCCTCAAAATCCTTCTCTCTCAATATCACGTAATTATCGTCATTCGCTCTGGTTGCTGTCAGTATGCCGAACACTTTCTTAAAAACGCCTTTTTCTGCATTGTCAATTGCCTCGTCCACGATTTCTTTTACTTCCGTCAGTGTCGTCACATGGTCCAGCTTCTGAATATTTCCAATACGCTTATATAAAGCAAGGATTCCCATTTCATCGATATCATAGTTCAAATCATTCGCATAAGCCTTGCCAAATGCTACCAGTTCATCCACCGAAAACAGGGGGATTGATATTTTTTCTGTGAATTTGGCTGCAAAAGAACTGTCTCTGGCCAGTGCTTTCTGAATACCTTCTTCGGTATCCTCTAGTATATACAGTGTGCCCACATGGTCCTGATCCATGCATCTGGAAAGTTTTACTGCTGTTTCCCTGGTGATCTTTCCTGCAGATTCTATAATCAGACACCCGCCGCTTACTTTCTCAGTCAGTACCTCCATATCTTTCTGATTCAGAGCATTTGCATCAATTTTACCTATTTTGCCGTTTGGACGTTTGATTTCTTTCTGCAGTACTTTGATAATGTCCATAATCAGTACTGTTTTGCCGTTTCCGCCAATTCCTTCTACTATAATATTTCCGGAAACTGCATTTTTATCAAACCTTAAGTGGTCTGATACACCCTGAAGCAGATCATATATCTGCACTTCCATGCCGGCAACCGGCACAAAATAAGAAAAAATATTTTTCTGCTCAGGTGTAAGCCTCTTTAATTCATTTTCATCCTGTGTATTAATCTGCTGTGTTTCCTTATAAAAACCTGCTGCCTGAGCTGCTAAAGCCATATCTTCTTCCGAAAACTCCTCTGTCTGCTGCTTATTTTTCTGTTCTGCTTTCTGCTTAACCATATCTTTGCTGTAATAACTGCTGTCTGTCTTCCAGATTTCTGTTTCTTCTGCCGTTAAATCTGATCTGTAATCCGGACTCTGCCCTTTATATTCTGTCTGCCTGACCGGATTTTCTGCCATAGCTTTTGACGTATAAACTGTATTTTGTACCGCATAGCCTGGCTGTCTGCCTGCCATTCCCGGCTCATATTCAGCATTCAGTGTACCAAATGCTGCCCTGTGATCTGTCACCGGTGCTGGTCCTTCCGGTTTATAATTTAAATCCTGACCGCCATAGCCTGGCTGAGACTGAATGTCTGGCATTTGTGCTGCTGGCTCCGCTCCGTAATCTAAATTCTGGCCGGCATAGCCTGAACGGATGCTGGAAACAAATCCTGCCTGACTGCCAGGCATCTTTGATGCATATTTCAATCCGGCGTCTGGCATTTCTGATGCATATTTCGGACTGCTGCCTGATGCTTCTGATGTATATTTCAGTCCGCTGCCTGCCATTTCTGATGTATATCCCGGACTGCCGCCTGATACTTCTGTTACATATTCCTGTCCGACGCCTGGCGTTTCTGATGTATACTCCGGACTGCTGCCAGGTACTTTTGATGCATATTCCAGACTGCTGCCCGGCGTTTCCAATGCATATCCCAGACTGCTGTGTGATGTTTCCGGTGTATATCCCAGACTGCCGCCTGATACTTCTGATGCATATTCCTGCCCGCTGCCCGGCGTTCCCGATGCATATCCCAGACTGCTGCCTGACACTTCTGATGCATATTCCTGCCCGGCACCTGCCATTTCCGATATATACTCCGGCTCGGCATCCAGCATATGGCTTCCTGTATTGTGAGCAGGATTCATAGCCTGGCTGGTATTTCTGGCAAAATCTCCTGTCTGCTGTACACCGGCAGCATTTCCAGCCTGGATTTTTTCTTCATATGCCGTCTCCGGTTTCCCTGCTGTTCTTTCTTTAATATACCTGACCGGATCTATTGCTGGTGCCTTTCTGGCAGCGCCTGCAGCCGGTATTTCTTCTAAATCCTGTCTGAATACATCATCCGGATCTGCCTCCAGTACATTTACTTTGTCCTGAACACTTCCTACCGGATTTTCATTCCCGGCCAGTACACTGTCCTGCGCACTGACAGCTGCATTTCCAGCCAGAATTTTCTCTGCGCTGCCCTGGGCATAATAATCAGATACTGTACTCCGCAGATTCTCTGCCGTATTTTGTGCTAAAGCTTCCTGCTGTATAAAACCTGCCGCATTTTCCAGCATCTCTTCCTGCTGTGTAAAACTTCCTGCCGGACTTCCCGGCATAACTCCCTGCTGTGTATACTCTGCTGCTGCACTTCCTGGTATCTCTTCCTGCTGCACATATCCTGCCGCCGCATACTCTGGTATCTCTTCCTGCCGTGCATATTCTGCCGCTAAATTTCCCGGGATTTCTTCCTGCTGCACATATCCTGCCGCTGCATTTTCTGAAATACTTCCCTGCTGCGCATATCCTGCCGCTGCATTTTCTGGAATTTCTCCCTGCTGCATATCTGCCGCCGGATTCTGCAGCTGGCTTCTGTTATTAAAATCCGCCCCTGCATCTTCCATGCCTGCTTTCCGGCTTAAGTCCATCACCTGTTTCCCAGCAGCTGCTTTCTGGCTGAGGTTCATCGCAGAACTTTCCATACGTACCCTCTGCAAAAGCTCGATTGCTGAAATTTCCGGCTTCATTTCAGGATTATCTGCAGTTTTTGCAGTTTCCTCTGCTATCAGTTTCTCCATAATAGAAACCGCACCATGATTCTCCATATTCTTCACATCTCTATTTTCTTCATCATCTGCTTTCATATTTGCTGCTGCCTGCAAGCTCTGATCTGACATGATATATTCTTCCGGCAGCCGAGGCAGCTCTCTTGTGGGATCTGATACTGTGTGTACAGCAAATTCCTGTTTCTGCATTTCCTCTGCGATCAGGCTGTCTATCTGCTCCTGCAGCAGCTCATTAATACTGGCTACAATCCTTCCCGCCTGGTCCAGGCCGTCCTGCATCTCAGGTGCTTCACCGGCCTGGTCTGCTGCCGGATCATTCAGTGCCGAAGGTTCTTCTGGCGGTTCCCTTACAGCGATCTGCGACACAATGTCCAGCAGACGCTCCATCAGAATCTCTGCCTCTTCCAGAGTCTTTTCTTTCTCCGGTTCCAGTTCCCGCTCTCCAGCCTCTTCCAAAACACTCTGCATTGCCAGCTTTGTTTTTTCCCACTCTGCCTGTATCTCTTCAAAACTCATGGAACGTTCCGGCACTTCAGACTCTTCACCCAGAACTAAATCCGCTGTTTCCTGCATTCTGACCAGTTTCCGGATCCGGGCCGATTTCTGTGCCGATTCTTCAGACATGGACAGATAAGGATTTTCCTGCGCCAGCTGCCGGATGCTTTCTGCTCCGGCTTCATCCAGAGAGCCAATCTGCTGGATTCCCCTGGCAATCTCCTCTTGCAGGTTTGCTGTATTATACTGTCCTGTATTTGTCCTTACAGAAGGAATCTCAACGATTTCATTTACAATCTCGCCCGATTCCAGAAAATCATTCGGCCTTACTTCTATTACACCAGTCCGTTTCTGGCGAAAGATGCGGTATTTCTCTTCCTGAGGCTTTGTCAGCGGCTGGTAATGCATTTTTAATTCCAGCGCTTTTTCCACATATATACCGTCGCCAAACCACAAAATCAGTTCATCGCAGGCTTCTACACACTTCTCCGGCTGTCCGTCCCGATGATACAGATAGGCCAGCTCATAGGCCCATTCTTCTGAATATTCCTGTTCCTTTAATTCCTCCAGAATCTGAATCTGCTCCTGAAAAGAAAGTCCCTGAGCAGCTGTCATCTTATACTTTAAGACATACTTCAGATTATCATGGGGAGCAATATCTACAAATTCATCATAATATTCCTGCGCTTCATCAAAATGCTTTGTCTTAATGGCAATTTCAGCCAGACGGTAAATGATATTTCTGCCAATCGGAGATTTATCATACGCCATTAGAAGGATTTCCTTGCTTTCCTCATAACGTTCTACCTGTTCAAAGACTTCACCAGCCAGCACAAGGGCATTCAGATTCCGAATTTTCCGCCAGTTAATTGTTTCTGCAATTTCTGCAGCTGCATTATAATTACGCGCACTTACCAGCGCTTTCATTTCGTCAGCTTTCAGTTTAAACTCGTATTTATCCACGCTCGCCACCATCTATCTGTAGGGGATTCTTCTCTGTCCCGTCCATTTCTGTCACACTTAGCATTATAACCCAATGCTAGTTTACCATAGGTAATGGCTTATGTCAAAAAACTCGTTAAAAATCTTTTATTAATTCAGAGAATTTTTTCCTTCTATACTGTGGAGGATTCCTCTTTATCTTCCTGGTACTTCTCCTCCTCCTTTTCATCTGCATATTTTCCGTACCATAGCTTCCCTTTCACAGGATCTACCCCGGTAGCTTCTATATATACGCCTGTATTTTCCGGCAGTTTCTTTTTATTCAAAAAGAAATGAACTGTTTTCTGCATGATATAATAAAACACAGCAAATACCGGACATCCCAGCAGCATCCCGAGTACGCCGAATAATCCGCTTCCTATTAGAATAGCAAACATTACCCAGAAAGAAGACAGGCCGGTAGAGTCGCCAAGAATCTTTGGCCCGATAATATTCCCGTCCACCTGCTGTAAAATAACGACAAAGATAACAAAATACAAAGCATACAGAGGGTCTGCCAGCAGAATTAAAAACGTACTCGGTATAGCTCCGATAAACGGGCCGAAAAACGGAATAATATTTGTAACGCCTACAATTACACTGACTAACAGCGTATAAGGCATCTTGATAATCGATAATACAATATAACAGATAATACCGATAATCAGAGAATCCAGCAGTTTTCCTTTTATAAATCCGCCAAAAATATCATTGGTTGTATGAAACAGCTGAATAACCTGATTCGCTGCCCTTGCCGGAAAAAATGCAAAAATAATCTTTTTGGCCTGTCCCTCAAAATTTTCCTTCTCGCACATGACATAAATCGATACGATCAGTCCGATTACAATATTTTTAAATGCGACAAGTACATTAATGACACCGCTTGTAACAGTAGCCACGTAATCTTTCGTCTGCGGAAGCAGCGAATTCTTCATCCAGTCCTGAAACCAGTCTGCAGCTGTTTTCAGATAGTTTTCCAAAACCGCCGTAATTTCATGATTGCCATATTCCCATTCACTTAGATGCACGAGAAAAGAATTAATCTGTGCCGGCATCGTATCTACTAAATTGGATATATTCTCAGACACTTCCGGTATTACCATTGACAGCAGCATGGCAATGACCATAAGAAATACAAGCACTGCCAGGATGCTGGAAACTGTGCGGACCAGCCGGCGGAATTTTTTCTTTCCGCCTTTTATATCCGCCAGCTTCAAAAGCCCCCGTTCAAAAAACATCATAATCGGGTTAATCAGATAACCGATTGCCAGCCCGATTAAAATAGGCTGCGCAATACTTCCCAGCATGCCAAATCCTGACTTGATATCATTAAATCGAAATAAAATGCAGACAACCAGAATACAGCAGCAGAATACGATAAAAAATGTAAGCCCCATTGCCAGATACGGCCTGATATTCCAGTCTGAACTGAGCCTTTTATGTTTCCGTGTTACCTGTTTTTCCTCAACTTTCTCCATAACAAATCCCTGCTTTTATATCTGCTTTCACTTATTTTTCAGCCTGATTATTTTCTGTTGAAATTAATCAGACAGCCTTTTAAAATAATTTCCCGCTCATCGTCTGTCAGTTCCCCAAGCGTCATATGGAATTCTTTCAGTCCGCCCTCTTTCACTGCATATGCAGTAATATCAGACGCCTTTTCTTCAACCGCTTTACGGATGCCTGGCAGGAACAGATAATCCCCGTTCTTAAACGGAAGTTCTCCTTCCGGTACAAGCAGAGGCAGCATTCCCCAGTTAATCAGGTTGGAACGGTATCTCTTGGTCGCATATTCATGTGCAATATTTGCCCAGCCGCCTAACACTTTCTGACACGAAGCTGCCTGCTCACGGGCAGATCCGTCTCCCGGCTTCACCGCAAAGATTGTACTTCCGATGCCTGTATTTTGCTCGTCCGCACCTGGGAATTTCTGCAGTATGACATCCACGGCATCTTTCAGTTCCGGAAGGACTTCATATGGATGTCCGCCCTCTTCTCTTACTTTCTCAGCTTTTTGTACTTCTTTTGCACGTCCCACATATTCCGGATCTTTTCTGGACAGTGTAAATTCAGCCAGTCCCAGAGGATTTGATCTGTAAGAAGAGGTCTCGCCTGACGGAATCAGCTCGTCAGTCGTTGTTACAGGATCATGGATTTCTGACACGACTTTCAGCATGAGATTGTCCGTTAAAGCTGACATCTTCGGCCAGTCTTTAATATTCGGTCCCATTTTAATCTCTGCAGATGCATCAGCAATGCCATGACTGTCAAATACACGGTTTTCATATATGGTCTTATCAAAGAAATATTTCGGTTTTGTGTAGTCTGCATCTATATCTGTAGCTGCTGTCAGATATCCCTGATTTGCTGCAGTAGCCGCAATGGATCTGGCATCCATCAGCGCCACAGATGCGATCTGGCCGTTTTGTACTTTCGAGCCTTCCCTGTTCGGGAAATTCCTTGTAGAATGGCGAATGGAAAATCCGTTATTTGCAGGTGTATCTCCTGCGCCGAAACAAGGTCCGCAGAAAGCTGTTTTCATTACACCGCCCGCAGCCATAATCTTAGCCGCAGCACCATTGCGCACCAGTTCCATATAAACAGGCATGCTGGCCGGATACACACTCAGTGTAAATTCGTCAGCCCCGATTCCTGCCCCGTCTAAAATATCTGCAGCATCACAGATATTTTCAAATCCGCCGCCGGCACATCCAGCGATAATACCCTGGTCTACATACAGTCTGCCATTACGTACTTTTTCTTTCAGATTCAAACCGGCTGCTCCGTTAAAACTTACCTGTGCTTTCTTCTCACAGTCTTCCAGAATATCTAAAAGATTTTCGTTCAGTTCTTCGATTGTATACGCATTGCTCGGATGGAACGGCATTGCAATCATTGGCTTTACAGTACTTAAATCCAGTTCAATCATGCTGTCATAGTATGCTGTCTGTCCAGGATTTAATTCTTTATATTCTTCACTGCGCCCGTGAATTTCATAAAATTCCTTCACCTGTTCATCCGTTTTCCAGATAGAAGAAAGACAGGTCGTTTCTGTCGTCATTACATCTACGCCGATTCTGAAATCAACGCTCAGATTTGCCACGCCAGGACCTGTAAATTCCATGACTTTATTTTTCACAAATCCATTAGCAAACACTTCTTTAATAATAGCAATCGCAATATCCTGAGGGCCGACACCTTTTTCCGGCTTTCCTGTCAGATATACGCCTACCACATCCGGCATGTTTATATCATATGTCTGCTCCAGCAGCTGTTTTACCAGTTCCGGACCGCCTTCGCCCATTGCCATCGTACCCAGAGCGCCGTAACGTGTATGGGAATCAGACCCTAAGATCATCTTTCCGCCGCCCGCAAGCATTTCTCTGGCAAACTGATGTATAACTGCCTGATGAGGAGGAACATAAATCCCGCCGTATCTCTTTGCACAGGAAAGTCCAAACATATGGTCGTCTTCATTAATCGTTCCGCCGACTGCACACAGACTGTTATGACAGTTCGTCAGTACATAAGGGATCGGAAACTTCTCCAGTCCTGATGCCCTGGCAGTCTGTATAATTCCTACAAACGTAATATCATGTGAAGTCAGCTTATCAAATTTAATCTGAAGTTTTTCCATATTTCCAGACATATTATGCTCTTTTAAAATACTGTAAGCAATCGTCTGTGTCTTTGCCTGTTCCGGCGTAACCTCAGTGCCTGTTTTAGCTTTTAAAACCGCTGCTGCTTCCGGCGTATCTTCCACCAGTTCAGTACCGTTTAAAAGATATACACCTTTGTCGTATAGTTTCATTTCTGCTCCTCCTTATTGCAAAATATGATATTAGTTAAAAAGATTTCTTTTTGCCCATTAATCTGTCCAGAAGCGACAGCTTCTCCTGCTGTTTCCTGTCAGTATGTTCGCCTTCCTGTTTCCATCTAAAATACTCTGCGTCGAGATTTACTTTCACAAGATCTTCATCAATGGCACCTGCCTTTTTGCCCCATCCTTCTTCCGGCTGTATATCATCTTCCAATACATCCCCGCCGGCTGCTGCCTGTCCTATTACGCCTGCACCGCTGGCTGCTGTTTCTGCACCATTTTCATGTATTCCAGTTTGTGATAATAATGCTGCATTTCCTGACAAGGCTTCGTCTTCTATAATGCTGTTTAAATCTGAAACAGCATTTACCTGTGCCGCTGCGTCTTTCCGGATGCTGCCTGCAGACTGCATTACTGTACCGGATGCAGCCGCTGATTCTTCGCCAGTAACGCTTTCCGGGCTGCTTACGTTAGAAACTGCAGGGCTTTTCGCAGCCCCGCTGAGGGCCGGTATCGCGTTACCTCTGTCTGCATGTTCATAGATCTGCTCCGCGTTCTTTTGCCCGTCAGCTGTAGATTCTTCTGTTCCGGCTCCTGACTGTATTCTGATATTTTCTTCTATGCTGTTATTTTTGCCTATACTGTGATTTTCTTCTATACTATGATTTTCTTCTATACTATGATTTTCGCCTATGCCTGCATTTTCTTCTATACCATAATTTTCTTCTATACCATAATTTTCTTTTATACCGTAGTTTTCTTTTATACTGTAACTTTCTTCTGTGCCCGCATTTCTTTGCATTTTCCCGCTAATATCACTGCCTTTTCGAATACCTGCACTGTTCTCCCGGCCGGCTGCTGCATCGTTTCCGTTTCGCTGGATTGCTTCAGCCTGGCTGATATTCTTAGCCTCTGCAGCTTCTTTCATTCTGTCTGCTTCTGTAGATTTTGCGGCCTCTTCAGCTCCTTGTGCCTGGGCTGTTCTTATTTCTTCAGCCCTTTTTAACTCTTCAGCTCTTTTGATTCCTTCAGACCCTTTATCCGCGTCAGCCCCTTCAATTTCTCCGGCTCTCTTTATTTCTCCGGCTCTCCTGATCTCTTCTGCCCTTTTGATTTCTTCGGCTCT
>CAJTVR010000003.1:2257-104238 GCA_910580075.1 uncultured Eubacterium sp. | reverse complement strand
CCAATGCACAGGATTTGGGGCTCACTGCCTGCCGCTTTTGAAAACCTGGAAGCCCCAAAAGGTGCCTGCCAGTGCCGGAACATAAAGCATGACAGAGCGCCAGGGCATCAGACACCGGTCCGTCCGCTGCCACAGAACGATCGCAGAAAATTTAGAATTTCTTACTGTTTGCAGGCGGAACAGAAAAAGGAAAAAGTTTCTCCGCCCCGGCGTCCGGGGAATCTATATTTTTCGGTACTATTACACAGCACTCTCTCTAGTCCAGCAGCTCTCCGATATATTTTTTATCAATCATTACAAGTACACTGTCTCCTTTACAAAACGGCTGATCCGGATTTACATCAGTCGTAAGCTCACCATCCCGGCGCAGCGCCACGACATTAAGTTTATGTTTCTGCCGCAGAGACAGTTCCTTCAGGTTTCGTCCGATCCATTCTTCTTTCACGTTAATCTCTACCATGCGGACACTTTTAGAAAGTTCAATGAAATCTATAAAATTTCCGTTAACAATATTTCTTGCAACACGGATGCCGCCGTCCCGTTCTGGCGTAACGATTTTATCAGCTCCAATGCGTTCAAATATTTCTGACATGGTAGAATTGCGGGATTTGGCAAGGATAAATGGTACACCGGCTTCTTTTGCAGCCATGATTGCCATAATGCTCGCTTCCAGGCAGCTGGTAATGGTTACAATTACGCCGTCCATGTTGGACAGCCCGAGGGAATCAAAGGCATGCAGCTCTGTAGCATCGACCTGAACGGCCATTGTGACATCCGGTGCGATGTCGCTTACCAGATCTTCATCCTTATCAATCGCAAGTACATCGGCTCCGGCAGCCATTAATTCTTCTGCCACGCTTCTGCCAAATTCTCCTAATCCAAAAACGGCATATGATTTTCTGCTTTCCTGTTTTCTCATAATTCTCTCCTGATTCTATGTCTATAAATATAATTAAAATTTATTATCAAATTTCTGTCAGCCTGAAAGGCAGAGCAGAACAATAGTTTTTACATGTTATCCGACAGTCACGTGTTCTTCCGGCAGTTTTGCAGCTGTCTGACGGTCACGCATCGTAAATACAAGAACCATTGTGATCGGGCCGATGCGTCCGAGAAACATACAGATGCACAGGATGATTTTTCCGGCCAGCCCGACGAGCGAAGTATAGTCTCTTGAAATTCCGACAGTACCCAGTGCACTGTATACTTCGAAAATCTGGTCTGCAGCATCTCCCGGTTCAAAAATCATCATGGCAATGACTGCCGCAATGCTTGCCAAAAAGCTGATTAATACAACGGCAAGAGCTTTTCTGGCTGTTTTGTCTGAAATTCTCCGGTGAAAACAGATGATATCTTCACGCCCGCGTACGGTAGCAGCTACTGTTAAAATGATAATTGCAAGCGTCGTTGTTTTTACGCCTCCTGCCGTACCAGACGGGGAACCGCCTGTAAACATTAAAAACAGCGTTACAATCACAGAAGGGGTAGTAAGCTCTTTTTGCGGAATCGTAACAAATCCGGCTGTTCTTGTCGTTACCGACTGAAAACAGGCTGCCAGAATTTTCTGCCCCGGCGTGAAATTTCCAATTGTGCCAGGGTTATTATATTCAAAGGCGTAATAGAACACTGCTCCGGCAAAAAGCAGAAATACTGTCATGACGAGCACGATTTTTGTATGGAGCCTGAGCGTGAAAAATAGGCTTCTCCTGCCTGAGTGCATATTTTTTTTGAAGTTTTCAATTATATCAAACCAGACGATAAATCCAAGGCCGCTTACGATAATCAGTGCCATTGTTACGCAGTTGATCCAGACATTGTGTACATAAGGTATCAGGCTGTCTGAGCCGATCAGGTCTATTCCTGCATTGCAGAAGGCTGAAACAGCATGGAATACAGCATACCAGATGCCCTTTGCCCCGAATTCAGGAATAAATACTGGCAGATAAAGCAGAGCACCGATTCCTTCTACAAGAAAAGTTCCAAAAAATACTTTTCGCAGAAATTTTACAAGTCCCTGCAGCGTTTCCAGATTGAATGCGTCGCCCAAAAGTTTGCGGCTGCTTAATGATATTTTTTTGCCAAGCAGCATCATAAAGACCGTTGCAAGAGCTATGACACCAAGACCGCCAATCTGGATCAGAATAAGAATGACGATATGCCCGAACAGGTTCCAGTGTACAGCTGTCGTAACCGTTACAAGTCCGGTTACACAGACACAGCTTGTGGCTGTAAACAGAGCATCTGCAAAAGGAGTACTTTTGCCGCTGGCAGAAGCAAATGGTGTCATTAAAAGCAGTGTGCCGGCCAGTATGACCAGCAGAAAGCTCAGTGTAATGATCTGTGTTGTAGTCAGGTGCTTTTTTATAAATTCCATTTTCATAAAAGCCTCCGGTTTTTTATATATCAGGCTGTGTGAAAAACAGTTTCCACAAAATTCTGGGAATATTTTTCAGACATGGATTAGTATAACAAAGTTTCAGGCGGTGTGCAAGTACTGGCTAAAAGAAGACGGTGATACTATTTTATGGGGCACAAGACTGGAAATGATCTTTTCCACGTATCGGCCATGTGCCGTATGCCTCCTTACAGTGCATCTGCCGCTTCGTGTGTAAAATCTTAAAAAATGGGAATAAATGGAATAGGAGCAGCCGGCTGCCCGATGGAAGGAGATGGAACAGAAAGGATACAACAGAATGCGGCTGGAAAAATTTTACAGAGCAGGGGAACAATATGGAAGCTAAAAAGCCGCTGCATTTGAAAAGTTCTAAGCTGCTTTCATGATTCAAACTATCTCGAGCCCCGGATTCTCTTTTTTATATAGCCATTATAAACATGAGAAGGCCGGTTGACAAAAAAATATTTCAGAGTAAAATAAAGATTACTGGATCCGGTAGGTCTGAAAGAACTGCTACAGGGAACAAAAACTGAAAGAGATTCCATATACAGGCAAACGGCTGGCAGGAAGCGGATTTATAGCAGAAGCGGGAGATATTGAACGTTTTGACAATCTCAAACAGCTGCAGAAACTGGCAGATTATGCAAGTGACTCCTGCAAGCATGTACAAACAGCTGTAGAAACTGGCAGATTATGCGAGTGTGGCGAGTGGCTTCGGCAGCATGAGGACCTTGCAGAGATACAGGTAATTCTGGCAGACATGGGAGGTTCGCTGCCATAAAACGATGGGTATACACAAGGCCGTGCAGAGCAAAAGCAAAGACGTTCTGCTTCGTGTACCCTGCATTTTCTGTCTTCGTTACCAGATACAGAGAAATGTCTGCCTCCCTGCCCCATGAATCTTAGATATGAAACAAAATTTCACATGATTTTTAAGGAAAATTACCTGACAATACAGGGAGGTCAGTTATGAAACGAATGTGTGGTTTACTATGCTGCTGCTTAATGCTTTTATCCATGAGTGCCTGTACAAAAAGCAGTTCCAAAGAAATGTATATTGAAGCGGCACAATTAACGGAAGAGGAAAAAAATATTGCCGAACTGCTGGGATTAAATCAGGAATACCGTATATTTGATTTTTATGCAGATGATACCGTACAAAGTATGCAGGTGAATACTTGCGAACTGGTCAATGGAAAATGGAAAATCATAATGGGAGGCGGCGGTCAGTCAGTTACAGATTCGAAGGGGCGGATTGCCCTTGGATTTGAGAATATAGCAGACGGAGTAAGAGTTGCCGTACAAAGCGAAAATAACAGTGGTGCGGTATCGCACAAAAAAGAACTTGAAAAAGAACTTAAAAATGACTTTAGCAGTATGAGCCGGACAACATCTGTTTTTTCCGAAAAAAACGAAGTCATATATGACAAAGAAATACCTTTAGTGATCCAAATCATGACGTCTAAAAATGAAGTTCAGTCCCATGTGGCTGACTTCTATTTTCAGCCGGAAGAATACGAAAAATATGGCTATGAGCATGTATATGCAATCACTGTTCTTTTTAGTCAAAAGTCAGTGGACGAACTATCCAGATAAATAACCAGGATAGCTAAGAAAGGTAATCAATGGGCTGCTGCATTAAGAAAATTAATACAAGATATAGAAGGCTTAAATGTCTCTTAAAACTATATCTTGTTTTTTTCTTAGTGTGGCAGCCTCTTGTTTTGAATTGAGAGCAGACCGGAGTCCAAAATGAATAATCCGGCCTGAAAATGAATGTGTGGGCAGGCATTTTTTAGGAGCTGGCGGTTTTATCTGTTTAGAAACCAAGACACAGGAACGGGCAGTCTCTTTATTTCAATATTAACAGTTCGCTGCTGTTTTGTAACAGGGGGCTGTCGCATTAAGAAAATAGATACAAGATATGGCTGATTAAAATCATTCTTTTATACGATATCTTGTATATGTTTTATTTGGTGCGACAGCCCCCTGCCTGCTGTAAATTCATAACTGCAGTTTTAGATTTTGCAATTATCAGATCATAAAATGGATGATTTATTTCCTGTTGACAAACATATGTTCTGCATGTATAATGATGATATCGAACAAACGTTTGTATAGGAGGAGGGTAAGATGAATCGTTTATTTTCTCAACAGTTCCACGGTATGGCAGTAATCATCACAGGCATTTTGCAGATTTCTTTTTTTCTGTTTTGCACTGTCTTGGTTTTATACCATGTATTATCTGGTCCGGAAAGCAGAGAAGAGACGCAGAAACCTGAATACTATGCAAGTGTACAGGTACATTCAGGAGAATCCTTATGGGACATATCAAAACGCTATTATACAAGTGAATATAAAAGTATCAGACAATATATAAGAAAGATTAAATATTTAAACCATATGGCAGATGAGGATCTGCATGCCGGAGCTTATCTGATTATCCCGTATTATGAATGAAATAATTATGTTTAGCTGTGCCCGGGGTGTTTTTGTTTATATGTCCAGTGCTTGTTTTTTTAGAGACACGGAAACGAAAAGAAACAGAATTTTTGTATTTGTTGATAGATAATAGCTTTGTTTTGACTGCGTACTATGAAAACATATATTGAGTGATAAAAAAGCTTGTGATAATATTGTTATAGCTGAGAGGCATACATATGCATTTTTATCTGGAAGGCTGCAGCGTTTCAGATCCAGAAGATATGAAAACAATAAGAAAGGAAAATGTTACCGGCGTACGGGTACGTTCGTCAGGAGTTTACGCCTATGGAATGTACAGGTAACTGCGGGCAGTGTCTGTTTTTTCAGTGCAAAAGCATACACGGTAAAGCAGGAATGGAACATCAAAGTTTTTTTAGCTTTTTATATGTTTTCCGGTAACGCATAGGATTACCAGTCATGAAAAATGAATACGATAATCAAATATTTTTTAAAGAATATGCGAATATGTCCCGCAGCAGGGATGGACTGAGTGCAGCAGGAGAATGGCATCAGTTAAAGGAACTATTTCCGCCGCTGCATGGAAAAACGGTTCTTGACCTGGGATGCGGCTACGGATGGCATTGTAAGTTTGCAGCAGATCAGGGTGCCGCACAGGTGTTAGGGATCGATCTAAGCAGAAACATGATTACAGAAGCACACAGACGCAATGTTGAAAAACAGATTAGTTACAGGGTCTGTGGAATAGAAGCATATGAGTATCCGGAAAATATGTGGGACTGTGCGGTATCCAATCTGGCCCTTCATTATATTAGTGATCTTGAGGCGGTATTTCAAAAAGTACATAGGACGCTAAAACCGGATGGGATATTTATTTTTAATATAGAACACCCGGTTTTCACCGCAGGAAAAGAACAGGACTGGGTTTATACAGATGATCATAAACCTCTCTGCTGGCCGGTTGATCACTATTTCTTTCCGGGAGAACGAAAGACACACTTTCTGGGATGCGATGTAATAAAACAGCATCATACACTTACGCAGATACTGATGGGATTATTGAATAACGGTTTTGAGCTTGAAGCTGTGGAGGAAGCAAAGCCGCCGGAAAAAATGATGGATATACCAGGTATGAAAGATGAGCTGCGCCGTCCGATGATGCTGCTGGTAAAAGCAGCCGTCAGAAAATAACACCGGCATTGGAAGCTGACAGTGGCAGGAACTGTGGCACAAAGATATGGAGCATGCTCCGTGAAAAATTACAGGTATATTCACATGATCAAGAGATACATTTCCCAAAAGCCTGATGATACATATCGTCATCAGACGGGAAGTTTTAAGGTGCGCAACCATGCTGGAATCTTTCGTTGCGCCTGTTGCGCTGACTGGATGGAGCATTAGAGCGTGTAATTCGCCGAAAAGTATAGATTAGCCGGACGCTGGGAAGAGACACTTTTTCCTTTTTCTGTTCGTAAGCGGAACAGAAAAAGGAAAAAGTGTCTCCGCCTGGCGTCCGGTTAAGTCATACTTTCCTGCAAAAATGCAGCTAAAGCAGAAGATTGCGCAGCATCATTATTTTTCCCGCAGCTGCACCATTTTTGCCGCCTGCCGTCTTCTGGCATCTGCCTGGGCTGCATAATGGCGTCTTGTTGTATTGACATCTTTATGACCAAGAACATCTGCAACCAGATAAATATCTCCAGTTTCCTGATACAGATTAGTGCCGAATGTACTGCGGAGTTTATGCGGTGTAATACGCTTGACAGTTGTAACAAGCTGGGCATATTTTTTTACAAGTTTTTCTACGGAACGCACTCCGATGCGTTTTCGCTGCATCGATAAAAATAAAGCATTCGCATGTCCGTCTACTGCAGTTGTTTCATTACGCACTTCCAGATAGTCTAAAAGTGCTTCAGCTACTTCGTCATTAAAATAAACAATTACTTCAGCCCCGCCTTTGCGACGCACTTTTACACCGTTATTTTTAAAATCTAAATCCTGAATGTCAATACCCACACATTCCGACACACGGATTCCGGTTCCAAGAAGCAGGGAGAGAAGTGCTAAATCTCTCAGCTTGGTCTGTTCATGATATGCCAGCTGGTGCGGGGAAAGTTTTTCACCGGATTCTACTTCATCTAAGAGCATTGCCACTTCATCTACATCCAGACGGATAATTTCTTTTTCATGAAGCTTTGGCGGTTTCACAAGATCTGGAGGATTCGTTTTAATCAGCTGTTTGCGGAAGAAGTAGTTGTAAAAACTTCTCAGGCTGGCAAGTTTTCTGGAAATGCCGCGCTCGTCATTGGTATGTTCTACACCGTCTTTTGTATATACTTTTAAGTAGTTTAAGTATTCTTCAATATCGAGCGGTGTAATCATATCCAGAAAAGAAATCGGGATACTGCTAATTTCATATTTGCCGCAGAGCGGATTATTCTCATGCAGAAATGAGAAAAAGATACCTAAATCATAGGCATATGCAAGCCGTGTGCGTGAAGAAGTGGTGTGTTCTGTTCCCAGAAAAAATTCCTGGCAGAAACGCGGCAGTTCTTTTGCCATTTCCCGCAGTTTCAGTTCATTTTCGATTTTAACTTTTTCATGGTATGTTTTTTCCATAATAAAACCTGCCTTATCTAAGATGGGTTATTTTGTTCTTTGCATTATTAAAATTAAATTATAACATAATATTCCGTTATGATCTTTTACACTGGAACTTAAAGTTATATTCCCAGGTTTATGTATGCTGCATGAAGGGAATCTTACATGTCTTAACGTGAATTTAAAGTACATTCCTTTATGGAATTTATACATTGATCTGCGGCCAGTCTTCAAACGAAGCTGAATGAATGGCTGCAAACATTCGGTTTTTGATACCTGGATTGTCCTGATTTAGTTTTTTCAGAAGCTCCTTTATATACTGCCTTTTTGTATGTCCGTCAGCCGGACAGGGATTTGTGACAGATGGTATCTGATATCTGCGCTGAAATCCTATTACTTCTGCCTCTGGTACATATATTAAAGGACGAATTAATGTCATTCCTGTACGCTCAAGTTTTGTCTTTGGAGAAAAAGAATGAAACTGGCCTTCATAAAAAAGGGAAAGCAGCATAGTTTCAATCAAATCATCCCTGTGATGTGCATAAGCTATTTTGTTACATCCGTGTTTTTTTGCAGCTTCACCAAATGCTCCCTTCCGGAGTTTTGCGCATAAGGAGCATGGACTTTTAGATTTCTTTTCCTGAAAAACAATCTCTGCAATCTGTGTCGGAACGATTTCATAAGGCACGTCCAGCTCTTCACAAAATACCTCAAGAGGTTTCAGGTCAAATTCCTCAAATCCAGGATGAATGGTAATAGCAGTCAGTTCAAAGTGTCTGGGGTAAAATCTCTGCAGCTTTTTTAAAGCGTAAAGCAGTGTAACAGAATCTTTTCCGCCGGAAATTCCTACTGCAATTTTGTCATTTTCTTCGATCAGGTTATAATCGTCAGCCGCCTGGCGTGCATAGCTTAATAATTTTCGAATATCCATGGCTTCCTCCGGTTTTTTGAACTTTTCCCATTATACAACAGATGGAGGAAAAAGTAAAATAGGATTCTGGAATACGTCTGGCAGATACGTGTGATGTATTTGCTGTATTCAGTTTTTCAAGAGCGTGTTTGATAAATTTAGAAAACATGAATGGGTATGAATCAGGCGGTATTTATTAATTCTGGCTGGTGATATGAAGAAGTATTTAAATGTCCTCTTTCTGGCAGGGCATTCTGATATATATTGAAATCCAGCCGATTCCCGAAGTTTATTTTTAACTGGGCGAAGACAGTGTTACGCAGGAGATAAAAGCAGATGCTGATTATTTCTGTTATAGCAAATGTAATAAGCCATTTTAATTATAAATGGCTGGGCGGAAAGGAAAGCCGGCATCCTGAACAGAGCAGCTTACTATAAAGAGCGGGAAAATACTAAAGTACAAGCGCTGTGGTTTTCGTTTTGGCTTTATGGCATTGATCGCGCTTTTAGTATTTACTGTTTTTTTCATAGATGCTTTGTATAAAGGAATTATAGAATATGCGGTTATTTACTAATAGTAAACATTTTACAGCAAATTGTTATCTGTAAGCATTTTATAGTAGTTTCTTTCTTTTTGCAACTCTAAAGATTAATTTAGTATATTTTCTATAATTTCCCATTTATATTTCGCATTTCTCAAGTCATTTTTTGTGCAAAATGCAACAAATTTTCAAAAAACAAAAACGATACATAAAGCCGGAATAGTAATGGATGAAAAGTATAATTGCATGATTTTACAAAAAAATGTCCAGTTGCAAAGATCTTCAGACAGCGCATAAATAAAGGATTTTCCAGACTTTTCATAATCATACCGGGCATAACAGTTTGCTGTAAAATGTTATGCATTAGAATTGCACAAGGGAGGAGCCTATGCAGAAACTGGATTATACCAGCATTGGAATGAGAATCCGTAAAGCCAGAAAAGCAAAAGGAATATCACAGGGCATTCTTGCAAAGGAATGCGGAATCTGCCTTTCGTTTATGGGCCATATTGAGCGCGGGACACGGTGTATGAGCCTGGAAACCTTTGCAAATATCTGTAAAACGCTGGATGCTGACGCAGGAGGGATTCTCTTTGGCGAGGAGTATGCGCCTGCATCTGTGCTGGATATGTGGAAGCTGTCGGATAAGAGCCAAAAAAGACAGCCTGCAAAAAAGGCAGACAGAGAAGGAGCGCAGACGGCGGACAGTTATGCGATGTATGTCAGGATTATGAAATCCGTGGCAGAGATTATGAATGAGAATTGAGAGGAAAACATACAAGAATGGACGGACAGTATTCCTGGAAAAGGACAGAAGATGTAGAAATTGATTTCACAGACCTGGTTTACAGGCTCTGTACCCAGTGGGAAAAGATTATGGTCTGTGCGCTGGTATTTGCTCTGGTTTTAGGCGGATACGGATGGCTGAAAGAAAAAGACAGCCTGAAAGAGACGGGGAGTGATATTGCAAAAGAAGCGGAACTGACTCAGGCCGAAGAACGGGCTGTTTGTGATGCCGTCAGGCTGACTGAGGAAATCAGAGGGCTCCAGACATATCTGGACAGTTCTGTGCTTATGCAGCTGGACCCGTACCATAAAAGCAGATATGTCATGCTTTACTGCATAGACGGTGCTAATAGCAGCAGGCTGCAGACGATTACAGAAAGCTATCTGAACTATATATCAAATGGCGGGGCTGCAGATGAGATGCTAAAATCCGGCGGTTTTGAAAAACTGGACAAAAACTGTCTGGCCGAACTTTTGTCTGCCTATCAGAAGACATCTGCTTCTTCTTACCGGGTGATTACGGATGATGCAGAGTAGATGGAAGAATCTCTTTTTTATGCAGAAGTGACCGGTAAAGATGTGCATGCTGCGAAAAAAATGGCTGAAACATTGCAAAAGGCACTCAAAAATTATTCTGCCAGTGTGAAAAAAAATGCAGGAAACCACAGGCTGGAGCTTGTAAACAGTATGGAAAGTATAACAGCAGACAGCGGACTGCAGTCGCAGCAGCGTGATAAAAAAGCTCTTTTATCTTCAAATTATACAAATCTGAAAGCAATGACAGATGCTTTTAGTAAAGATCAGCTTGCAGTCTATAAAAAAGAAGCAGGCATTGAGAAAGATGAGGATGAAAATCTGTCAGAAACCGGCAATGGGGAAGCTGGAGCGGATGAGCGTTCCAGTACTTTCAGGAAGTATGTATTGCTTGGACTGTTTGCAGGAGTTTTTGTATACTGCGGTGTCTATACATGCATCTATATTTTCTGCGACAAGATCAAAAGCACCGATGAAATGAGACGAATTTATACATTTCCGGTATATGGCACGATTCCAGTATCCGGCAAAAAAATCAAAACCGCTAAGTCTTTGTGCACAGGCTCAAAAGATTCAGAAAAGCAGGAGGAAGAAAAGCTGTTAAACCGGATTTGTATGACCTGTAACAGGAGGAAAATAAAAAATCTGTATGCTGTCTGTGATGTTACACTCGGCGAAAAAGAAACACAATGCCTGGAAAGCATGAAAGAACGGCTGAACAGCCATGGTATTCATTTGAAAACGGCCGATGCCGGTATGGATGCAGATGCATGGGAGAGCCTGGCAGATGATGAAAGTATTCTTTTGATATGCAGATTAGGGTTTACGACACATCGTATGATTGACGATGCTATGTATTTTTATCATGAAAACGGAATGAATGTACTGGGTGCAGTTTCGCTTTTATAAGAACCGGAAAGCAGATGCGGCACAGATTATATTTTTGCAAGAATCAGAAAACGAAACCAGGGCATGAGAGTCTGAAGGCTGCATGGTCCGGGGAAGTGTCAGATACCACGCATACAGGTGCGTAAATGTCTGGAGCTTAAAAAGCTGCAGATATGGCGAAGCACGCCTTCTTATAAGAATAAAACAGAAATGGAGACGGAGCAGAAAAGTGGTGAATCAGTTAAAAGGATTACTGGCTGAGGGGGTTTATCTGGCTGGAATATGTGAAACTGCAGGAATTAGATTCAACGGCAGGAACGAACAGGACTTTTGGCAGAAAAGTTTATCGGAAAGAAGATTGTTTCAAAAACGTTTATCCCATAAAAGCCATTGCTTCAAAAAAATGGAAAAGAGTGACAGATCAGGAAGACCAGGACGCACGAAAAGAAAGCGGGAAATAACAGATGCCTGCAGTAATGCCAGCCATAATTATGAAGATATCTCCACTGTACCATGCAAAACCAAACGGATACTGATTACAGGCAAAGGTTCGTATATAGGAGAAAGTGTAAAAGCATATCTGGAAAGCAGTTCAGACATGTATGACGTCAGCTGCATCAGTACGGTCGGGCTGGAGCCGGAACCGGAAATTTTTAAAGGCTGTGATGTCGTATTTCATGCTGCCGGTATTGCGCACCAAAAAGAAACGAATGAAAACAGGGCTTTATACTATGAGATTAACAGGGATCTGACGGTGAAGACTGCACAGGCTGCGAAAGAGGCCGGCGCAGGGCAGTTTATATTTTTAAGCAGTATGAGCGTATATGGAAAAGTGACTGGAGAAATTAAAAAAAGCGACGTTCCTTATCCGGATTCTGCTTACGGAGAATCGAAACTGTCAGCGGATGAAGCGTTAGAAATGATGAACTGCCAGAATTTTAAAGTAGCAGTCATAAGGCCGCCGATGGTTTACGGGAAAGGGTGCAGGGGAAATTATCAGGCACTGCGCTCTTTTGCTTTAAAAAGTCCGGTATTTCCAGACTTTAAAAACAGGCGGTCTATGATATACATTGGAAATTTATGTGAATTTGTAAAAAGAATCATTGACAGGGAAGCATATGGCCTGTTTTTTGCCCAGAATAAGGAATATACAGTAACGACACAGATGGTAAAAAAAGTCGCTGCAAAAAACGGCCATAAAATATGGACGACTCCTGTGTTCAATCCGATTCTCCGGTTTCTGCCTTTCCATACAGTTAAAAAAATATTTGGAAGCCTGACCTATGAATACACAGATGTTGTAGGCAGGTTTTCATTCGACGAATCCATAGAATTATCAGAAAAATAAAGACTGCGGCATCATGTCTGTAACAGGCATGTTCTGCATGCAGTGAATCAGGAAGAAGGCTCAATCAGACAGTATATGCTAACAGGAAAAAAACAGGCTCTGTGTATCGCAACAGTAGCCTCAAATCTCGACAACTTTAACAGGAATAATACGGACATTCTTCTGAAACTGGGTTATGAGGTAACTCTGGCTGCAAATTTTCACAGCAGCGAAGATATCAATTCACAGAAAAAAACAGATGCATTTGCAAAGGAAATGCGGGCAAAAGGTGTGCATATTGTAAACATAGATTTTGCAAGAAGCATCCGAAAAGCTGCCATGCATCTGAAATCTTTTTTTCAGGTAAAAAAACTGCTAAAACGCAGATTTGATGTTATACACTGCCATTCCCCGGTCTGCGCAGCAATCGTACGCACAGCAGCCAGAACATACAGAAAAAAGTATGGGACAAAAGTATTTTATACAGCACATGGATTTCATTTCTATAAAGGGGCCCCGATCAGAAACTGGCTGATTTTTTATCCTGTAGAAAAATGGCTCAGCCGGTATACGGATGTGTTAATTACAATCAATCAAGAAGATTACAGCCGGGCTTTCAAAAAATTCCATGCCGGAAAGACGGTTTATGTGCCTGGCACAGGAGTAGATATTGATAAATTCGATCGTGCAGGAAAAAACAGAGAAAAGAAGCGCCGGGAATTCGGGTGGAAGGAAAACGATATGGTTCTTCTTTCTGCAGGAGAACTGAATGCAAATAAAAATCATAAGATGGCATTAAAAATTCTGGCCGGCTTAAAGGAAAACAAGAATTTTGCAAATGTCCAGTACTGTATCTGCGGACAGGGCAGTCTTAAAAATGACCTGGAGCGCATGATCAAAGAGCTGGGCCTGGAAAAACAGGTACATCTTTTGGGATTTCGGGAAGATATGGCAGATATTTATGCAGCGTCAGATATTTTTCTGTTTTTGTCAAAGAGGGAAGGACTTCCTATGGCGGTTATGGAAGCGATGGCTTGCGGACTGCCATGCATAGTATCAGACATCAGGGGAAACAGAAACCTGATCAGGGATCACTGTGGCGGGTACGTAATCCGCCTTGATAATATGCAGCAATGGAAACAGGCGTTATTAAATCTGCTGGCAGATGCTGAGCTGAGAGCCGCGTATGGGGAGAATAACAAAAGGCGGGTAAGAAAATTCGGCAGGCAGAAAGTTAGTGAGGAACTAAGCAGGATTTATCAGCAGGGATAAATGAAAGAAATGGAGTAAAAAGACAGCGTGAGAATTTGTATCATTCGCACTAACCCTGTGAACCCGGATTCCAGGGTAGAAAAAGAAGTATCTGCGCTTTGTTCTGCCGGGCATAAGGTTCATGTTCTCGCGTGGGACAGGGATGACAGCTATAAACGCCGGACTGAATACCTGACAGTACAAAATTGCAGAGCAGTAATTACAAGGATTGGTTTCAAAGCATCATTTGGAGAAGGGTTTAAAAATATAGTCCCTTTTTCCGGCTTTCAGATACTGATGTTCCGGCATTTGTTTCAAAATAGAGACAGATATGATGTGATTCATGCATGTGATTTTGATACAGCCTTTTTGTCACAAATAGCAGCGAAAATACTTCATAAAAAATTTATTTTTGATATTTTTGATTTCATTTATGGGGAACCTCAAAACTGGTTTCAAAAATTCATAAAAAAAGCAGAAATCAGGATCATCAGCCAGTCGGATGCTGTTATTATCTGTTCGGAAGAAAGGAAGAGGCAGATCAAAGATGCGCATCCGAAAAAACTGGCTGTCATTCATAATACACCTATGGAGACAGGAAAAAAGCCCTTCGAAACGACAGGAGACAGACATCCAGTAAGAGCAGTCTATGTAGGAATTCTGCAGGATTACAGGCTTTTAAAAGAAATGCTTTCCTTTTACAAAAAACATTCTGAATATGAATGGCATGTAGGGGGATTTGGAAAATATGAACAGGAATTTATCGATGCATCCCAAAAATATAAGAATATTAAATTTTATGGAAAAATCAGCTATGAACAGACACTAAGGCTCGAAAGCCAGTGTGATATCATAACCGCAGTTTATGACCCGCGTATAGAAAACCACAGATTTGCAGCGCCTAACAAATTCTATGAAGGCTTAATGCTTGGCAAACCTCTGATTATGGTAAAAGGTACCGGAATGTCTGAAATTGTCAAAAAATACGATATCGGAGAGCTGATTGATTATTCGGAAAAGGGATTCCGGGAAGGAATTCTGAAATTAGTACACAGAAAAATGGATTGGAAAGAAATGTCTAAAAAAATGCAAAATTTGTATCATGAAAAATACAGCTGGGAAGTTATGGCAGACAGATTATGCAGATTATACAGGGATATAAGCGTATGAAGCTGACAATATTTACCCCTTCCTATAATCGTCCTCAAAAACTCCCGGGTTTGTTTAACAGTATTAAAAGAGCGGTAAAACAAATGCCGCAAGGCAATACCGCAGAATGGCTGGTTATAGATGACGGCTCAGATGAAGATATCAGGCTTCTGATTCAAAAAATACATCCTGTGGACCATTTAACAATCCGCTGTATCAGACAGAACAACAGCGGAAAACATGCAGCATTCAATCGTGCAATTGAGATGTGTGACGGAGATTTATTTGTCTGTATTGATGATGATGACCGTCTGAGCCAGAATGCGGTTCAGGATATTTTTTTTCTGGCAGACAAATTTTTAAAGGACGCTGTATATCAGAACTGTTCCGGTTTTGCAGGCAGAGTCATAGACAGGAGCGGGAAGAAGAAAGGAAAAAACTTCAAGTCATACCCTGTGGTAAGTAATACAATAGAAATACGGGATATGCACCATTTCTGGGGTGAGCCTGAGATTTATTTTGTGAGCAGATTAAAGGAATATCGTTTTCCGGTATTTGCACAGGAAAAGTTCTTAACGGAAGCATATGTATTTGATGAACTGACAGCAAAGCATCCGCTGATTTATACAGACTGCGTGATGATGATCAAAACTTTTCTTAAAGGCGGACTTACAGATCAGCAGTTAAAAATAAGAATTGAGAGTCCAAGAGGTACAGAAGATTATTATTACCGGAGAAGCAGACTGTGTAAAGAAAAACGGTACCGCTTAAAATCCGTGATCAACAGACAGAGATTTTCATACTGGATCAAAGATATGCGTCCTCAGCGGGCGTTCGATCAGTACGAAATTTTAGCAAGACCTGTCTCGCTTTGCATGTATTTCAAAGACTTCCTGCAGTATAACCTGCAGAATCATTAATAAGAAATTCACAGATTGGAAACTGTTATGGAAAAGAATAGTAAAGTATCTGTAATCGTTCCTGTTTATAATGAAGAAACATATTTAACTGCATGTGTTGACAGTATTTGTGCACAGCATTACCAGAATCTGGAAATCATTCTAATAGATGATGGATCTACAAATAAGGCAGGGAAGATATGTGATGAACTTGGAAAAATGGACAGCCGTATTATAGTGATTCATCAAAAAAATGCGGGTTTGTCAGCAGCGCGGACCGCTGGATTAAAACAGGCTGCCGGGGACTGGATCATGTTTGCTGACCATGATGATATTGTTTCACCTTACATTATTGCAGATTTTTCCAGATATTTCAAAGACGACAGCGTTGACATTATTGCTGGCAGGCGCATGGATATGAAATATCCGGAAAAACATGAATGGAAGCACGGACATCAGGTATTTACAAAAGAATATGGCATAGATATCTGCAAAAGAATTTACCAGGACTGCCAGAAAAGCATTATTACTCCGCTATGGGGTAAGATTTACCGCAAACGTTTTTTAGATAGAATAAATCTGGAAAAGTATAAGCCGGAATGTCCGACAATTTATTTTGAAGACATTTTAGTAACTCCGCTCCTTTATTATTATGCTAATCAGATTGTACTGTTAACAGATATTTATTATATTCACAGAGATACGGCTGGAAGTATATCGAATTCGATGAAATTAAGCAGCTTTTATTACGAACAAATACAGTCTGGTCATATACTGCTTCAGTTTTATCGAAAAAAGAAACTGGATCACATGTATAAAGACCAGCTTTGTCTGTATATGCATACGATTTTGCGGCTGGCTTGTCTGACAGATGATGATCATGCGATTTCGGCGCATCAGAAACAAGAAATAAAAAAGTCCGTTCAATACAGGTATCACAGATATAAAAAGGATTATTTTATGAAGGGAAATGAATCTGCAGTAAGAAAATTTATCATTTTTTTGTATTCCATAAATTCTGAACTATGGATTCGTACAGTAAGATCGATTTACTATAAGCGCTGCCAGAAGAGAATATGAAAGAAAAATCTCTTAAGAAAAATTATATTTTATATTTAATAAAAACTGTCAGTTCCCTTCTTTTCCCGATGATCACATTTGTATATACCACACATGTATTATCGGTAGAGGGTATCGGAAAAGTAGATTTCAGCCGTTCAGTGGTATCATATTTTACGTTATTTGCATCTCTTGGCGTGACATCTTATGGCATCCGAGAGGGGGCTAAGGTAAAAGGCGATCAGGAAAAGCTGTCCAAACTTGTGAAAGAATTATTTACCATAAATATCTGCACATCCATTTTCACATATATTATTTTTTTTCTGTCCCTGATATTTATTGAAAAATTTCAGGAATACAAATTTCTGCTGGCAGTCTCAGGTTTAGGAATCGGATGTTCAGCATTAGGTCTGGAATGGATGTACAGTGCGCTGGAAGAATACGAATGCATGACTGTCAGGACCGTAATATGCCAGATAATCTCACTGATACTGTTATTCCTTTTTGTACGTGATGCAGACGATTATAATTTTTATGCAGCTATTCTTGTACTTTCCACAGCTGGAGGAAATATTTTCAATATCGTTCATGCAAGAAAGTATATTTCTTTAACATTCAGTGACAGGATGGAATTGAAAAAGCATATAAAACCTATCTTCGTATTTTTTACAAATGCAGCAGCAGGAAATATTTATGTAACGCTCGATACATCGATGACAGGTCTTCTGAGTTCAGATTATGCAGTTGGTTTATATGCAGCTGCCAATAAAATGAACCGGATATGTCTGTCTGTAATTGTATCATTATCGGTCATCCTGCTTCCGAGATTGTCTTATTATCTGTCTATTGGAAAAATGGATAAGTACAAAGATTTATTAAAAAAGTGCTTTGAATGTGCGCTGGCTCTCGCAATACCGGCTGCGTCCGGCATGTTTTTGCTGAGCGGGGAAATTTTAACTGTATTCAGCGGAACCGGCTATATTCCGGCAACACTGTGTTCAAAGATCATGTCGGTAATTATTATACTGATTCCTTTAAGTACGATAGCAGCAAATCAGATTCTGATTCCTTATGGAAAAGAAAAATATCAGCTGTATGCAACTCTGGCTGGAACAGTTACGAATATTGCTGCCAATTTTTTACTGATACCAAGATATGCACAGACCGGAGCTGCAGTAGGAACGGTACTTGCAGAATTTATGGTAACAGCCTGTGCGTTATATTTTTCGGCAAAATGTATCAATTACCGCTTTGTATTAAAAAATATATGGCATTATATTTTATCTTCGTGTTTGATGCTATCCTGTATCTGGATGCTGAAATTTATTGTGACAGCACCGGCGGTCAGATGTATCTTAATACCAGCTGCCGGTGCAGCTGTTTACGGACTGGGACTTGCGCTTTTAAAAGATTCACTTTTTCTAGAGGTATCCAGCCAGATGAAAAATATGATTCTGCATCTGTTCAAACAAATGTAATTGTATAGGAGAATTTTATGGCAGTATATGATTGTTTTACATTTTATGATGAATTTAAGCTGACAGAATTAAGAATGCGGCTGTTATGGCAGTTTGTCGATTACTTTGTAATCGCAGAGCTTCCTGTTACGCACCGGGGTAAGAAAAAAAAGCTGCTTTTTTATGAAAACAGGGAAAAGTTTCAAGAATTTGATCATAAGATAATTTATGTAAACTCCTGTGATGCACCGAAATATAAATTCGAAGGCGACTGGTCGATTGAAAACTGGCAGAGAAACTGTATTATGAAAGGACTTCAAAACTGTAAGCCGGATGATTTGATACTGATTTCGGACGCAGATGAGATTCCAAACCCGGAACTATTTGCGAATTATTTAAACCGGCATGCTGATTTTGATCTAAAAAATGAGTTTCTGAGAAAAATGGCATTCCTGATCGGGAATTATAATCGGAAAGAAATAAAAAAAATGCTGCGCAGGCCGCGGCTGGAAGAACTGATGGATTTTTCGCCAGTCGCATGTTCACAGAAAATGTTTTATTATTACCTTAACTGTGAAGCACAGGGAAACTGGATCGGAACGGTAATTTGTAAATATAAAAATATGCGGATGCCGCAGGGGCTGCGGAATATACGTGCAAAAATACCTGTCATACAGGATGGCGGATGGCATTTTTCATATTTTGGAGGAATTGAGAAGATAAAAACAAAGTTAAATTCAATTATTGATGACAGACAGGATGTGATTCAGAATATGAAAAACTATGCTTCTGATGATGAATATATTTTAGACTGTATGATACATGGCAGAGATCTTTATGGAAGAGAAGGGAAGCAGTTTCAGTTTCATTTTATTGATAAAGATGAAATAGGTATGGAAAGGCTATCTGAAATTATGCCAGATTATGAAAAATATATGTTTTATCCTGATGCCATATAGTTAGAATATGAACTGTAACTGATAGGGAACTGATACGAAAGATGACAGGTCTCGACATTTGAATAATTCAGGAGATGATTTAAGTGAATTTCTATTTGAAAATTGATATCTGTATTATTGTGCTTTGTCTGTTTTGCTATAACCTTAAAAAAGTAAGCTTTTCTTTTGGTAAAATTCAGTTTAGCAGAAACAAAAATGATTATTCGAATCGTTTTATATTTCTATTTATTTCAGGACTGATGATGATTTTGGTTACTGGACTCAGAAATAATATGGAGACAGATTATCTTACGTACCAGTTTTATTATGAAAATTATATAAGCCAGATTGACTTGCATCAGATATTAAAAGAACGCGAACCGCTTTTTGCATTATTAGAAAAGATAATTGGAGAAATTACAAATTATAATACTGTAATTTTTATGTGTGTTCTTGCTGCAATTACGGTATGTGTGCTTTGGCATTTTTTTGCTAGAGAATCCGATGCGGTATGGTTATGCATCCTGGTTACACTGACCATTGGCAGCTACTATACCTGCTTTAATACGACAAGAAACTATATGGCGTCAATTCTTTTTGTATATTTAGTGAAATATATATATAAGAATAAACCTTTCAGATATGCTGCTGGCATCCTCGTTGTGTCTCAGATTCATACTGCAACATTAGCGATGCTTCCTATGTATTGGCTATTAAAGACAGACTGGAAAAGCATTCATAAAAGACCTATCGTTATTGGAATGATTTTTAGTTATGCAGCTGTATTTTTTGGTTTAAAAAAATTTTTATATTATATAAATTTCCCGTATTATTATTTGTTTGACTATTCTGGATTTACTCGTACATCATGGGTATCGTTAATCAGGCCTGCCATATTTTTATTACCAGTTTTAATCTATCGTAGAAAATTTGATATGCACAATTTACAGCACAGAGTATGGTTTAATTCTGCAGTTGGATTTTTTTTAATACAAATGCTGTCGACACAGTATTATATAATATACAGATTTACCTATTACATGATACCGATCGCAGTAGCTGCTATGATTTATGCAGTAAAATCGGCTGATAGACAGACGAATAGAGTGTTATGGTTCAGCATGATTTTTCTATTTGCTCTGTTGTGGAATATTGCGGGGCAGTTTACGCTTGGATATAGTTTTTACTGGCAGGAAAATATTATTTATACAGGTTAGTTTTATAAGATTAAAAAGGAATGAAGCAGAAAAGAGGTTAAGTTCATGAAGAAAAAAAGGGTATTGGTGACTGGCGGAGCCGGATTTCTGGGCTCACATTTATGTGACAGACTGCTCGAAGACGGTCACGATGTAGTATGTCTTGATAATTTATATACAGGCTCAAAAGACAATATCCGTCACTTGCTGGGAAATCCGTATTTTGAGTTTATCCGGCATGACATCACACAGCCGGTTTATATAGAATGTGACCAGATCTATAATCTGGCGTGTCCGGCAAGTCCTGTATGGTATCAAAAAGATCCTATTTATACGATAAAAACATGTCTGTATGGCGCAATGAATACGCTTGGACTGGCAAAACGCACAGGAGCACGGATATTACAGGCATCAACATCTGAAATATATGGAGATCCTGATGTACATCCTCAGCCGGAAGGTTATAGAGGAAATGTGAATACGATAGGGCCAAGGTCCTGTTATGATGAAGGAAAGAGGGCAGCGGAAACGCTGTTTTTTGATTACAACAGGATGCATGGGACAGATATTAAAGTGATGCGCATATTTAACACTTATGGTCCGAGGATGGATATTGGAGATGGAAGAGTTGTGTCCAATTTTATTGTACAGGCACTTAGAAACGAGGATATCACGATTTATGGAGATGGATCCCAGACAAGAAGTTTTTGTTATGTGGATGACTTAATCGAAGGAATGGTGCGCCTTATGAATAGCAGAAACGGATTCACAGGACCTGTCAATATAGGAAATCCAGGTGAGTTTACAATAAAAAAACTTGCTGAAATTATTATAGACCAGACCCGTTCAAAGTCAAAGCTTGTGTATAAGGAACTTCCTTTGGATGATCCGGCTCAGAGAAGACCGGATATCAGTATGGCGAAAAAGGAGCTGGACTGGGAGCCGGACATTCATTTACTGGATGGAATCAGGCAGACGGCTGCATATTTCAAAGATGTGATATAAAATAAAAGCAGACATTGAAGGTTCAGAACGTGATATGCTTCGCGGAGTGGTACATAACTATTTAAAAATGTACTGCTGGGTAAAAAACACAGATAAAAAACAGGAGTATTTATTTATGGCACAGTGCAGAATCTGCGGGAACAGGCAGTTCCTGAAGTTTTATAATGTAAAGGAAAGACAGTTAAATGAAGGAGAACAGTTTCGGTATCTGCTTTGTCCGAAATGCAGGACCATGCAGCTTGACCAGAATGTAAAACATATGGAACGGTATTATGGAAAAGAGTATTATTCTTTCCATAGAAAATCTCCGCGCATGCATTTGCCAAAAGCGGCTGTAAAACCAGTCTTGCATATTTCGAGCCAGGGATTTGGATGGAGAGGAAATTTATTCCGTCTTTTTGCAAAAACGGCAGTGCTTAGCAAGTCTGTGTATGCATCTAAGGCAAATTTTTATGACAGTATTATAGACGTGGGGGGGGGTAATGGCCTGCTTGCCTCTTTTTTAAAGAAAAACGGTTTTTTAGATGTGACCTGCATCGACAAATTCTGCAGTGAGCCGCTGACAGATAAAATTAAATTCAGACAGTGCGGAATAGAGGATCTTTCAGATGAGAAAAAATATGATCTTATTTTATTTGAATCTTCCTTTGAGCATATGGAGCATCCCCATGAAGTGATAGAAAAAATTCGTAAAATTTTATCTAAAGACGGGAAATGTCTGATAAAAATACCTGTTATGGACAGTAAGGCATGGAGTATTTATAGAGAAAACTGGTATCAGATTGATGCGCCAAGACATTATTTTTTATATTCTGTCAGAGCGCTCAGATGGATGTGTAAACAGCATGGGCTGAAAGTGAATAAAGTCATATATTTTTCTGGAAGCGGACAGTTTTTTACAAGCAAATGGTATCATGACTCAGATTTAAGTTTTCAGGAAATCAATCAAAAGTATACAGAGCTTTCATGGCAGGAGAAAAGAAAGTATGAGTTAATGGCCAGACAGGCAGATGAATCTCATACAGGTGATACTGCATGGTTTTATATCAGTCATAATCATCAATAAAAGAAAGGAACATTTATGATACTGACAGTGACAGGATGTTATGGGACAGGTTCAAGTGCGGTAACGGATCTGATACGTGAATTTGAAGGTATTTCATGTGTTAGTGACAGCGAAATAAGAATCCTTCATGATCCGGACGGTGTGTCAGATTTGGAATACAGCCTGATTGAAAATCCAAACCGTCACAATTCTTCTCAAAGCATCAAACGGTTTAAAAAACGCATGTATGAATTAGACCATATATGGTTTGTAAGACGGTTCAGCCGGTATTTCGGGAAAGGTTTTCTAAAAGCAGCTGACCGTTATGTAGATGAACTGACAGTGTTAAACTATCATGGTACCTGGCATTATGATGAGTATGACAGGGGAAGGCTGTTTTTTATTTTGTCAAGGCTTTTACAGAAAGCAGAACTGTCTGCGTCAAAAATATTAAAAATGCCGCCTCATTCCTGGGGGCTTATTTCAAAAAATGAAGACGCTTATCTGACGATAACAGAGGAAGACGCTTTTTTGAATGCGACAAAACGGTTTGTAAATAATCTTTGCAGACTGATACAAAATGGCGGTACAGATTTCTATTTTATTGATCAGTTTATTCCACCCTCTAATTTTTCCAGGTATCTGCGGTATGCTCCTGATATCAGAGCCGTTTTAGTAGAACGGGACCCAAGAGATCTTTATCTGATGGAAAAAGCAGTATGGGGAGGCGGAGTGGCACCGACGGACAGTGTAAAAAAATACTGCCAATGGTATCGGTGGACAAGAAATCTGTATGAGAAAACACCTTTGCCTGAGCAGGTAATACTCATAAGATTTGAAGATTTAATATTCAATTATGAAGAAACTAAAAATCGTATAATAGAACATTTTGGAATACAGGGGCTTTTACATCAAAAGGCCCTACAGTATTTTGTGCCTGAAAAATCTGTGGTAAATACACAGGTATGGAAAAAAATACAAAAATACAAAAGGGAAATAACATATATTGAGCATGAGTTAAAGCAATACTGTTATGATTTTGAACATGCAGGCATAATTCGCTCAGAATATAAAGGCAGGTTATTTTAACAAGAAGATTATAAATCATGGATTGGGAGAATAAAAGAATTGAAGCAGAAAAAAATTGTTATGCTTGTATTTGGAACGAGGCCGGAGGCTGTTAAAATGTGCCCGCTTGTAAAAGAACTGAAAAAACGGAAAGGGATTCACACAATAGTTACAGTGACAGGCCAGCATAAAAGCATGCTGGAGCAGGTTTTGCATGTTTTTGGAATCGTTCCTGATTATGACCTGGCTATTATGAATGATTCTCAGACATTGTTTGATATTACAACAGTAATTTTGAATCGGTTAAAACCAGTTCTGGAAAATGTAAAACCGGACATTGTACTTGTACATGGAGATACGTCGACAGCTTTTGCTTCTGCGCTGGCAGCATTTTATCTGAATATTCCGGTAGGCCATGTGGAAGCCGGGCTTCGGACATATAATATTCATTCACCGTACCCGGAAGAATTCAACCGGGAAGCAGTCGGTATACTATCCTCGATTCATTTTGCACCAACAAAACCTGCAAAGACAAATTTATTACAGGAAGGCAGGAAAGAAGAAAGTATTTTTGTAACAGGCAATACAGTCATCGATGCACTGCATACAACTGTGAGAAAAGATTACACACATAAAGAGCTGCAGTGGGCAAAGGGCAGCCGCATGATCCTTCTGACAGCTCACAGAAGAGAAAACCTGGGCAGTCCGATGCGCAGTATGTTTCGGGCTGTCAGACGTGTTCTGGAAGAACATGCAGATGTGAAAGTGATTTACCCGATGCACTTAAATCCTGCAGTGAGAACTGCTGCAAAGGAAATATTTGGGGAGTCTGAAATAAATAAAATAAGGGAACGCATACATCTGATTGAGCCGCTGGATGTACTGGATTTTCATAATTTTCTGGCTCATTCTTATATGATTCTGACAGATTCAGGAGGAATTCAGGAAGAAGCGCCAAGCCTTGGGAAACCTGTGCTGGTTATGCGCACTACGACTGAAAGGCCGGAAGGAATGGAAGCTGGAATTTCAAAACTAGCTGGGACAGACGAAGAATCCATTTATCGAAGTTTTACTCAATTACTAGATCATCAGGCAGTTTATGACAGCATGGCTCGTGCTGTAAATCCATATGGCGACGGGCATGCATGTGAAAGAATTGCGGATATTATTGAAACTTATGAATGTAACAGCATAGACACCAATCAGGAAGAAGCTGGAGAAAAGATATGAGTATTGTATATACATGTTTTTGCACAGATATCATTCACGACGGACATCGAAATATTATAAAAGAAGCATCAAGATACGGAATGGTTATCGCAGGGGTTCTTACAGATTCACAAATGGTCCGTTATAACAGGTTTCCGACAAAAACGACAGAAGAACGTGTTAAAATGGCCGAATCTATAAAGGGCGTGCACAAAGTTATCATACAAAATACCATTATGTATGATGATGTAATTGCCTCAATACACCCTGACTATATCATACACGGAAATAACTGGGACGAGCCTGGAATGCGTGAAATTAAAGCAAATATCGAATCTTTGTTATCAAAATATGGCGGAAGGCTGATTGACGTGCCGTACACATATCATCCGTCTATTCAAAAAATTGACAAACAGATGAAAGAGAAACTTGCAATGCCGGAATTTCGAAGAGCAAGGCTTCGCAGGCTTTTAAATCTGGTTCCGGTTGTAAAAACGATAGAGGTTCACAGCGGGCTGACCGGCCTGATTGCGGAGAAAACGATTGTGGCAGATACAGAGGCGGTCGACCAGTTTGATGCGATGTGGGTATCAAGCCTGTGTGACAGTACGGATAAGGGAAAGCCTGATATTGAACTGGTTGATATGACCAGCCGTTTTCGAACGATTAATGATATCATGGAAGTTACAACAAAACCGATTATCTTTGACGGCGATACAGGAGGCCTGACAGAGCACTTTGTTTATACCGTGCGTTCTCTGGAGCGTATGGGTGTATCTGTAGTAGTGATTGAGGATAAAACGGGGCTTAAGAAAAACAGCCTGTTTGGGACGAGCGTGAAACAGACACAGGAAAGTGTGGAAGGGTTTTGTGAAAAAATCAGGGCTGGAAAGCAGGCTCAGCTCTCAGATGATTTTATGATTATTGCAAGAATTGAGAGCCTGATTCTGGAACGCGGGCTGGAAGATGCACTGCTGCGTGCCTGTGCATTTCGGGATGCCGGAGCAGATGGCATTTTGATTCACAGCAGAAAAAAAGACCCGGCTGAAATCATAGAATTCTGCGACAGATTTAGGGAAGAAGACAAAAAGACTCCGATTGCTGTTGTCCCGACGGCATTTCCTTCTGTCACGGAAAAGGAACTGGCTGCACATGGCGTAAATATTGTGATTTATGCAAATCAGCTGATGCGGGCTGCAGTTCCTGCGATGAAAAATGCTGCTGAGCAGATTCTGAGACATCACAGGGCACAGGAAATTGATTCGCAGATTATGCCGTTTGGGCAGATTATTTCTATGATAGATGAGTTATGATAGGTGAGTTGTGATAGATAAGTTATGGCTGGTAAATGTACTGGCGAATAAAAAGATTGACGTAATTTACTACAAATTAACTGATTTATTATAGATAATATGAAGTGACCTTACATTTGTAGCAGCGTGGATTTACCTGTATACTAAAGCTGGCCTGGACAATGAATATGATACGAATGCGGGATGGCCATAAGGATGCCCTTAAGAGAATCAAGCAGCAGATTAGTGCGCTGTGCCTTCACCATGGATATCATTATGATGGCACAAAGTGGACAATCAAACATGTGGAATGGCTAAGAAAACTGGGATTATCGCCATTATATAGGGAGATATTGAATGGAATACTGTCCCTGATCTTGGAGACCGGGGATTTTGCTAGATTTGTGAAAAGAAGGGAGCATATAAAATGAACAATGCATGGAAGAAAATATGGGAAAAAAGAACGGACCAGTTTGACAGAATCAATATGTATGATTTGGAAGAACTGTTTTTAGAACTAAAACGCCTGGATGGATTTGACATAAATTGTGCGGGGGGGGGGTATAGAATATAGCGCCTGGATGAAGCAGCATAATGATATGCTTAGCTGTCTTACAAAACATGGTGAGATAAAAAGTATTTTTGAAGTAGGCTGCGGCTCTGGCCCCAATCTGCTTTTATTTAAAAAAGCAGGTATGAAAGCAGGGGGTCTGGATTATAGTGAAGCATTAATAAAAGTTGTAAAACGTATATTTCAGCCTGGAGAACTTTGCGAATGTATTTGCAGTGAGGCGGCAGATATGCCGGTTAACATAAAATATGATGCAGTTTTTTCAAATGGGGTTTTTCATTATTTTGCAGATTTGGATTATGCTAAAACTGTTTTAGAGAAAATGATTGAAAAAGCAAATCGTTCTATTGGTCTTTTGGATATTCACGATATTGACAAAAAAGATCAGTTTCTATTCTACAGACGAAAAGAAATTGAAAATTATGATGAAATTTATGGAGGTTTGGATAAAATGTTTTATTCAAAGAACTGGTTTAAACAAATTGCGGAGAAATACGATTGTGATATTTCTTTTGCAGAATCGGATGTTAAAGGATACTGGAATAATGATTTTGTATATCATGTGTTTTTGTATAAAAAATGAAAGAAAATAAGGAAATAGCTGTTGGTTTAGGGCAGAGAATGAGACCGCTTACGGATAAAACTGCAAAGCCTCTTATCAGGATATATGGAAAAATGATAATGGAGCTCATGAAACAGCTGGCGGGCAGTCTGCTGCAGGAAGAATCGATATATGGAAAATTGCCAGAGACTGCGGTTATCCTTATAGCGTTTGTGTCAGCAGCTATAAGGAATTGGATAAAGAACTATTGTTAGCAAATATAGAGATGCCCTGACGTTTATTGAAAGTAAATGTGCTTTGGGATCCAGGGATGATTTAGGCCGCCCAACAATCAGTGCGATAGAAAATAAAAAGGCATTTATGAATTATTTAGGAGCATGAGAAGCGGAAGAAGATTCTAAATATAAATCTTAAACAAACGATATTCTCTGGTTTTCAGAGATAAAACAAAAGTAAATAGATGTATTTTTTAGAAAGGCGGAAGTGAAAAGACATGAAAATCAAAAGAAATATTTTGCTAAATCCAGGACCGGCAACAACATCTGATTCTGTAAAACTTGCACAGATTGTACCGGATATCTGCCCAAGGGAAAAAGAATTTCAGTCCGTGATGCGCCCGATATGCAGCGATTTAGTAAAAATCGTACATGGGAAAGAAGAAGATTATACGGCTGTATTATTCTGTGGTTCTGGAACAGTCTGCATGGATGCAGTCCTGAATTCCCTGCTGGCGGATGGAAAGAAAGCGCTTGTAATCAGTAACGGGGCATACAGCCGCAGGGCTGCGGATATTCTTAGATCTTACGGGCTTCCATTTGAAGAAATGATTCAGCCGGAAGATTCTCTGCCGGATCTTACACTGGTTGAGGCAGTATTGAAGGCAAATAAAAATATTGGTTATGTTTATATGACGCATCATGAAACGGGAAGCGGGCTGCTGAATCCAATCAGGGAAACAGGAAGACTGGCTCACAGGTACGGAGCCTTCTTTATCACGGATACAACATCCTCATATGCGATGATGCCTGTGAATGTATACGAGGATAATATCGATTTTTGTATGGCATCGGCACAGAAAGGCATTGCAGGGATGACAGGGCTTTCTTATGTGATAGGAAGACGGGATATCATAGAAGAGAGCAGAAATTATCCAAAACGCTCTTATTACTGTAACCTGTACATGCAGTATGCATATTTTGAAAGGACCGGGGAAATGCATTTTACGCCTCCGGTACAGACTGTGTATGCAGCAAGACAGGCGCTGGATGAATATTTTATGGAAGGCGAACAGAAGAAATGGAAAAGGCATCAGCGGATTATGGCAGCTATTCATGAGGGAGAAGACAGGCTCGGACTAAAGGAAGCGCTTGACAGAAGCGCCCAGTCCGGGCTTGTTTCTGCTGTACTGTATCCGGATGACCCGGAATGGAATTTTCAAAGCATCCATGATTACTGCTATGAGCGCGGTTTTACCATTTATCCTGGGAAACTGGAAACGGAAAGGACGTTCAGGCTGTGTGCAATGGGTATGGTGGATGAGCAGGATATCCGTTTGTTCTGGGATGTATTTGAAGATGCGCTTGCATCCATAGGTGTACGTATTCCGGTTATTTATCATAAAGCATGTAATGAAAGGAATGTTTCAAAAAAATAATGAAATGCGGTGTGGAAAAGAACGAAACTGCTATTCTGCTGGCTGCGGGCCTTGGTACGAGAATGAAGCCTCTTACAGACAAAACCCCAAAGCCGCTTGTCAGGATACATGGAAAACCGCTGATTGAAACCGTGATTGAAGGACTGTTATACCGCAGGGTTTCACATATTTATGTGGTTACGGGATATAAAAAGGAACAGTTTTTTTATCTGTCTGACAGGTATGGCAGAGTATCTTTTATTGAAAATAAAGAATATATGGAAAAAAACAATATTTCTTCTATGAGGGCCGCGTGCCGGGTACTGAAAGAAGGAAAAGACTGTTTTATCTGTGAGTCCGATTTATATGTTTCTGACAGGGATGTATTTAAGGCAGAGCTGAAACAGTCCTGCTATTATGGAAAAATGGTTCAGGGACATTCAAATGACTGGGTGCTTGAACAGGATCAGAATGGCAGGATCATCCGAATTGGAAAAAAAGGCGACAGCATGTTCAATATGGCTGGCATAGCATATTTTAAAAGTACAGATGCCAGGCGGCTGGCAGAGTTTCTGGAACAGGCATATGAACAGAAAGGACATGAAAAACTTTTCTGGGATGATGTTGTAAACCGTCATCTTAAGGATCTGCGTCTTTATGTTCATGAGATACAGGATATGCAGGTTACGGAAACTGACACACTGGATGAGCTTGCAGCCCTGGATTCATCTTACAGGCAGATGATCTGACAGACAAAAACAGGATAGGAGACTGCACAGCAGTAACTGTCTGAATGGTCGAAAGGAGAATATATGGATGTTTCAGTACTGGTAAAAGCCGTTCATTCGGATTTTTATGCAGGAGTCCCAGACAGCAATCTGCGGGCACTGGGCGATTATCTTATAAATGTATACGGGACAGACAGCAGGCATCATATCATCGCGGCTAACGAAGGAAATGCAGCCGCAGCTGCAGCAGGATATCATCTGGCTACGGGAAAAGTACCTGCTGTATATATGCAAAACAGCGGAGAAGGGAATGTGATTAATCCGCTGGCAAGCCTTTTAAACGAGGAGGTTTATGCCATACCCTGTATATTTATTATAGGCTGGCGCGGTGAGCCGGGCGTGCATGACGAACCGCAGCATATTTACCAGGGCAGGATCACCTGCAGACTGCTGGAAGATATGGGTGTTCCTTATTTTATACTTTCATCGGATACTTCATGCGATGAATTAAATAAAGCGCTGAGCCAGTTTAAAGTATTGCTGGAAAAAGGAAAAAGTGCTGCCATTCTGGTAAGAAAGGGAGCATTAAGCTATGAAATGCCTCTGAAGTACCAAAACGGAAACGTATTGAAACGCGAGGATGTCATCCGGCATATCGCAGCGGCCAGCGGCAGCGACCCGGTTATATCTACGACAGGAAAGGCAAGCCGTGAGCTGTACGAAATACGGGAAGCACTCGGCCAGGGACATGAAAAAGATTTCCTGACAATAGGGTCCATGGGCCATGCAAGTTCCATAGCACTTGGGGCTGCTCTGTTCAAACCGCAGAAAACAATATGGTGCATTGACGGGGACGGAGCTCTTTTGATGCATATGGGAGCGCTGCCGGTGATTGCACACCACCGTCCGAAAAATTTGATTCATATTGTGATTCATAACGGGGCACATGAAACAGTCGGCGGGCAGCCGACCGCCATGAGCGGCCTTGATTTATTTAAAATAGCAAAGTCCTGCGGATATCCGTACAGTGTCTGTGTTTCTGAATTTGAAAGTCTGGACAGAGAACTTGCTGAGGCAAAGAGACGCAGGGATTTAGTGTTTATTGAAATAAAATGTGCTCTGGGTGCGAGATCAGATCTTGGCAGGCCGGCAGATGCTGCTGTAGAAAATAAGCGGAAATTTATGGAATTTATTAGATGATAAAAGGATGATTTATGAAGAGAGCATTAATTACAGGGATAACCGGCCAGGATGGCTCTTATCTGGCTGAATTTTTACTGGAAAAAGGATATGAAGTTTACGAAGGGCATCTGTTTCGAATACAGAAAGAATTCATCACTTGATTAGAGATCATCAGGTGATTTTGTATTATGGAGATTTATCAGATTCATCTTCTATAGTCAGAATTCTGGCAGAATGCAGACCGGATGAAATATATAACCTGGGCGCACAGAGCCATGTGGCCATAAGTTTTGAAGCACCAGAATACTGTGGTGATGTGGCTGCGCTTGGGGTACTGAGGATTTTAGAAGCGGTCAGGATGCTCGGAATGGATAAAACATGCCGTATTTACCAGGCTTCTACATCAGAACTGTACGGAAGAGTGCAGGAAGTGCCCCAGGATGAAGAAACTCCGTTTCACCCGTATTCACCGTATGCTGTGGCAAAACAGTATGGGTTTTGGATTGTAAAAGAGTACCGGGAAGCTTATGGCATGTTCTGCTGTAATGGAATTTTGTTTAATCATGAATCTGAGCGCCGGGGAGAGAATTTCGTGACACGAAAAATTACGCTTGCTGCAGGCCGGATAGCAGAAGGACTGCAAACCCACCTGGAGCTTGGAAACATGGATGCAAAACGTGACTGGGGATATGCAAAAGATTATGTAGAATGTATGTGGCTGATGCTGCAAAATGACAGGCCGCAGGATTTTGTCATTGCAACAGGTGTGCAGCATACGGTACAGGATTTTACAGAACGTGCGTTTAATGTGAATGGTATCCAGAGGGTATGGAAAGGGAGCGGCATTCACAAAAAAGGGTACGATACTTCTTCAGGAAGAATGCTTGTATGCGTAAATCCGCAGTGGTTTCGCCCAACGGATGTGGTAAATCTCCTGGGAAATCCTTCAAAAGCAAAACGGGAACTTGGATGGAATCCGATGAAAACAAGTTATGAAGAGCTGATAAGGATTATGGCAGTACATGACAGAGAACTGGCAAAACGTGAAAAAGCAGGAAGCAGTATTTAATAATATAAATAAAAGTGGTGAATGTATATGGAAAAAGACAGTAAAATTTTTATTGCTGGCAGAAACGGGCTTGTAGGTTCAGCTATTGAAAGAAAATTCAGAGCAGAAGGGTATGGCAATATTATCGGTTTAAGATCATCAAAACTGGACTTGCGTTCTCAGGAACAGAGCAGGCTTTACTTTGAAAAAGAACAGCCGGATTATGTGGTTCTTGCAGCAGCAAAAGTAGGAGGAATTATGGCAAACATAGAATCTCCGGCTGAATTTTTATATGATAATCTGGCAATCCAGAATAATGTGATTGAGTGTGCAAGAAAATACAAGGTGAAAAAGCTGCTTTTTTTAGCGTCTTCCTGCATTTACCCGAGACTGTCACCGCAGCCGATGAAAGAAGAATAAGATTTTCTAATTCAGAAAGAATGTGGTGAGTCTTCATGGTTTGGTTTTGCAGTTATCCTTCCAAAAAGAATCAGCGGAGAACGTGAGAAATACGTCCGGCTGCTTGCAGTAAATGGAATCGAGACACGGCCTGTGGCTGCTGGAAATTTTATAAGACAGAAGGCATTAAAATATATGGATTATTCAATAGCCGGAAACTTGGAACATGCAGATTATCTTCATGAGAATGCGTTCTTTGTCGGAAATCATTCTATACCAATGCATGAAAAAATAGACCTGCTTGTAAATGTTTTAAAATAATAAACCCAAAACTGCAGGGAACTTTCACCGAAATAAGCATAAAAACTGCAGCTGCCTTATCAGAGAATAAAAATATACGGAGGTATTTAAAAGTGAAAATATTTACTGATTCCCCCGAAACTGCAAAAATAAGTGGTATGAAGAAGCCGGATTTTTCAAAGAAAAAACGGATACTTGTTATAGGGATAAACTCGTATATCGGAAAATCATTCCTCAGTTTTGTGCTCAGGCGGCCGGATTTCTTTCAGACGGATATCACTGACGTAAGAGACTGTACGAAAAAATCATTTGATTTTTCAGGTTATGATGCCGTTTTATATGATGCTGGAACAGATGATGCTCTTAAGACTGCAGACATTGCAAAAAAGTCAGGCGCTGGCATGTTTCTATATTTAAGCTCACTGCATGTATATGGGAAGATAAAAGGTATGATTACAATAAAAACACCTGTTCTTCCTTCTGATGAAGCGGGAAAAAAAGAATTTGCTATTGAAAAAGAATTATGGAAACGGAACGACCGCTTATTTTGTGTTTCTATAATACGTTTACCAGAAGTATATGGTTATGAATGTCCGGGAAGTTATCATATACTTTCAAAACTTGTCAGAAAACTCCCTTTTTTTCCGTTATTTGGCAGGAAATGCAGCAGGATACATATCGATAATGTTTCATCTGTAATAAGAAATATTATTTATTATAAAAAGCCTGGTGTATATTTTCCTCAGGATATCAGATATGAAAGTGCGTATGAAATGGCCTTGGAAATTGCAGAATTTCATGGAAAAGATTTAAAAGTAACAAAAATACTAAATCCGCTTATCCGTTTGCTGACTGTCAGAATACAGATCTTACAAGATATATTTCATGGCTATTTATGTGATCAGAGGCTGAATGTTCCTGTGGAATGGATTGAAATAAAAAGCATTAAAAAGAGCATCCGGCAGTCGGAATCTGGCTGGTAACGATGATGAAAGCAGAGATGAACGGGAAAAATATGAAAATGGATTTGAAAAACCAGAATTCGGATTTACGGTTCTTTGTATCTGGCAGTCGGGGGGAGATAGGATTGCCGGCTTTGATATTTTAAGGATATTTATGAGTTTTTGCGTTATTCTGTGTCATTTCTGGGTAAATGACAGGAATAGTATATTTTATGAAATACTTGATTCTGCAAAGTTATGCGCCGTACACGGCTTTGTTCTGCTGGCATTTTATTTTTCAGCAGACAGCATAGAAAGCGGCAGTTTGAAAAAGCTGCAGAAGCGGATCATCCGTCTGCTCAAGCCTTATCTTATCTGGCCGCTGATCACGTTCTGTGTATATAATATATACTCTCTTTTCTTCAGAGGAAGCGCATGCTATGGGTTTAAAGAGCTTGGATTTCAGCTTTTTATGGGACATACTTCTCTGGAAACTGTAATGTATTTTAACTGGGATATCATGGTTATTACTGCTGTTCTTGTTATCTGCAGTTATTATATTCCTGTCATTACAGTTTCCAGGCCATTTTTGTAGGCTGCTGGACAAATAGCTGTGTATAGTCAGGGTATTTACTGTATTCATTATACTGTTGGCCTGGCATTGGTGAAAGTGGCAGGTGATTCCTGGATGCAAATGCGGTCGTCAGTTTTTTCATGTGTGGTAATTTATGTGATCAGTCTGCTTTTGGCATCTGGAATTTCAAAACTGCCATGGAAGTGGTGCAGGGATATTGTATGCTGAGCAGCGGGCACTCCGGATTCCATTTACGAAGACCGGCTGAAGGTCTGGTACATTTCAGATTTTATAATCCCCCAAAATCCTTCTGCTGGTCCATTATCGATGCAGTGGCCGGCTCCGGATACAGACTGTTCCCTTTCCTGTTTTTCAAGTTTCTTCCTGAATGCCTTGCTGGTATACCGGAATCCCCGGCCTGAATGAAAAATCGGTTTGGCATCCGGATTCGCAGCAGTTGCTTTATAAAATGTTTTAAAGACTAACCTGTTGTCGTTTCCTGCACTAACAGCATATGCTGCAGGATATTTGTCATAGAGATCTATAATGGCACTTAAATACAGTTTCTTTTTCTCCCCGGGGACTTTGAATTCCGTTACGTCTGCAGCACGTTTTTGATTGGGAGCAGCATAAAAATCCCTTTGAAGTATATTTTCTGCCGTTTCATCTGGACTGGAATAAATATACTTTTTCTTCTTTTTACGGATTACGGAATGGATATCCAGCTTTTTCATAATTCTGTGAACTCTGTTCCTGCTGTAGCAGGTATGATTAAAATGACTGATCCAGGATGTCATTCGCCGGTATCCCGGGATATGACAAAAGCGTTCTCTTTGATAAGTTCTGCGAGTCTGATATTTTCAAGTTCCTCATAAGGCGCTTCACGATGCAGCCATTTATAATAAGCAGCCCTTGATATTTCAAGCTGTTTGCACATCCATTCTATAGTAATCCTTAAGTTCTCTATTGGCATTATACATCCTTACCCGGCTTCTTAAAAGACCGGAAGGAATACCATATTTTATTCCCAAATCAATGGAAGAGCCTTCGCCCCTTATATATTCCTCAACTACTTTCATTTTAAACTCTTTGGAATAAGACCGGTTCCGTATTTTTCTTGAAAAGCCTGCAATTCCATGTTTATTATAAATTAAGGCCCAATCCTGAATAGTTCTTGAAGATATACATAGTTCTTCACAAATCTGCGTCCTGGATTTATTTCCTTCAAGATAATCTATAACAGCCTGTTCTTTTTCTTCCGGTGTAAACTTTGTTTTTCTGGACATGAAAAACACCTCCAAAGTAACAGATTTTTATATTTTATCTGTCTGCTTTAGAGGTATCATATCATTATGGTTTTGGATGCTTTTTTATACAGCCGTCCTGGCTTCCTATTAATTTTATATTGCAAAACTGCTATCAGCGGGTGTATTATTATTACAGGAGGAAGAACCGTTGAATACAGAACAGAAAAATGCCGCCGGCAGAAGCGGCAGTGATGCAGAAATAATTCCGGGCCTGGAAAAAGACGAAACGCTGCGCATTGAAAATGAATACAGCTATGACGACAGCATCACGCCGGACCAGCGGTTTAAGAACGTATTTTCCAACAAGAAAATCCTGGCTGTGCTGGTAAAGCATACGATTGATTTTTACAAAGACTGCAGTGCGGAACAGATTATGGAACTAATGGATGCTGCGGAGCTGGACCGGGAAGTATCTGCGGGAAGGACCAATACGGCATCCGCAGAGATTTCAGATATTGCGGAATATACAACAAAATTTGATGTATTTACGAAGATTGCCCTGCCGCCGGATAAAGTCAGGTATTATAAGAAAAAGAAAATAGCCGTGCGGATCATCCTGGACCTGGAAATGCAGAGGAAGCATGCACCGGGCTATCCGCTGGTGAAAAGGGCCGGCTTTTATGCGGCAAGAATGCTCAGCTCGCAGAAAGGGGCCGTCACGGATGATACCATTTACGAAGACTTGCAGCCGGTCTATACCGTATGGGTGACACTGGTGCCGAAATCGTTTCCGCTTGCCGGGCGCAGGGCCGGCCTGAGGATGGCCCTGGATGAGCAGACCAGGGAACAGCCTGCCGGCAGCAGCCGGGCATCCCGTGAACTGGCAGAGCTGGAAAATACAGCAGACCTGATGCGGATTGTATTTCTGTATATTGACAGAAGCATACTGGAAACAAAACTGGTAAAAGACGGGCATGATGAAGCAGTCGAGTATGTTTCGCTGATGTTTGCAGGAGGACTGCAGGATATCCGCATGAAAACAAAATATGTAAGCTTCTGGGATCCGGGCTTAGAAAGGGAGGTGCTTGCAATGAACAGCGGACTGACAAACCTGGAACGAGGACGCATGGAAGGAAAAGCAGAAGGAATTCTGGAAGGAAAAGCAGAAGGAATTCTGGAAGGAAAAGCAGAAGGAATCCTGGAAGGAATTGTTATACTGATTGATTCGCTTCTTGAATGCGGAATTAATATTTCGAATGCGGTAGAAATTGCATCTGCCAAATACGGCCGGCCAAAGGATGAGGTCACAGGCATCTACAGCAGCCGTATCCGTGCACATTAATAATATAATAACAGAGCAGCTAAAGAAAGCACCCAGGCTTGAAAAAGTGGTTTTTGGGTGCTTTTTGTGTTATCAGAAATTAATCAATAAAAACCTAAAAAATTTGAATTTATCAGGGGAGACATTAAAAATTTGAAAACTTGCATAAATGTCTGTAAAGATGCAGATTATGTGCTTCATCAGGCAGCCTGGGGCTGTGTTCCGAGAAGTATTGAAATGCCGCTTTTTTATTGTGCCAATAATATCACAGGAACTCGGCGGTAAGAAGAAGCGGGCAGATCAAGGAGAACAGAAGCAGCGGCTTTAATACAGACAGATTCCGCTGAAACGTTATAACTCGCAGGCTCAGAACATAAATAAAAAACAATGGAAATATGAGTGTGACTGTGATATTCTATTAGTGATACAAACAGGAACATTGTAATACGAGGAACATTATAATATGAATATAGATAATGAATTACTAAAGAACTTAAATAAACTGCATACAACTGAATTAGGCATAAAACGTATTAAAAGAAACCTGTCTTTAGATACAGATAATGTGGCTGACTGGTGTAAAAATGAAATTAGTTCTGCAAATGCTGTTATTACACGCAAAGGGAAAAATTGGTATGTTAATGCAGATAATTACATTATAACGGTTAATGCGAGCAGTTATACGATCATTACGGCACATAAGGAAAAGAAATGAAATTAATCTGCTTTAGGAGAAAAACCAATGATTAATCCGTATATTTATATAGATGATTCTGGTTCACCCGGTATGGAGCATATTCATCCAGCGTATCCGGCATCGACAAAGCTTTATGCTGCAGTCATAATTAAAAGCAGTGAAAAAAGGAAAATCGAGAAAAAATTATATCAGGAATTAAATAATATAAAGAAGAGGCATACAGGAGTAAAAGAATTTCATGCAAAATATATTTATGCGGGAACGAAGGAGTTTGAAGGATTAGCTGATAATGAACGCCTGGATATAATTGAAAGAATCGTGCATTGTTATAATGAATTCCGGTTTCCGGTTATATGTAAGGCAGTCAGCCAGGAGGCGGTTAATGCTTCTGGTTATTCCGAATCTGTACTGAATGACAGGATTGATAATTTTAAATTAGGAAAAGCAGAAGATTTTGCTTTGATGTCTCTGATTGGAGAATGTGATAAGTACATACAGAGGTATCAGAACAGATATGGCCAAGACAGCGCTGTGAAGGTTATTGCAGATGAAGGCCGGCAAAAACCAGGTACGAAACAATCTGTTCCATATAGTGCAGATAAAATAAAAGAAATTGAATATGCAGATTCGGAAGATGAAATATTATTACAGTTTGCTGATTTTTTTGCATTTATCATTAACCGCTGCCAGATTAATTTTGGGAAAGAACAGTCAGGATTTGATAAAGCATTTATGAAAATAATTGGGAAAATCAATTATAACATGCACAATGATTTTATAAAGATGCCGTATGATAATCTGGAGAAGATGAAAAAAGAGGATTATCTGGAATATATAAAGAAATTGCAAAAAAGTAAAAAGTCAGAAGAACCGCTTGCAAAACAACTGGTCGTAAAAACAAACAGATTGTACGATGAAATAGAAACTATTAAAAAATATCTGGATGACAGTAATATGAACTATCCCAAAAAGAACGGTTAAGATTTGGATGATGCCTGCCAGTTGCCATATCCTTCATTTTTTGTTATAATCTCCACAGACAGAGACCGTTCCTGACCGTATGGATAAAACAGAAGTTATATTACACGTGCCGGACGGATATTTTGTGATGGAGCGTCTTATGGAAACAGGAAAAATAAGGCAGCAGAGGATTTTATATATGGGAAGAGAACAAAATTTAAGTAAATTTATCAGCCTGGTACTGCGTCATAAGCCGCAGGCTGCAGGCATTGAGCTTGACAGTCACGGCTGGGCAAATGTAAACGGGCTGATTGACGGAATCTGCAAAACAGGACGGAGCATTGACAGAGACTTGCTGGAGAAAATTGTGCATACAGATGAAAAACATCGTTACAGATTCAACTCAGACGGAACAAAAATCCGTGCCAGTCAGGGTCACAGCATCCCGGCAGATGTGGAACTTCAGGAAGCAGAACCTCCGGAGTATCTGTATCACGGAACATCAGAAAAGGCAGCAGCCCATATTATCCTGGAAGGCGTAAAGCCGATGGGGCGTTTATACGTGCATTTGTCTAAAGATACCAAAACCGCGCAGAAAGTGGGAAAACGGCATGGAAAGCCTGTTGTATTCCGCGTGTCCGCAGGAAGGATGTACCAGAGCGGAATCAGTTTTTTTATTTCAGAAAACGGTGTCTGGCTTTGCGGGCATGTTCCGGCCGAATTTTTGGAAAGGGTGATTTCATAATGCTTTCAGTTTTTTATGGAGATATGCCGCAGGCTATTTACAACCCGGTCGTTTATTTTAAAAATACGTATACAGACGAGTGGATCACAGATGACCTGGTAAAAAATATGATTCAGGATGTTGACAGGTCGCAGGTACTCAGTCCAAGGATAATCGACAGTCCTGTTCTGGGAAGTATTTCGCCGTTAGAGTTATCTGGAGGAGTAAAGACACTGATTTCGATTTATAATGTACCTGATAAAATTTTTAATGCCTCTCACTGCGGGGATAACTGTGCAAAATGGATTTTAGAAATAGGAAGGATACAGGATATCACCATTAACCTGCGTCATCTGATGGATTTTGGAGAAGGAACATTTACTTTAAAAATTTTAAATACTGGTCAGAGCGTTCATACAATGCGTGAGCTGATACCAGTTGCAGGCATGATTGTCAGGTAATGCCTGCAAAGGAGGATTATGAAGGGCAGTTACAGAATTATTGTTACGAATGCAAGACTTCGGTATGATTTTACGATACACAGAAATATAACAATTGTGAAAGGAAACAGTGCTACAGGAAAAACAACTCTTGTAGAAATGATTCGCGAGTTTTACGAATCGGGGCTGCAAAGTGGGATAGATTTGAAATGTGAATGTGCATGCAGAGTGCTTGGAGGAAGGGACTGGTCTGTACTGCTTGCTGTTATGCACAACTGTATTATTTTTATAGATGAAAATAATGAGTTTCTGCCGACAGATGAGTTTGCCTCAGCTGTACGTCAGTCCGACAATTATTTTGTTATTGTGACAAGAGAAGGTCTTGCAAACCTCCCATACAGCATAGAGGAAATTTATGGAATACGGGAGTCAGGAAAATATGCTTCCCTGAAGCAGACATATAATGAGTTTTACCATATTTATGGGAGAAAAGATTACACGAAACCAGTAAAGCCTGAGATTGTGATTGCAGAAGATTCGAATTCCGGATATGAGTTTTTTGAAAAACTGCCTGGAAAAAGCAGTTATCATGTTCTTGCCGCTGGTGGAAAGTCAAAGATTTTTGAAAAAACTTTATCTCAGGCCGGGCGCTGCCTGCTTGTTATAGCAGATGGCGCTGCTTTTGGAGCAGAAGCGGACCGCATGATGAAACTGATTCAGCATGAAAAAAATATCGTACTGTATCTGCCAGAATCTTTTGAATGGCTTATTTTAAAGTCTGGTGTGATAAAGCATCACAATCTGAACCAGATTTTAGAGCATCCGGAGAACTATGCAGAGAGCAGTCTTTATTTTAGCTGGGAAAGGTTTTTTACAAGTCTTTTAATAAATATAGCAAAAGACAGCTGTTTCGTATATACAAAACGAAAACTCAATCCGGTATATCTGCAGAGACGAATGTCAGATAAAATAACTGCTGTAATGGAAGGAATTGCCTTGCAGGATAATGATTCTGCAGAAGATTGAGGGAAAAATCAGTAACAGGAATAGCATGAACACATAATCACACACAAGAAAGGAAAACTATGAAATTTGTAATACAAAGAGTGACGCAGGCATCTGTAACCATTGATAACCAGATAACCGGGCAGATAGACAGAGGATTTTTAGTACTGATCGGCGTCAGCAGCTCAGACACGAAAGAAACTGCAGATAAGATGATACGTAAAATGCTTGGCCTGCGTATATTTGAGGATGAAAACGGAAAAACAAATCTGTCCTTAGATGCTGTAAACGGCGGCTTGCTGTTAATCTCACAGTTTACGTTATATGCAGACTGCCGCAAAGGAAACCGGCCGTCCTTTATAAAAGCCGGCGCACCGGAACTGGCCAGCGGACTGTATGATTATATTATTGAGAAATGCCGTATGGAACATAAACAGGTGGAAACCGGAATATTTGGCGCTGATATGAAGGTACAGTTAATAAATGACGGGCCGTTTACGGTCATTCTGGATTCTGAAGATTTATAGAAGATATATCGCAGTATAAAGACATATCCGGATCACCCTTAACTATTCGTAAAAGTGTCCTTTTACGAATAGTTGGAGGCATACATAATAAAACCGCGCTCTCAGGAATATCGCTCTTGATTGCTCTTCCATCAGCGCGGCATCGGTTCAAAAATTAATAGCGCATAATTTCTTTATATTTTAAAATCATATCGACACAGCCATCCACGCCGAGTTTTGCAGAATTCAGCGTCAGATCATAAGCTCTGGAATTCCCCCATTTTTTATTGGAATAATAGTTATAATAGCTGGACCGCTGTTTATCTTTTTTATTGATCATGTCTTTGGCTTTGGATTCATTAACGCCGAATTCGTTCATTGTATTTTTTATGCGGAATTCAATGTCTGCATGAATAAACGTATTAATAGTACGAGGAAAATCACTCAGCGCATAATCTGCACAGCGTCCAACAATAATACAGGATTCTTCTTCTGCGAGTTTTTTAATTGTGTCAAACTGCGCCAGAAAAATTTTGTGATTTAACGGCATGTCTAAAAACGGTGCTGCTGTATAGCCGGTTGCTGAATAAGTATCCATAACAAGCGAATATAAAAAACTGCTGGTTGGTTTTTCATCCTGTGAATGGAAAATCTCCTCACATAATCCGCTTTCTTTTGCTGCACGGCTTAACAGTTCTTTATCATAACATTTAATCCCCAGTTTTTCACTCAGTCTTAATCCAACATCACGTCCGAGACTTTCAAATTCACGTCCGATTGTAATTACATAGTTTCCCATAAATACCGCTCCTTTCTGAATAGAACCTTTGCTGCCTCTTTTAGGATATCTTTATTATACTTCATTTTGAGACCGATGTACAGAACGATTTTAAAACCGCTGCCAGAAAGCTGCCGGATGCACAGGTTTTACAGCCGTCCTGCCCCCTCGTTCGTCAGTTTTTGAAAATATTCCGGCAGCGGTGCTGTTATTTCCATGTATCTGCCATCCCTGGGATGAATAAATCCAATCACCATTGCATGCAGGCACTGTCCCTGCAAATGAAATCTGCATTTGGACGGGCCATATAACGAATCTCCTAAAAGCGGGTGCCCGATACCGGCCATATGCACCCGGATCTGATGCGTTCTGCCTGTTTCCAGTTCAAACTCCAGATAGGTGTGCTGTCTGAAACGTTCCAGAACATGGTAATTTGTAACAGCGGGACGCCCATTTTTTACACCGGAAGCCATTTTCAGACGGTTTTTAGGGTCCCGCCCGATATCAGAGCTGATGGAGCCTTCATTGTCTTTGATAAGGCCGCTTACAATGCCACGGTAACGCCTGGTTACGGAATGCTCTTTCAGCTGTGCAGCCAGACTGGCGTGCGCAGAATCGTTTTTGCATACAATCAGTGAACCGGTCGTATCTTTGTCGATGCGGTGAACGATGCCGGGACGGATTTCACCATTAATGCCGGACAAATGCTCTGCACAGTGATACATGACGGCATTGACAAGTGTTCCGGTATAGTGGCCAGGGGCAGGATGAACGACCATATCTTTTGGTTTATTGACAATCAGGAGATCTTCATCTTCATACAATATATCCAGCGGAATATTTTCAGGCAGTATGTCTGCACTGACAGTTTCCGGTATTTCTACATCTACAAGCTCCCCCGCTTTTACAATGCAGCCGGATTTTCTGGCTGGTTCATTCTGTATCCGGATTTGTCCCGATTTAATCAGTTTTTGAAAATATGACCTGGATAAATCCGGATAAATATCGGCCAGAAATTTATCCAGGCGCATGCCATCATATGCAGTACTGACTTCAAAAGTCTGACTGATACAGTTTTTTGGCTGACACACAGCTCATCGCCTCCTTTCTTAAACCTGATACTTCTTTTTCAGCCTGACGCAAATCAGCTGTATTCTATCCAGCCTGACACATATGCATCTGATATTTCTAAAACAGCCTTCTTATGAAGAAGTCCGTTTACCACGTCCTGGGAAGAGCTGAATCTGTTCAAAATCTTCATCTGTGTAGTAAAACAGAATTAAAACAATCAGCAGAAACGTAGACCCTGTGACATAAATATCTGCGACATTAAAGATCGGAAAATTGATCAGGGAAAAATATAAGAAATCAATGACATATCCATGATAAATCCGGTCAGCTGCGTTTCCAACAGCGCCGGACAGAAACAGAATGGCAGTCACTCGCAGAAACAGAAAACGTTTTGTAAGCGGAATCCTGCTATATATATATGGAATCAGCACCATCATCAGTCCGGCCATGCAAATAAAAAAAAGCCGCTTCCCCTGCAGCATTCCAAAAGCTGATCCTTTGTTTTCAAGATACTGCAGTTCGAAGACACCTTCGATAAGCGGAATGGATGCTTTGCCTTTCAAAAGCCTTTGTGCAGCCTGTTTGGAAACCTGGTCTAGCAGGACAAGCAGTACTGTGCCGGCAGCCAGACAGAACATGCTGATTTTTCCAGACAGCGTTTTCATGATCATACACCTCCTTGTTTTTATGAATTATTTATGAATAAATTTTGTACCTGTATTTGATTCTGCCCTTCCTGGTCACGCCATAGGATGTTTCAATCTGAAATTTTCCATAATGACGCACGGATAAAATATCACCGCTTTGACAGGTAAAGTCATTCTGCTGAATTCTACGGGAATTTATGAAGGCATTTCCTTCAGAAATTATTTTTTGTGCAGCGGATCTGGTCAATTTACAGACATCAGCCAGAATTGTGTCTAATCTGAGTGAAGAAACGACACTTTCTTTTTCTATAAATTTAGGCTGGTAAGAAAAATCCGAGACTGCAGTCTTCTGACCGCTTACCGTTGTATGCCGGATTTTCGTACAGTTATCAATCATATAACTGGTCATGGAATTTATGCAGAATACCGTAATTTCCAAATCCTTTACAATGATATCTCCCAGCATTTCCCGCTTAATGCCAAGATGCATAAGAGCGCCCAGTACATCCCGGTGTGTCAGGTCTTCCGCAAATCTGGCATTTATGGGGCGGAACAAAACTGCATCAATAGGATATTCCCAGGCATAATAAAGAGCATCAGGGACAAAAGCAGCCATCTGACGCTCTGCATGACAATAGCCGCCAGATAACTGAAAGGAACTGCAAAATTCCTTTGATATCTGGTGGAAAATATGAAGCTCATTTAAATTCAGAAAGTTACTAAATGTAACGATATTTTTATTATCTGCACGCCTGGATAGATCCAGCAGACGTTTTTTTAAATACTGTTCGTCCTGCTCCATACAGCCTCCTTAGAGATCCATGCGAATGGATGTCTCTCCATATGTGTCCAGAAGGCTCTGGAAATCTCCTGATATTTCTACATTGGCAGGCGTAATAATAAATATATAGTTTGAAATTTTCTGTAAATTTCCACTGATTGCAAAGCACGAGCCTGAAGCAAAATCAATAATCCTCTGTGCGATATCTACATCGAGCCCTTCTACGTTTAAAATAACCGGACGGTTCATCAGAAGCGTTTCTGTTATTTCCCTTGCATCTTCAAAAGCTGTCGGTTTAATGACACATACTTCCAAAGCAGCGGAAGATGCCCTTTTGGAAGAAGGACGCATAGGAGTTACTTTGCTGCCTGATTTCGCCGTAACACGGTCACGGTTTCTGTTAATATCAATCGGCTGGTTGCTGCCTGAATTTTTGTAGGCAGGCTCGTCCGGTTCTTTTGACTGGCTCCGGCGGCGTTTTGGTGCCTCCTCTTCTTCTTCATCATCGTAATAGTCATCATAGTAATCTTCGTCATCATCTGGATTCATATGCATTACATTTAAAAGGGAATCCACTAAACTCATCTAATCTCTCCTTTTTGATTCCTGATTTTCAGAATGGCTGTAATTATGCAGGACTAAGCCGGTGTATCTGGCGAGGCAGAAATGGATTTCGCAGCAGCTGTTATTTATTTTCTGCTGTAATTTCTTTCACCAAAAATGCCGGTTCCTACGCGTACCATATCAGCACCTTCTTCAATTGCGACAGCATAATCTCCGGTCATACCCATGGAAAGTACACGCATAGCTACATTATCAATGTTTTTAGCCTGAATGTCAACAGCTAATTGCTTTATTTCCTGAAAATATTTCCTGTTTTCCTCCGCATCTGTAACATACGGGGCAACAGTCATCAGTCCCTGGATGCTGATATTATCAAGGTGTGCTGCTTCTTCAATGAGCTGTATGGCGTCTTCTTTGGAAACGCCAAATTTTGTCTGCTCGTCAGCAATGTTTACTTCTATTAATACAGGCATGACAATCCGGTGCTTTTTTGCCTGAATATTGATTTCTTCTGCCAGCCGGTAAGAATCCACGGAATGTATCATGCATACTTTATCAATAATATATTTCACCTTGTTGCGCTGCAGATGCCCAATCATATGCCACCGGATATCTGACGGAAGTACCTCATATTTGTCACAGATTTCCTGGACTTTGTTTTCACCGAAATCCCGGACTCCTGCATCATATGCTTCCTGAAGCATTTCTGCCGGCTTTGTTTTGCTCACTGCAATCAGCGTCACCTCAGACCGCGGCCTTGTGCTTTTTTCACAGGCTGCCAGTATGTTTTGTTCTACTTTTGATAAATTTTCTTTTAACACAGTACACTGCTCCTTTCCTGCTGCAAATCTGCAAATCTGTAGTCTGTCTGATTATGGTGTAATCATCTGGTCTTCCACAACAGAATCTCCGTCAAGAGCAATATGGTCATACAGCATAATACCATATTCTGTCCCGGATTTTACAATTGTGTAGTTACTATTGCTGAAAATTTCTTCAATCTGTTTGAATACTGCATAGCCGCGGTTGATATTGTAAACACCGCGCAGCCTTGCGGTTTTAGAAATCTCGTAACGTTCTTTTGATCCTGTCAGTACAATCAAATCGCCTTTTTTGATATTTTCATGTGAAATATAGGCCATTTTGTTTTCTTCATCTTCGTAATATACCGTCACAGGAATAAATTCTGCGTCTGAATAGGTACCGTCATTTTGCAGATGTTCGACCAGAAGTCCTTTCTGGCTGCCTGAGCCATTGCCCTGTGTGAAATAAGCATCCGGCACTAGTTCAAATGCTTTGGTTGTAATGGCACTGTTTGGAATTTTAAGGCCGGTCTGCTGGTCTAACAGAATATTGATATCCACATACCGGTCATTTGCAAAGCGGATCATCGAATGATGTAACGATAAAAATAAAAAATCCTGTCCGTTTTTCTGCTCAATGGTATACCCGGCCCATGCAGTCGTCTGGTCTTCTTTGAAGCGGATCTGTACCGTATCTCCGTCCTGCAGATTTCTTTTCATATCCGGCTCAATCATTACGGCAATCTGCCAGTTTTCATCAGAAATCAGCTTATAAACAGGCTGTCCGGCTTCTACGGTACCTTGGGTCTTAAGGCTTGTTTTCTGGTGTGCGGAATGGTTAAACATGTCTGCCGTTACGGTTTCGGGCGTCAGCTGTTCCATTCCGTCCGTATAATAGGCAACAATCCCAGGCTGCTGCGAACGGTATAAATGAAATGTCTGGTTATCTCTTGCGAATTCTGTATATTCTGAAATGGCATCTAAGGCACCCAGATTTAATGCCTCCATCAGCCGGCCGCTTAAGTCTGTTTTAAAATTATAAGTCGTATAATAAGTACTGTCCTTATATCCTTTGACATATTCGCGGATCGAAGCCTGAATGTCCCTCATGTTTTCATCAGTCAGAACGGCGCTTGAATCTACTGTTTCATTCAGGCGTTTTGAGACATTTCCATTTTCATCCACGGAACAGACCAGCGTTCCTTTTGCGGCTTTCGTATTATCCTTTAAATAATAATCCAGGCTGCCGCTCTGACTGGCATTTACAACTGTTTCTTTCCTGAGAATCAGTCCGGTATAAGAAGTATTGACTTCGATTGTTCCAGGTTCTACTTCATACGGGCTGACATGTACTGCTGTAGCATAGCTGTATATATTATAAGCAATGTAAAACGCAACAAACGAAAACACAACGATTCCAATATTTAAATGAACTCCGCCAGGAAACCGGACAATATTTTTCTTTCTTTTTCTAACTGCCAAAGCTGTATCCTGTTCTTTCTTGTTCTTATTTGATTTTCTTATTTAAAATGCATCCGTTTCCTGATGAATTTCAAAATATTGGATGCATGAATCATTTCTCAGTGGTTCATACTATCCTAAAAGGAGGTAATTCTTATGAATTCAAAGTTTTTAGATTACACGCTGCTGACCCTTGTAATTATTGGTGCAGTCAACTGGGGACTGATCGGATTTTTCCGGTTTGACTTAGTGGCATTCCTTTTTGGAAATATGTCCTGGCTTTCAAGGATTGTATATGCACTTGTAGGCATTGGCGGACTGTATCTGCTTAGTGCTTACGGGCGCATACGCTCTATGGATCAGGCATAATCATACAGGCCAGGCATAAAACAAGGTGTCTTAAGCAGTTTAAGACACCTTACATAAGAATTCTTACAAAGATATAATTACTTTTGCTTTAGCACATTCTGGTAAGTCCTGTTCGTCCTTCGATATGCTTAAGATAAATTTCACATTATACTTTTCACTGATAATATCCAGTTTTTCAATTGCATGCTGCAGCTGCTCATCCTTAAGTCCTGCAATCGTTACAAAGCTGTCTAAATACATCTCCTGCAAATCATGATCCTGGGATACAATGCCGCAGATGAATCCTAAAAATTCATCACAGTTTGAAACCGGAAAATCTGTTACATTAATCAGACGTATTTTGTTATTCAGTTCATACATATGTTTCTGGCTTTTATCCAGATATACTACATTCCCCTGCGCATTTTTAATAGATACATTTGCTTTATCCAGCAGATGTTTTGTTTTTCCTTTACCCTTTTTTCCGCAAATAATCTCGACCATTATTCTCTCCTCCTGCATGTTATTAAATGAGTCTTCTAGCGAATTCTATCTAATAAATTCATTATAAAATATTTTGGGACAAAATACAACTGCTATTTCAAAAATATAGGTATTTCAAGAAAATAGGTATTTCAAAACCTGCGGAAAAGGTAACATATACCGGCAGAAAGTCTTAAAATTTAAAAAGACCAGTCTGATGCCAGATGGTCGAATTAATAAATCATAAAATATATGTTATTTTCAGCAGACAGATTCCAGGGGGAACACTGAAACAGGTCAGACACGCTGATTCAGTATCCGGACAGCGGTTTTGCTATCTCTGCATAAGCTCCCCCATTAGCGAATAAAGATTATCACTGCTGTCTGCTTTCAGCACAATCGAAATGACTGGTTCGCCAGCCGTATTTTTACTATATAAAGCCAGACAGTACCCGGCGGCATTCGTAGTCCCGGTCTTTCCTCCAATCACGGAAATCCCATTTGGCGGCTGCACTTCTCCGTTTAAGAACTTGTCCGTAGTTTCCCACTCCTGAGTCACCTGGTTTCCGCCTGCATCGCTGTAAACGGCAGTACGCTTATGTGCACGAATGATTTTTTCGAATTTTTCATCCTGCAAAGCAGTGTTCAGCATCAGATACAGGTCGTAGACACATGTATAATGCTCTTCATCATGCAGCCCGTGGGGATTGACAAAATGGGAACGCGTAGCGCCCATAGCGGCGGCCTCTTCATTCATCAGTGCTGCAAATGCTTCACTGCTTCCTGATACATGCTCTGCAATAGCTGATGCCGCATCATTGCCGCTTTCCAGTAAAAGGCCGTACAGCAGCTCTTCCAGGGAGAGTCTGTCGCCTGCATGCAGACCGCAGACAGAAGAATCGCCTGCCTGGTTTGCGGCCTGGGCGCTTACTGTCACCATATCTTTAAGGTCTGCGTGTTTTAATGCAGTGTATGCGGTCAGTATTTTTGTAGTACTTGCCGGATACAGTTTTTTATATATGTTTTTGGAATATGTAACCGTTTTTTCTTCCAGATGAAATACTCCGGCTGCTTCTGCCGAGCTGTCTCCTGGTACAGGAGTACCGGCAGAAGCAGCTGCAGCCGTACATAAATCTCTGGCAAAATAAGGAAGAGCCTCAGCATGCGAATCTCCCTGCGGATACAAAGATGCATAGTGAATCGATGTTCCGTAAACATCGTAAGGATGTTCCAGCTCATATGTTTTAGAACCGCAGCCGGCAAATAAAAGCATTCCTGCCACACCTAGGGCAGCCAGACGAAACCGTCTGTTATCTGTACATTTCACGCCACTCTAAATCTCCTCTGTCTAACGATTTAATTAAAAGTTCTGCTGTAGCAAGATTTGTTGCCAGCGGAATATTATAGGTATCACATAGTTTTACAACATTATTGACATCAGGCTCGTGTTTTTTTGGCGTCATAGGGTCACGCAGAAATATTACAAGGTCAATGTCATTCTGCTCAATCTGCGCACTCAGCTGCTGTGCGCCTCCCAGATGCCCGGCAAGATATTTGTGAATCGAAAGATTTGCTACTTCTTCAATCAGACGGCCGGTTGTACCTGTTGCGAATAATTCATTTTTACATAAAATACCACGGTATGCAATACAAAAATTCTGCATAAGTTTTTTCTTTGAGTCATGTGCGATTAATCCAATATTCATTCTGTATATCACCCCGTTTCTAATATTTTCTTGGCTGCAGGCCCACATTCAGTACAATACCTATTCCTATATACAGCGAGACTAAAGACGTCAGTCCATAACTGACAAATGGAAGAGGCAGTCCTGTATTTGGCAGAAGGCCGGTTGTAACCGAAATATTTACAAAACTCTGAAAACCGACAAGGGCCGCCATACCGCAGCAGATCAGGCGTCCGGATAAATCTTTTGCCTTTCTGCCAATCAGAATGCATTCCAGTGAAATGAGCATCAGCAGGATAATAACTGCCGCTGCCCCGACAAATCCAAGTTCTTCCCCGACTACAGAGAAGATAAAGTCTGTCTGCGGTTCTGAAATGAAATTTCCATTTTTAACCGAATCAAAATTATCATTGTTCAGTCCCTTACCCCACAGCTGCCCGGAACCGATTGCCATAATGGAATTCTGCTGCTGGTATGCAATATCCGGATATTTCTGCGGATAACGCCAGCCTAAAATCCTGTTCACCTGATAGCCTTTGATAATCGTCTGGTCCGGCTGCATAATCAGGTACAGTACAACAATTGCTGCAGGTATGCAGACAGCTGCCGCTCTTCCAATTATTTTATAACTTATTCCGGCAATATACAAGAGGGTAATGAAAATTAATGTAGTTACAATCGTAGTAGATAAGTCTGACTGCAGGACCAGACCGAGCGGAACTGCAATCAGCACCGCTGTAACTGCCAGCGCCCGGAATGTATTAATCTGCTCCTGATAGCGCATAAAAAAGTACGAAAAAAACAGGATAATTACGATTTTGGATAATTCGGACGGCTGGAACCGGATTCCGGCAATTTCAATCCATCTTGTTGCACCATGTGAGCCCTTGCCCATGATAATAACGGCAGTAAGAAGGGCGATGTTTCCAAAATACATTGGCCAGGCCAGCTTCAGCAGAAACGAATAGTCAAACAGTGACAGCACGAGCATGGCTGCAAGCCCGAGCATCAGCCCGAGGATCTGCTTGTCCTGTACCGATTCCCTGGCACTTCCGATTACTAAAATGCCGATCACAGTCACGGAAATGACATAAAGGCACAATCGGAAACGGTAATCTTTTATGGAATACATTTTAAACATAGTGAATGCCTCCGGGTTTTCTCAAATAGTATGTATACGGCTGTTTTTAATACTCCTGATATTCAGGCTGGTGTTTGACACATACAATCGGGATATTTGCATAAAGTGCAGGCACGCTGCCGTTATGCGTCTGTGATACCGTGCGTGTGATCTGAATATCAAGTCCTTCTGTATCGATTTCCATATATTTGGAAATCACCTGGATAATATCATTTTTTATCATTTCCAGCATATCTGCAGAACAGTCTGTTCTATCTGAAATCAGCAGCAGCTTCAGGCGGTCCATCGCCACATCTTTGGAATTTCTTCGAAATATAAACCGTAAAAATCTCATGAACATGCCTCCTATACACGCCTGGTTAATCCGCGAAAACGCTGAAACCATACTTTTTTCTGGCCAAGGTCCATGATCGGCAGTTTTTCACCGCAGATACGGCGGCAGATATTCTGGTATGCCTGTCCTGACAAAGAATCAAGCCCTGACAAAGGTTCACCCTGGTTTGTGGAAATTACAATGTTTTCATCATCCGGCACTGCGCCGATTAATGGAATGGGAAGTATCTCGCAGACATCTTTTAATGACATCATATCGCCTCTTCTGACCATATCCATGCGTACACGGTTGATTAACAGTTCAATCTGAGGCATTTCTGCATTTTTCAAAAGTCCGATAATGCGGTCTGCATCACGGATTGCTGATACCTCCGGTGTTGTTACGACAATTGCCCGGTCAGCTCCGGCAATTGCGTTTTGAAAACCCTGCTCGATGCCTGCAGGACAGTCCAGAAGTATGTAATCAAAATCCTCCCGCAGTCCGTCTGTCAGCTTTTTCATCTGCTGCGGAGTGACTGCCGTTTTATCGCATGTCTGTGCGGAAGGAATCAGGTAAAGGGTCGGGTGGCGTTTGTCTTTAATAAGCGCCTGCTTCATCCGGCAGCTTCCTTTTATGACATCTACAAGATTGTATAAAATCCTGTTTTCTAATCCCATGACAACATCCAGATTCCTCAGTCCGATATCGGTGTCAATCAAAACTACTTTTTTGCCAAGCATGGCAAGGGCACATCCTACATTCGCTGTAGTCGTAGTTTTGCCGACACCGCCTTTTCCTGATGTAATTACAATAACTTCACACATATTATGAATCCTCCTGATTTATTTTCGCGGGCAATGAGCCGGGTGCATGCCTTCACGTGCATTTGGCGTCTGCCGCGAGGGCCAGATATCCCGCAGCTTTGCTGCGCTGCAATTTTGATACCCCGTCAGCCTTGCTGCGGAGTATCTGGCTAAAATTGTAATAAATCTTTTGTACAAGGTTCCATTATGACATGTCCGTCCTGAACACGTGCTATCTGTGGTGAAAATGTTTCATCCGGCTTTTTTCTTTTGAAAAGCCCGCCTTTGTTTTTTTTCTTTTCTTCTTTTTCCTGCGGCATAAACAGGATGCTTCCGATTTGAAGCTGATTCGTATCTATGGATAATGCTGCGATGCATGCAGCAGAATCTCCTCCATATGCTCCCGCATGTGCAAAACCGCCTAATACGCCAAATACAATAATATTGCCCCCGGCCCTTATTCTTGCCCCTTTGGGGATGTTTCCAATTACAACCGCTCCGGCATCATAGGAAATATCGTCCCCGGGCTTTAAAGAACCGTAATGAAATACGGCATGGTTTGTAACTCTTTCACGTATCAGCGCTTCCGTATCTGCAAGCACGCAGGCTTCACGGATGTCCCCGTGCTCCATGATGCAGACGATATTAATTGTGGAATTTGCTTCTATCGCTGCAATCAGCTCATATTCCTGTTCAAAGGAAAGTTCATAACCCTCAAACGAAATCCCGATTTTTGCATCTTTAAAAAACATACCTGATTCTTTAAATTTCGCAATAACTGCTTCAAGCAGATCCGGGAATGTCATCTCAGCGTTCAGCACGAGATGGATGCCGTAAGATTTGCTCTTTATCATGACTGCCTGTGTCATCCTGCTCCCCCTTTAAGCTAATCTGTAAATCCGTTGGAAGAATTGCTGACATCTTCTGCCTTGCCATTTAACAGGGTATCACGGTCTTCCAGCTCAAAGTAATATTTTAAAATCTGCGCAGAAACATCTGCCGCATTATGCGATGTATATCCGTATGCAATCTTTGTCGCAATGGAAATTTCCGGTTTTTTATACGGAGCGTAACCGACAAATAAAGCATGATTTCCTCTGGTAGGCACCTGCTGCGCCGTTCCGGTCTTTCCAGCTACAACAATCGGAAAATCTTTAAATTCAGCTAAATCTGCCACAACCAGACGGTTTCCTTCCTGAATTGCATTCCAGGTGCTGTCAGCAATATTATCCATGGTATTTTTTACAGACGGCTCATACTCTTCTATCACATTTCCTTCATTATCTGTCAGCTGTTTTAACAGCGTATAGTTATAAACCGTGCCTTTGTTGGCTACTGCAGTGACATAGCGTGCAAGATGTACCGTCGCATAGTTATGATTACTCTGTCCGATGGAAGCCATAACCGGAAACTGGTCCGCAATCTGAGGCTCATTTTCCGGAATTTCTATACCGGTCTTATCCCCCAGGCCGTACTCTTTTGCATAGTCGGTAATCTTGCGGATACCGGTCGGGTCACTGTACGTGTTTCCGACAAGACTTAAATCATATCCTACCTGATAAAAGAAATAATTGCAGGATACCCGGATGGCGTTCGTTACATCGAGCATTCCATGGCGGGACGGATAAATCCAGCATTTTGGTTCATTATCTACCAGTTCAAATTGACCCTGGCTGTTTATTTTGGTGGAAGGGCTGATAATACCTTCGGTCAGTCCGGTTGTTGCAGTCACCATTTTAAACGTAGAGCCTGGTGCCGTACGCTCCTGTGTCGCATGATTGTACATCGGCTCTGAGCGGTCAGTCTGAAGCCTTGCAAAATATTCCGCATCTACAGTATTTGCCAGCCGGTTGTTATCATAGCCCGGATAAGATACGAGCGCTTTTAATTCACCTGTATTTACATCTGTAATAACGCAGGATGCCGTACATGGATCCAGTGCTAACTGTCCCGGCGTGATTTCCATATCGCGAATCCGTTCTTTGAGGAAAGAAAACGCAGAAATTGTACCGTTTTGTAACTGTGCCCGTTTTTCAGCATCCTGTTTAATCAGTTTCTGGTCATATAAAATCAGGCATAACTGCGTGCCGCTTACCATATCCTGTTTAATCAGATACTGGTAGATTTTTTTCTGAAATCCTTCGTCGTCTTTTAGCGATTCAATGATGTAATCAATCAAATCGGAATAGATTTCAGAAGAATCCGAATATTCTTCTTCTGTCTGGAATACATTATAATCAATCCATCCTGCATTGATACAATGGCCTAAATATTCTTTTAAGCTGATCGTTTCATCTTTTGTCCATGCAAGATACGTTTCATCTGTTTTATCAATGCGGTCTGGTAACAGTACTTTATGGTCCTGCAGCATTTTCATAATGTAGCTGTAATAATTCTGGTATTCTTCCATAGCTGCCTGATAAGTTTCCGGCATGGAAGACATGCACTGGTCACGGATTCTGGACATCACAGAATCAAAATGGCTCTGGTAAATAGATGCCACAGCTTTTTCTGTATCCGATGCGGATTTGTGCGTAAAATGTGAAATATCAATAATATTGTTATTAATAAGTGAAAAATATACATCATAAATCGGTATCTTAATATCAGACGCTTTTCCAGTCGTATTGACATACTCTTTGATATTTAAGATCTGATTATATAATATGCCTGCCAGTTCCTGCTCTAATAAATGGTAGACAGCTTTTTGCAGGTCTGCATCAATCGACAGATACACATTATTGCCGGCAGCCGGTTCTTTATAGTCCGTGGTCTCTAATTCTTTTCCGCGGACATCTACAAACACGGTTTCCGAGCCTTTCTTTCCCTGCAGCTTTTCATCCATGACCTGTTCTATACCGGATTTCCCGATAATGTCCGTCAGCGAATAAGAATCATTTTTTTCGGATAATTCTTCATACTCTGTTGTAGATATTTTGCCGGTATAACCGATAATAGATGCAAAATATTCGCTGTCTGTATATTTGCGGATGTAATCTTCTTCGATTTCCACCCCTTGCAGGCTGGATTTATTTTCTTTGATATAAGCTAACGTGTTTTCACTGACGCCGGCTGCTATCGTTGTGGAAATATATTTCTGAAAACTGTTCTGTGCAAGCGCGTAGCGGATGACTAAAATCTGATATTTCAGTTTTTTCGGATAATCGCTTTCATCCAGTCCGTAACGTTCGCTTAAGTAATCAATAATCTGGTTTTCAGTTGCTTCGGCTGTATTGTACCCTTTGTCTTTATCCCAGCCAAGATCGTCAATTTTGCTTTTGCCAAATACATCTGCCCGGAAACGCATCAGCCTTGTTCCTTCTGACTGAAACGCATATTTTCCATTCTTTTTTAAACGGATATCGAAATCGTTGACATAATCATCTCCGTTTTCATCAAGCACCTTTAAGATCTGTGCAAGAATGCTGTTGAGTGCTTCATTCCTTTGTGAATCTCCGGCGTAGGTGCCGTTATCTTCAATGGTAATCTTATAAGTCAGCTCATTGTAAGCTAACACTTTTCCATTGCAGTCTAATATATTTCCGCGCGTACCGTTTAATACACGTTCTTTGCGGATTCTCAGCGTATAATTTTCCTGGTAAGACTCCCCGTTTATAATCTGCAAGGTAAACAGCCTTTGCAGCAGTACGCCTCCCATCAGAATCACAATCAGGGAAAGCACAAGCAGCCTGGAACTGATAAAACTTTTTAAAAAATCTTTTATGGAATCATATTCATACAAATTTCATGCCACTCCTTTTTTCGGATGCTTCCAGTTTCTGGTTGATTTTTAACAGAAGCGGGTATAAAAAAATCATAATGAGTACCGTATAAACCAGCTCCGGTATGATGACATGTGTCAGGTAATAATCAAAGTGAAACTGTCCCCGGAACATAAACTTTAATATATATACGGATACATTATAAACAATATCGCTGACGGAAATTAAAAGCATCGGCAGCTTGATATCGTCCGGGAAAAAAAATCTGCGGAACATCCCGTTGCAGTAACCGGCATACATAAATATCAGAGAATAGAACCCGAATATTGTTCCATAGAACGCATCAAACACCAGTCCTGTAAAAAATCCGATATACATTCCTTCTTTGCGTCCGCGCATAAATCCGAAGGATGATACGGTGATAATCAAAAGATTCGGTGCAATGGAAGCTAAGGCCAGTGCCTGAAACAGAGTGGTCTGAAGCAAAAAGCATACGAATATGATCATAAATACGGTAATCTTTCTCTTCATGCAAAACCTCTTATTTTAAATTTATTATCTTTTAAGTTTTTATTTTTAATCTGATGATCCTGATTCTAAACTGATTACCTTAATTATCATCTTCCTGCACAGCCTGCTTCTTATCCAGAATCACAAGCACATTTTTTATATGTTCAAAATCCACAGCCGGTGTAATCGTACCGGATTTGGTGAGATTGTTTGAATCCATTTTCAGCTCATTGATATGTCCGATTAACAGCCCCGGCACATATTTGCTGCTTGTATTGGACGTTACGACCTGGTCGCCAACGGCTACCTTGTCGTCTTCATCTGTCAGGTCTGTAAAACCGATGACCTGAAGCCTGCTCATCATCTCCAGGTCGCCGTCGACAAACAGGCTGTCCGAAGTCGTTAATACCATGGCGCTGACACTGTTGCGGTCATCAATAATAGACCTTACATTTGCGTAATTCGGACCGACGTTTGTTACAATTCCTACCAGTCCGCTTCCGGCAATGACATTCATATCCACTTCAATGCCGTCGTTATAGCCTTTGTCAATTATAAATGTGTCAAACCAGTTGCCGGCATCTTTGCCAATGATACTGGCACCGATTTTTTCATACTTATATTTTTCATCCAGCTCTAACAGCTTGCGCATGTCTTCGATATCATACTGTTCCAGTTTGTACGTATTAAGCTCTGTCGTAAGCTCGTCGACCTGTGCCTGAAGTTCTTCGTTTCTTTGCATAACGTCCCGGAGTTCTGTCAGGTTATCTGCAAGTCCGCTGACCATGGAGCCGACTTCGTTAATCCCCTTCTGCATCGGGATAAATACGTAGCCGGCTGCTGTATTAAGCGGTGTAAACTGGACATCAAACAGGAAACTGGCAAACATTGCAATGATGCAAAACGCGGACAGAGTCATCAGTATATATTTCGCCGGAATCTTAAATCGCGCTTTTCTTCTTTTTTTCATGCCAGAGACTCCTATTTATAAATACTGGATTTCAGGCTGTAGGCAAGGTGTTTGTATTCATTGTCCGATACAATTTTAATCAGGCCCTGGGCAACGCTCTCTTCCGGGTTATCACAGCAGTTTACTTTGATGTTTGTAATCTCAGAAAACAGCTGGTCTAGTTTTTCTATTTTGGAGCTGCCGCCTGTAATGTAAATACCGGCATAAATAATATCCTTTGCTAATTCCGGAGGCGTTTTTTCCAGAATCAGTTTGATATTTGTGCAGATATTTGTCAGGTGGTCTCTGATTGCTTCATAGACAATCGATGCCGTGATTTCCATTTCAATCGGAAGCCCGCTTACGACATCCCTTCCTACAATAACCATTTTATCTTCCCGTCCGTCTAACGCGCAGCCAATCTGTTCTTTTAAAGAGCAGGCCGTTTTGCGTCCAATCACGAGATTATAATTTTTGCGGATAAAGCTGATAATGGACTCGTCCAGACGGTTGCCTCCAAAATGCAGCAAGTGGCTGATCACCAGCCCTCCCAGGGAAATAATGGAAATTTCTGTCGTATCTGCCCCGATATCTACAATCATAATACCCGTAGGTTCATTGACGTTTAAGCCAAGTCCTACCGCATCTGCGATTGGCTTTTCGCACAAAAGAACGCTCCGCGGCTTGGCCTTGCTTTTGTAAAAGATATCGGAAAACGCTTTTTTCTCCACTTCTGTAATATCCGTCGGCACGGCGACTACGAATTCCGCGCCCCGGATTTTTCCCTTTGCATTTTTTTCCAGAAATTCAAACAGCATCGTCTGCATATTGTTATAGTCTGCGATGACTCCGTTTACAATCGGAAAAGTGACCTGAATCTGATCCGGTGCCTTTTCATACATCGCATATGCGTCATTGCCGTAGGAATACATCTGGTTCTTATTGATAATTGCAATGGTATTTTTCTCATTGAGGATGGTTCCACTGGCTTTGCAATAGATTTTCAAATTGGCTGTGCCTAAATCCACGCCGTAAACATTTGCTGACATAATTTTTGTCTCCTATCAGGGCTCAAAGCAGTCCCTTTTCTCTAAAACTGTAATATTTGTTGTCACCGATGATGATGTGGTCGTCTAAATAAATCTGCAGCATCTTTCCACACTCAGCGATGCATTTTGTAACCTTCATGTCTTCGCGGCTTGGCTGCGGCTCGCCGCTTGGATGGTTATGAAGAATGATAATCGATGCAGCCTGCGCCTGCAGTGCCTGGATAAACAAATCTCTTGGTGATACAATCGAAGCATTTACACTGCCGATGGTTAACACCTTATCCCCCAGATAACGTCCTTTGCTGCCAAGAAGGCAGGCGGTAAAGCATTCCTGTTTTTCATGACGGAGCTTTTCCATATAAAAATCTGCCACGGACGAGGGATTGTCAAACGATACTTCCTTTATGCGCACTGCTTTGGCAATCCGTCTGGATATTTCTGCAATGCACTTTAGCTGTACGGCTTTGGCCTTTCCGATTCCGGGGACCTGCATCAGCGACTGGAGGCTGTAATCGTATAAATTCAAAAGATTTTTGTTTCCCTGCGAAAGAAGCCGGACAGCCAGCTCCATCGACGTCGTTCCTTTCATTCCGGTTCGGATAAAGACTGCTAGCAGCTCTGCATCCGATAAATATTCCGGCCCGTACTCTATACATTTTTCATAGGGTTTTTCAGAATCCGGAAGTTCTTTCATGGTTAAGTGTTTTGGTATATTTTTCATATAATCCTTTCCACTCTCTATCAGGCTGGGTAAAAAAGGAATATACAGTATATAATCTTAGCATATTCATCCAAGATTAACAAGATTTCGCTCATAAAGTTTTTGTAAAGACATCAAAATTCCATATTTTGCATGATACCAGGTAATGCCGCCCTGGAAATATACATTGTACGGCTCCTTTAGCGGCCCGTCTGCGCTTAATTCTATGGAAGATCCCTGTACAAATGCTCCGGCTGCCATAATGACTTTGCTGTCATATCCCGGCATGTCCCATGGTTCGGGTGTGACAAAACTGTCTGCCGGTGCAGCCGCCTGGATGCCTTCACAAAAAGCCAGAAGACCTTCTGCAGAGCCAAGGGTAACTGCCTGTATGATGTCATAACGCGGCGCGTCTGCACCCGGATATACTGCAAAACCGAGCTTTTCATAAAGGTTTGCTGCAAAAATTGCGCCTTTTAACGCTCCTGCAGTAACGACAGGTGACTGGAACAGTCCCTGGTAAAACGACTGGATCACGCCGAGCGAAGCGCCCACTTCCCTGCCAAGTCCCGGTGAAGTCAGCCGGTATGCCGCCTGAGCCACACATTCCTTTGTGCCTGCAATATAGCCGCCGGTCGGAGCCAGCCCGCCGCCGGGGTTTTTAATCAAAGACCCGACAACCATATCGGCACCAAAATCCGAAGGCTCCTTTAATTCTACAAATTCACCATAGCAGTTGTCAACCATGCAGATCATATCCGGATTGATTTTTTTTACAAATGCCACCAGTTCCCCAATCTGGGATACCGACAGTGTAGGCCTTGTCTGATAACCTTTGGACCGCTGCACCGTTACCATTTTAGTTTTGTCATTTATGGCATTTTTAATTCCTGCATAATCAAAACTTCCGTCCGCAAGCAGATTTACCTGGCGGTACGTAATGCCATATTCTGCCAGTGATCCTTTGGACGGGCGGATGCCGATGACTTCTTCTAATGTATCATAAGGTTTGCCGGAAGCAGACAAAAGCTCATCTCCCGGACGCAGGTTTGATAAAAGCGCCAGTGCCAGCGCATGCGTTCCGCAGGTAATCTGAGGACGCACAAGCGCATCTTCTGTATGAAAACAGTCTGCATAGACTTTTTCTAACGTATCCCGGCCGTAATCATCGTAGCCGTATCCGCTGCTTGTCTGAAAACAGGCGGCGCTGACTTTGTTTTTGCGCATGGCCTGTATGACCTTTAGCTGATTTAACTGTGCTGTTTCATCGATCTGTTCAAACCGTTCTTTCAGACTATCTGCAATGGCTTCCCCATATTCAGCCGTCTTTTTTGAAATTCCCATCCGGGCATACATTTCCAGTAACCGGCTTTTATCACTCACAGTACTCATTCTTATTTATGATTCCTTTCTCTTGGAGTATAGCATTTATATAGGATAAAATTTTGTCGTTATCATAAGAAAACTTGTCCTTATTCACCCATAAAACATCTTTTTCCCGCCGAAACCACGTAAGCTGACGCTTTGCGAAATGCCTGGTATCGCGTTTTATAATGGATACGGCTTCCTCTAACGTGCATTCGCCGTCAAAATATGCAAACAGTTCCTTATAGCCAAGTCCCTGCATGGATACAAGATCCCTCGTATATCCCATTTCTTTTAATTTCTGCACCTCACTGACCAGTCCGTCTGCCAGCATTTGGTCTACGCGCTGGTCAATGCGACTGTATAAATGTTCTCTTTTGTCGTTTAATACAAAATAAGCCGACAGATAGGGCGTCTGTTTTTTTCGCTCTTTCTCATTATGCTCAGAAATGCGCTCTCCTGTCAACTGAAAAAATTCCAATGCGCGTATAATGCGTTTCTGATTGTTGGCATGGACTGCCGCTGAGGATGCCGGATCTATTTTTTCTAACATCTGATGCAGGTATCCGCTTCCATGCTCTTTCGCCAGCGCTTCTAAGGTCTGGCGGTATGCAGGGCTGGTATCCTGGTCTGAAAAATCAATGTCATATAACACTGCCTGAATATAAAATCCGGTGCCGCCTGTCAGAATCGGAATCTTTCCGTCTGCATAGATTTCCTGCATATATTTTTTCGCATATTGCTGAAACTTCACAACATTAAACTCTTCTTCTGGCATAAACTCGTCAATTAAATAGTGTTTTACCCCCTGCATTTCATCCTGCGTAATCTTTGCAGAACCGATATCCATATATTTATATACCTGCATGGAATCGGCTGATATAATGGCACCGTTTATGCACTTTGCTAACTGAATGGACAAATCCGTTTTTCCTACAGCAGTCGGGCCGGTTAAAATAATCAGCGGTCTTTTTTTTGGCTCTGTATTCATAAAAACTCCTTTATATAATCCGCTTAAATTTTCGTTCGATCTCTGTTTTTGTCATTGCGATAATTACAGGCCTTCCATGCGGACAGTGGTATGGATTTTCAAGTTCAAGCAGATCAGAAAGCAGGCTTCGCGCTTCTGCTTCAGACAGCCGCTGTTTCCCTTTTACGGCCGCTTTACAGGACATGGATGCAATTTTTTCTAAAATCATATCCGGGGTCTGCTTTCCGGTATCATGGCTTAGGCCGTCTAACATTTCTAAAAAGAGTTCTTTCTGATTCAGTTCGTATAAATTAGCAGGAACAGCACATACCGCATACTCTTTTCCGCCAAATGAATTTACTTCGAATCCTATTTTTGAAAACTGTTCTTCGAATCTATGAAACAGTTCCTGCTCCTGCATTGTCATTGTAACAATCACAGGCGGGCTGATCTGCTGGGAAGTAAACTCCTGGTCTTTCAGCCGGGCCATCATCTTTTCATACAGCACTTTTTCATGTGCCGCATGCTGGTCGATAATAAACAGTTCCTGACCAGACTGAACAAGCCAGTAAGTATCAAAAACCTGTCCGATTAAGGTGTAATTACACCGTTTCGCTTCTTTTATAAAATCAGCATGATAGTATGACGTCTCTGCTATGGACAGCTGTTCATACGTCTGTGTGTATGGCTGGTTATCGGAAGCGTCAGCCAAAGAGGCATCGGACATAAAAGGCGGCTCTGCCTGTGCCTGCTGTATAGCTGATGCATGCGAAACGGCTGGCAGATCCGTGTCAGTATTAGTTTCTGCCTGCTGCATGGATACTTCAGGCATCTTTGTACCTTCATAATTTTCGGACTGTTGTACGGATACACCATACGCTGGCTTAGACATTTCTCCATTTGGATACCCTGCATGCATCTTAGATTCTGCCCTGGAAGCGGTGTCTTCTTCTATTTGAGGCAGTTTATTATCAGTTTCTGGAAATCTGCCTGTATCCATTTCAGATTGGAGCTGATTTTCGGACACAGACGTTCTGGTGTACTTACGTTCGTAAGGACTGTCAGATTTCAGGGATGCAGCAAGAGCCGCCAGCCTGTTTTTTTCAAACGGTTCAGGCCTGCGGCTGGCTGTTTTTATGCCGCTCTTCTGCTTTTTTGTTTCTTTATCTGCCGAAACATTCTGAATCATATCTGCATTTTTCAGCACATTCTGAAGAACAGCAGTCAGTTCGCAGTAAATTGTTTCACTCTGCTGGAAGCGGATTTCCATTTTTGCAGGATGAACGTTTACATCTATCAAAGCACTGTCTAAGGAAATCTGAAGCACCGTAAATGGATACTGGTGTTTCATCAAAAAAGGCTTGCAGGCATCCTCGATGCATTTTGTAATAAGGGCACTCTTAATGTAGCGCCCGTTAATAAAATAAATCTCAAAATTACGGTTACCTCTGGAAATAAACGGCTGGCCAATAAAACCATTTACAGAAAGCAGTTCTGTTTCAGACTGCACCGGCAGAACTCCTGCTGCGATGTCTCTTCCAAAAATATGATAAATGATATCTTTAACCCGGGTATTGCCATTTGTATGCAGCCTTGGCTGGTTATTAATAATAAGCTGAAAGGAAATATCCGGATGTGACAGCGCCAGCCGTTCTGTCAGTGTACTGATATAAGATGCCTCTGTCTGAGCAGATTTTAAAAATTTCTGCCTGGCAGGCGTATTATAAAACAGATTTCTTATAAGAAAAGTCGTACCCTGCGGCGCACCGATATCTTCTATGCTTTTTTCCTTCGATCCTTCTATTACATACCTGGTACCGGTTAGTTCTGAAGCAGTTTTCGTAATCAGCTCAGCCTGCGAAACTGCCGCAATACTCGAAAGCGCTTCCCCGCGAAAACCAAGTGACGAAATAGTGAGCAGGTCTTCTACACTTTTTATTTTGCTGGTGGCATGACGTAAAAATGCAGACGGGACCTGGTCTTTCGGAATGCCTTCGCCATTGTCTGTAATACGGATAAAAGAAATGCCGCCATCTTTGATTTCAATCGTAATAGCGGTGGCTTTTGCATCAATGGCATTTTCTGCCAGCTCTTTTACAACAGAAGAAGGACGCTCAACTACTTCTCCGGCAGCGATTTTATCGATTGTCTGTTCGTCTAGTACCTGTATGTCATGCATAAGAAGGGCTCCTTTCTGATTAGTAATATTTAAAGAAGTGATAGTAAATGGCTGCGCGGACGCCGGAGGGAGAAACTTTTTCCTTCTGATGTGACTTGGAGAAAAGCTGACAGTTCTTAGTTTTCTACTCGAATACCAGGATTTGGGGACACACTGTGTTCCGCATTCCGGGACATCAAAGTCCCCAAAAGGCACCTGCCAGAGCCAGTAACAAACAGCATTTCTCAGTGTCAGGGCATCAGGTGCCGGTCCGCCCGCTGCCATAGCCTGGAGGCAGAAATCTTAGAACTGTCTGCTTTTCGGAAACGGAACATCAGAAGGAAAAAGTTTCTCCCTCCGGCGTCTGGCCAGCCATCTCTCCCCCAAAAAAATCACCACCTGTTTTTAACTTTATTCTGCAGCTCATTCAGCTTATTCATAGCCTCTAACGGCGTCATAGAACTAATATCCACACTGCGCAGTTCTTCAATAATATCGTCATCCTTCACCGTATCAAACAAAGAAATCTGCTCCAAATCCAGTGTATCCGGCTGTGCTTTTTTCTTTCTGGATTTTCCAGCTGCATTTTTTACAGTCAGATTTTTAGCTATTTCCGTAATATCGTGTTCGCTTAATTCTTCCACGATTTCTTTTGCACGCTCAATCACGCTTTCCGGCACTCCTGCGAGCTTTGCTACCTGGATGCCGTAGCTTTTGTCTGCGCCGCCTTTTACGATTTTACGAAGGAATACAATGTCATCGCCCTTTTCTTTTACAGCAATACAGTAATTATTTACATTGTCCAGCTTTCCCTCCAGCTCAGTCAGTTCGTGGTAATGGGTAGCAAACAGCGTTTTTGCTCCTAACAGTTTCGGATTCGAAATATGCTCTACGACGGCCCAGGCGATGCTTAGCCCGTCGAAGGTACTGGTTCCGCGTCCGATTTCATCTAAAATTAAAAGACTTTTATCTGTGGCGTTTCGCAGAATATTTGCTACTTCATTCATTTCCACCATAAAAGTACTCTGGCCGCTGGCTAAGTCGTCTGAGGCACCGACTCTTGTGAAAACCCGGTCTGCCAAGCCGATATCCGCAGATTTTGCGGGAACAAAACTCCCCATCTGGGCCATCATAACAATCAGAGCTGTCTGCCGCATATAAGTGGATTTACCGGCCATATTCGGGCCTGTGATAATCGAAATACGGCTTTGTGCATTGTCCAGATAGGTATCATTTGTGATAAACATATCGTGGCTGATCATTTTTTCTACGACTGGATGACGGCCTTCCCGGATATCAATGACGCCGGATTCATTCAGGCTTGGTCTGCAGTAATGGCCGTCCTCTGCCACAACTGCCAGCGATACGAGCACGTCCAGTACGGCGACGGCTTTTGCTGTTTTCTGGATACGGATTACCTCCTGTGCAATTTTCTGGCGTATTTCACAAAAATAATCATATTCCAGTGCTACGAGTTTGTCTTCTGCTCCCAGAATCATATCTTCCAGCTCTTTTAATTCCGGTGTAATATAGCGTTCGGCATTTGCCAGCGTCTGTCTGCGTACATAATGTTCTGGTACCAGGTTTTTATAAGAGTTTGTAACTTCCAGATAATAGCCGAATACTTTATTATGTTTGATTTTTAAATTTTTAATTCCCGTTTCATCCCGCTCTTTTTTCTCTACATCTGCTAACCAGGTTTTGCCGTTTGTACGGGCTTCGCGCAGTTTGTCAATGTCTTCTTTGAAACCGTTTTTTATGATGCCGCCTTCCCGTACGGAAATCGGGGCATCTTCTTCAATGGATGTGTCAATTAAATCATAAATGTCATCCAGCGCGTCCATATCTTTTTGCGTTTCTGCCAGCAGAGAACAGTGAAATTCATTTAAAATCTGTTTTAGCGGTGCGATCATTTTTAAAGAATTACGGAGTGCAATTAAATCCCTGGGATTTGCCGTCTGATATGTAACCCTTGCAATCAGCCGTTCCAGGTCATGAATCGGATGCAGGTATTCCCGGATTTCTTCCCGGTCTATCACACGGCTGTTGATTTCTTCAATGGCATCAAAACGGCGTTCAATTTCACCGCGGTCTATTAAAGGCTGTTCCACATAAGACCGGAGCGTTCTTGCGCCCATAGCTGTTTTCGTTTTATCCAGTACCCATAAAAGAGACCCACGCTTTTGCTTTTCACGCATTGTTTCTACGAGTTCTAAATTCCGCCTTGTGGAGCTGTCTATTACCATAAACATACCGGTTGTATATGGATGAATGGCAGACAGATGCTCCATGGATGTTTTCTGCGTCTCATAAAGATATTTTAAAAGTGCCCCGGCTGCAGTCGTCCCGCACGGATAATCTTTGAGTCCAAGCCCTTCCACACTGTTTACTTTAAAATGCTCAAGAAGCGCTCCGGCTGCGGTTTCATCTGAAAAATACCAGGCATCCAGAGAAGAAATGCTGATACCGAGCCGTGTACGTACTTCTTCCAAATCAATGCCGCTCATATAAAAAGCCTCGTTGCAGATAATCTCAGAAGGCGCAAATTTATTTACTTCATCAATGAGCTTTTGTTCTGTTTCTACTTCTGTTACATAATAATCGCCTGTCGTTACATCCGCTGTTGAAATGCCATAGCGTCCGTTCAGATAAATCACAGACATAATGTAATTATTTTTGGATTCATCCAGGGCCTGGATATTTGTATTTGTCCCAGGGGTGACTATGCGGATAACTTCACGGTGCACAATGCCTCTTGCCTGTTTCGGATCTTCGACCTGTTCGCAGATGGCGACTTTATACCCTTTTCCTACCAGCTTGTTTAAATACCCTTCTACGGAGTGATATGGAACGCCGCACATAGGAGCACGTTCTTCCAGTCCGCAGTTTTTTCCGGTCAGTGTTAATTCCAGTTCTTTGGACGCTTTTAATGCATCATCAAAAAACATTTCATAAAAATCACCAAGACGGTAGAATAAAATACAGTCTTTATATTCCTCCTTCATTTTTAAATACTGCCGCATCATCGGTGTTGCTTCTGACATCATATCTGCCATTCTGTTTGAAACCTCTCTCTTCTTTTGAAATCTTGTCTGAATCTGGATTCTGATTTCTGGATTTTATATGATGATCCTGTCACCAGTCTTTTTCGATTCTTTTTCTTTTTGATTTCTATTTATAAATCAAAGGTATTATAACCCTCTGTAGGGAAATGGGCAAGTACTTCTTTCCCTGTCAGCGCAGGCGCAGGTGTCTGAAAGGCCGGAACTCCTATCGTATCCAAAAGACGGGTTAAACCGCTTCCTCTTTGTAAAGTTACTGGACACGAACTTTTTAGCATTTTTGTTTTAATAAATCCCATAATGTTTTCTCATTTCTACGAACTTTGGCTACTCGTCATATTCATGCAGTGCATTGATTAAAACATCTATATCGCAAAAATATTTATAAATAAAATCATAGCTTTTTACGTTATTATATTTCAAAACATGCTTACAAAATGTACTTGGTTTTTCTTTTCGGTTTTTAAATTCTCTGTACTTTCCCTCAAAGTCTTGTCCGCGTCTGCATTTTAATACTTATTCTTCAATTAAATCTTCTCTTTCAAAAATTAATTTATGATTATTAAGTAATAAATCTAATGTTGCATGTTCAGCACCGCCTTCACAGATACATGCCACATATTTTGCCATATGAAAGCCTCCTGCCTTAGTGATGCTAACGCTTTTTTCAATGCAATATAGGATTCATAGGCTGGTACAGTTCCGCCAATAAAATCACTGTCATAAACCTCACTTTTCTTAATATCATTTCTTTTCAAAATACCGGAAAGCTTTTCGGCTGTAATTCCTTCTTTGTTTTTTATAATATATATACTATCATTTCTATTAAATTCATCAAGCAATTCTGAATAATGGGTTGAAAAATCAAGACTGCTTTATCTCTTCTCATGTTCACATCAGCATCCGTAAAATCATAGAGACTTTTTTTAGTTTTTACCTTGCAAATCTCTTTTGACCATAGCGTTTCATCTAAAATTACAAGCTTTGTATTACCATCAGTAGTATTTATCTTTTTCACTACTACTGTTTCCAGTTTGTATATAAGATTATTATGATAAAAGTAAGCAGTAAAAATTGTATTGTTTATGTTATCCAGATCATATAAAAATTCTTTTATTAATTCCCTGCGAGCCTCTTTCCGTCTCCAGTTCCTCCATGTCCCTGAGCAGTGCAGACTCCGGCATCTGAAAGGCCATAAAACCCTTTGCAGGCAAAGCACTATTACATTGCCATTGCCCCTGCAGCAACTGCCTGTGCCGTTTTCATTCCATCCATGGCAGCAGACATAATCCCTCCTGCATACCCGGCTCCTTCCCCGCACGGATAAATCCCGGACACGGCACTCTGATACGTTTCATTGCGCAGAATCCGTACCGGAGAGGATGTCCTGCTTTCTATTCCGGAGAGAATGGCATCATAACGGTTAAAGCCAGGAATATACCCGGCAAACCGTTCCATGCCGTTTATAAATGCCGTCTTTAGTTCATCTGGCAGAAGCGTTCCTAAATCTGCAAACATGCGGGAACCTTTTGTCTGAGAGTCAAACTCTCCGTAAGCCGCCGAAATCCGCCCGGCTTTATAATCGCCATACAGCTGCTGCACAATTTTCCCGTTTCCAAGTGCAAAAGCCCGCGCTTCCAGTTCTCTTTGAAATGCAATGCCGCAAAGTGGAGAATTTCCAAACCTGGCAAAATCTTTTGGCGTAACAGCAACAATGACCGCACTGTTTGCATTGCTTCCGTCGCGTTTTTGATAGCTCATGCCGTTTATGGCAAGATGATTTTGTTCGGAAGAAGCATTGACAACATATCCTCCCGGGCACATGCAGAAAGAGTAAACGCCCCGCTGGTCTTTAAAAGAGGATGTAACTTTATAAGAAGCTGCCGGCAGCAGACGCATGTCCGCACCCCGGTACTGGTGTTCATTGATCATTTTCTGCGGATGTTCGACACGGAATCCGGCGGCAAACGCTTTCGGCTCCATTGGCAGATTTTTATCATGGAGCATCTGAAAGGTATCCCTGGCACTGTGCCCGATTGCAAGCACAAGAGCATCCGCCGGAAACTGTCTCATCTGCCCGTCTTTTTCTGCCATAACAGAACAGATTTTTCCATCCTGTATCTGAATATCTTTCAGGCATGTTTCAAAATGAAAGATACCGCCGAGACGGATGATTTCTTCCCGCATGTTTTTTAAAATGCCAATCAGCATATCCGTACCGATATGCGGTTTGTTCACATATAAAATACTGCTGTCCGCTCCAAATTTTACAAATGTTTCTAAGACAAAGCGGTTTCGTCCATAAGGATCTTTTACAAGCGTATTCAGTTTTCCATCTGAAAATGTACCGGCACCGCCTTCGCCAAACTGAACATTTGAAGAAGGATTTAACATACCGTCTTTCCAGAAATTTTCTACATCCAGTTTTCGTTCCTCTGCTTTTTTTCCGCGCTCGATGATAACAGGTTCAAAACCCTGCATTGCTAAAAGATATGCGCAGAATAATCCTGCCGGTCCGCTTCCTGCAATGACTGGACGGTGCTGCAGTTTTCTTTTCATTGTTACAGCTGTATTTGTCAGATTGTTCAAAAACGCACTGGATTCCTCTTTGGTTAACATAATATTTTTGTTGTGAACTTTCTTTACCAGATCTGCTTCCTGTTTCGCATGCATGTCCAGATTTACATCTGCCGTATAGACATAACAGGCCTCTTTTCCGCGCCTGGCATCTATCGACTGCTTTCTGATCTGAAAATCTTTCAGCTGCGTGGAACTGATGCGGAGCAGTTTTTTGATTTTACGTTCTATATCATCTTTTGTGTGTTTTAATGGAACTTTTATCTGCTGAATCCGAATCATATGCCTCTATGCTCCTTCCTGAAATATATCCGCTTGCCCATGCCCACTGCAGGTTATATCCGCCGCATTTTGCATCTGCATCTGCAATTTCCCCCGCAAAATACAGCCCCTTTACCAGCCTGGATTCCATAGTATCCGCATGAATCTGGGATAGCGGCACGCCTCCTGCAGTTACCTGGGCAAAATCAAAATCTTTGTATCCTGTAATCGAAACTCTGTTTTCTTTCAGACAGCGTACCAGGTTTTGAATCTGTATACTGTTAAGAGCTCCGCACCTTTTATCCGGTGATATACCGCTTTGAGATAAAATCACTGCAGACAGCTTATCCGGCAGGAAACCTGTTATGCCCTCTTTTATCTCTTTTTGGGCTATATATACGCTGGAAAAGCGTTTTTTTAAATATGCTTCCAGCTCTTTTTCAGACATGTCTGGTTTAAAGTCTAAAAACACCTGTACCTTTTTGCGATCTGCCAGTGCCTGCACAGCAATACGGCTGAACTGAAAGATCACAATGCCGGAAATTCCATAATCTGTAATCTGCAGCTCTCCCCGTTCACTGGCTGCAGGTTTATCATTGATCACAAGAGAGGCCAGGCAGCCGGTACGGACACCTGCCGGCAGTTTCCATTTAGAATAATCTGCCTTTAAGGCTGTCAGTGCAGGCAGCGGTTTAGTAACCGTATGCCCGAGCTGCTTTGCGTATAAATAACCGCTTCCGTCGCTTCCGGTTTTTTTTGCCGCCATGCCGCCGGTAGCAAGGATACAGTTATGGCAGTATAGCGGCTGTCCTTTTGTCTGAATGACGAAGATGTCCTGGATTCCGGCTGCTGTTTTACTGTTTTGCTTTTGAATGCTTCGAATGCCGGCAGATAAAAGAAGCGGGATCTTAAGCCTTTTTACTTCTGCTGTCAGTACATTTTTTACAGACAAAGCCTGTTCGCTTTCCGGGTAAATGCAGCTTCCGTTTTTTTGAAGCGGGCGGATACCGAGTTCTTCAAAAAAACGGATGGTATCGGCGCAGGAAAACCGGCTTAAAACGGTATGGACAAAAGCCGGGTCTTCGCAATAGTAAGCATCCTCAGACTGGTTTAAGTTTGTATAATTACATTTTCCATTTCCGGTAGAAAGAATCTTCTTTCCCGCCTGGTCCATGTGTTCCAGCAGGATTACATCTCTCCCCCTTCTTGCCGCAGTAATCGCGGCCATAAGGCCGGATGCGCCGGCACCGATAATGGCTGCATCATATATTTTTCGTTTCATGGCTGTATCCTTTATAAATTCCATACATAGCGCTCCAGACGGCTGAACGCTTCCTGTACCCTTGAAAGAGGGAGGGCAAGGTTCATGCGGATATGACATGGCCCGAAAAACGGCCTGCCGTCCTGCCAGCCGACGCCGACGTCCCATCCGGCTCTCAGCAGCTCTTCAATTGTTTTTCCATGCTCCATGCACCATTTTGTACAGTCTAAAAACAGCATGTAAGTTCCCTGCGGCTTTGAAAGCGAAACGCCGTTTACATGATTCCAGAGCAGACCGCACGCATAATTGACATTTCCGCTTAATACCTGGCATAACTCATCCACCCATTCCTGGCCCTGCGCGCTGTATGCGCCTGTCAGTGCATGCATGGACAGTACATTCATGCTGTTATAATGCGGTTTTGCTCCCTTTGAGCGAATCCGGTCCCTCATGGAACGGTTATATATAATATGATAGCTTCCAACCAGGCCGGCCAGATTAAATGTCTTGCTCGGAGCATAAAATGCCGCCGTATGTTCCCTCGCATATGCGCTGACAGACTGGGAAGGCGTATGCTGGTTTCCATTCAGCAGAATATCTGACCAGATTTCATCCGAAATCACGGTCACTTCGTATTTTTCAAAAAGTTCCATTGTTTTTTCCAGCTCCCAGCGTTCCCAGACACGTCCGGAAGGATTATGCGGAGAACATAAGACCGCTATATGAATATGGTTTTCTTTTATCTTGGCCTCCATGTCTTCATAATCCATGCGGAAGATACCCTGGCTGTCTTTTTTTAGTTCACTTAATACCATTTTGTATCCGTTGCGGGTAATGGAATCGGTAAATCCAATGTAAACAGGACTATGCAGCAGGACAGCATCTCCCGGTGCCGCATAGCTGGTCAGGGCTGAGATTACGCCGCCAAGGACACCGTTTTCATATCCGATGTGTTCTCTTTCAAGCCCGTTTACGCCGTTGCGTGTGTTATGCCAGCTGATAATCGAGTTAAAATACTGATCGCTTGGATTAAAATATCCGTATGCCGGATGACTGGCACGGGCTATGACTGCTTCCGGCACACTAGGCACTGTTGGAAAATTCATATCCGCAACCCACATCGGAATAAAATCAAAGCCGTCTTTTGGAAGTCCTGGCACTTTTTTTGATAATCCCGGCCCGTCAAGTGCAACGGCATCTTTTCCGGTACGGTCGAGAATGGATGTAAAATCATATTTCATTGTGAAATTCCTCCTGGCTGTATAGATGATGATAATTTTATAACCTGATTATTTATATTAAAATTCTTCTGAATCAGACAGACTTCCTGAATCTTAATTTTTATATTTTCTGCAGCAGGAATGCAGATGTACTTTTTCTAATCCTAAGAGGATACTAAAAATGAGGCGGAAAATCCGCCCCGCTGTCTGCCTGGTGAAGCAGCTGCGAAAACAACTGCTTCTATATTACTATACTCAAAAGTCTTCCTAATAGCAACATTTTTTTCAAATATGCATTAATATACTCCCCAAAAAGTATAGGTTACCCGGACGCCGGACGGAGACACTTTTTCCTTTTTCTGTTCCGCCTTCGAACAGTAAGAAATTCTAAATTTTCTGCTTCAAGGCTGTGGCAGCGGACGGACCGGTGCCTGATGCCCTGGCATTTTTGGCATGCTTTATGCAGTGGCACTGGCAGGCACCTTTTGGGGCTTCAGGTTTTTTGAAAGCAGCAGGCAGTGAGCCCCAAATCCTGGTTACCGTGCAGAAAATTAAGAATTTCTAACTGTTCTACGGAGTCACAGAAAAAGGAACAAGTGTCTCTTCCAAGCGTTCGGATCATTCATACTTTTCTGTAAATAATATAACTGCTTCAAGATAATGCTTTCCAGATACGAACAAATTTTCTGAATACATGTTTGCATTCTATTCAATGATATGTTACAATAAAAAATAATACTGCATCTGCTGACATATAAATAGTTTATGCAGAATCTGATAAGTCCGCAGAATTTACAGGAGGTATTTTCATGGCATACGGAAAAATTACATCAAAACAAAGAGAAATTTTAGAATATATTAAAAAAGAAATTATAAACAAAGGCTACCCGCCTGCAGTACGTGAAATATGCGAAGCCGTTCACTTAAAATCAACCTCTTCTGTTCACGCGCATCTGGAATCTCTGGAAAAGAACGGATATATCCGCAGAGACCCTACCAAGCCTAGGGCTATTGAAGTCATGGATGAAAATTTTAACATGACAAGACGGGAAGTGGTGAATGTGCCTGTGATCGGCCGGGTTGCTGCCGGAGAGCCTGTACTGGCTATAGAAAATATAGAATCTTATTTCCCGATTCCTGCAGAAATGATGCCGAATCACGAGACTTTTATGCTGACGGTAAAAGGTGAAAGCATGGTCAATGCCGGTATTTTTGACGGTGATAAAATACTGGTGCAAAAGCAGCCTTCTGCTGAAAACGGGGAGATTGTTGTGGCTCTGATTGATGATTCTGCTACTGTTAAGACATTTTATAAAGAAGCAGACCATATCCGCCTGCAGCCGGAAAACGATGCCTATGAACCGATTATTTTATCTGAATGTACCATTCTTGGCAAAGTATTCGGGGTATTTCGTCTGTTTTCCTAAACGTAAACAGGTGTTTTCTGTGCTGAAATAATACTCTTGAAAGAAATGTTTCATGTAGTATAAAATCTGAAGGAAAACTGTCGGGATAATCCGGATATGATATGCGAATGCTGCCTTGCACTGACGCAGATCAGTCAGTGCAAAACTATATTTTCTTTTGTCCGGATGCCCTTGCAGGAAAAAGTGTCATGCCTGATTCATGTATGGAGTGCACTTTAACATCCAGATATCCAGCGGCCTCTGGCATGATTTTCCCAGATACCTGTTTAGGCCTCAAGCTCTGCCGCGTCTATAAACTTTCCGTCGCCCCAGATACGTTCCAGATCATAAAACAGACGGTCTTCTTTAGAAAATACATGTACGATAATGTCGCCATAATCCATTAAGATCCAGCTGGAATTGTGGTTTCCTTCTACCTGTTTTACATGCACATCCGCTTTATACAGCTCTTCTTCTACTGCATCGCACATTGCTTCTATCTGTTTCTGATTAGAGCCGTCTGCAATGATAAAATAATCTGCCAGCACGGAAATGCCGCTGATATCAATAATACGGATATCAGAAGCTTTTTTTTCTGTCAGCGCTTTGTATGCAGTTTTTGCCATTTCTTTACTTGTCATACAGTTAAATTCCTCCTGTTTTTATAATATTCATACGTAATCTGAGTTGCAGGGTCAATTCTGCCTGATTTTTCGTTCAGATAGTTCAGCGTGTCATAGAGAATCTTTTCTACAGTCTGTTCCAAGTTCTTAAATGCCATTTCGCGCACCTGAGCCAGGTTCTGCGCTTTGTCACGCCCGGGTTCGATATAATCGGCAATAAATAAAATCATATCCAGTGTACTCATTGCCGGTGTGCCTGTTGTGTGAACTGCAATGGCATGCAGGATTTCTTCATCATCCACGTCATATTTTATCTTTGCGATTATGGCACCAGCTTTTGCATGGAGCAGAAACGGATTTTCGCGTTCAATGTCTGTAATTTCCACATGGTGCTTCTGGCACAGCTCTATTTTTTTATCATGCGGCATGTTCTTTGCACAGTCATGGAGCAGTCCCGCAAGCATCGCTTTGCCGGTATCATAATGATAAGCCATTGCAAGAGATGCTGCTGTATACATTACCCCTAAGGTATGCCGGTAACGTTCTTTGTCAATATGATGTTTCAGTTTTTTTCGGTATTTTTCTAAATCTTTCATCTTCATCCACCTTAAATCCTTTATAAAATGCTGTATCTGATATCATAATGCATAACCCCCTGGCACAGCCTTTGCTTAGTAACAAAATACGTTACAGATAAATGGATTGTTTTTTTATATATTCTCTGACTGTTTCCGGCACAAGATAACGGATGGAATAATGGCTCATGACACGCTGGCGAATAATATTTGAAGATACCGAAAAATTCGGCGTATTAATGAAACCGACTCTTGTGCCGTATCTGTGCCATAACTGTTCACGTATAGGCATCAGTTTTTCAATATTCAGTCCGTCCCGCACAGCTGCTAAAATAATACTGAGCCGGCTGATTTCGTCCGGACAGCGCCATGTGTCAAAATAAGCAAGGGAATCCGCACCCATAATAAAATACAGTTCATCATCCTTAAAATGCTCTTTCAGCGCACGCAGTGTGAGATACGTATAGGAAATACCTTCTTTTGAAATCTCATAATCGGAACAGGAAAAATGCGGATTATCTGCAATTGCAAGCCGGATCATATCCATACGCTTTTGTGAATCCAAAATCTGGCTGGAATCCTTATGCGGCGAATTGCCGGCCGGCATGAAAATGACTTCGCCCAGCTGAAACTGTTCACAGGCATTTTCTGCAATCAGCAGATGACCATAATGGATTGGATTAAACGTACCGCCCATCAGGCCGATTTTTCTTTTTATGCTATGACTTTTGTTTTCCATTCGCTTTTGCCCGGCTTGTCAGGAGTTTGACGTTTTAACAGCCGGCAGTTCGATTTTTGGATGTTTCTTTGACGGACGGTAGAGGATAAATTTCTTGCCAATGACCTGTACTACCGCTGAATGCGTACGGTCTGCGACAGTATCCGCCAGCTCTTTCGGATCGTCAAAACAGTTTTTCAGTACGGAAATCTTGATTAATTCCCGCTTTTCCAAAGCATCGCTGACAGCTTCGGTTAACGATGGTGTCAGGCTGGATTTTCCAATCTGAAATATCGGTTCGATGTTTCCGGAAAGGCTTTTTAAATAAGCTCTCTGCTTGCTTGTCAAATCCATATTTTATTTCCTTTCTTATTTATAATATTCAAATTCCAGCGCATACATGCGGACTGTATCGCCTTCCTGAATGCCTTTTTTCTCTAATTCGTCTAAGATGCCCTGTTCTTTTAAAAATTTCTGGAAGAATAAAAATCCCCGCTCTGCCTCCAGATTTGTATAGCCGAGCATTTTTTCAATCGACGGGCCTTCCACAACATAAGCGCCGTCTTCCGGACTGACTTCAACGGTATAAGCCTGTTTTTTCTCACGCCTTACAGAAGGGTCATATTCAGATTCATAAAATACCGGTTCTTCATGAATCTCGTCTAACAGCTTTTTAACTGCATACAGCAGCTCTTTTAAGCCTTTGCCGCTGACTGCCGAAATCGGATATACTTTTGTCCCAAGCGGTTCAAACTCGTCTTTTAATAAATCGATGACATCGCTTTCCCCTTCATAAAGTACGTCGATTTTATTTGCTGCGATGACCTGGGGCTTTTGTAACAGTCCCGGATTATAGGATTCCAGTTCCTTGTTGATTGCGTGAATATCTGCAATCGGGTCGCGTCCTTCTACAGATGCTGCATCCACGATATGAATAATGACCCTGGTCCGTTCGATATGCTTTAAAAATTCATGCCCGAGTCCGATGCCCTGTGAAGCGCCCTCAATAAGTCCTGGAATATCCGCTATTACAAATCCTTCTCCATTTTCAAAATCCACAACTCCAAGATTAGGCTGCAGCGTTGTAAAATGATAATTTGCAATTTTCGGCTGTGCATTGGTAACGCGTGACAGCAGGGTAGATTTTCCGACATTTGGAAAGCCTACAAGACCTACGTCAGCGATTACTTTTAACTCCAGCTTTACTTCCATCTCGACGGCTTCCTGTCCAGGCTGGGCATATTTCGGAGCCTGCATCGTTGCAGTTGCAAAATGCTGGTTTCCAAGACCGCCGCTGCCGCCGTGCAAAACTACCTGCCTTAGATTGCTTCCAGACATGTCTGCAATAATTTGATCGGTTTCGGCATCCTTAATAATTGTACCTGCAGGAACTTTTAAGATTAAATCCGTTCCCTTTTTTCCGTGGCAGTTTCGCTTGCTTCCGTCTTCCCCTGCCTGAGCTGCGAATTTCCGTCTGTAACGGTAATCAGCCAATGTGTTCATTCCTTCATCTACAGCAAAGATGACGTCGCCGCCTTTGCCGCCGTCGCCGCCGTCCGGCCCGCCGTTGGGCACATATTTTTCCCGGCGGAAACTGACATGCCCGTTACCGCCTCTGCCTGATTTTATAATGATTTTTGCACTGTCGGCAAACATACTGCAATCTCCTAACTTATAGAAATCAAATACCGCTGCCTATTTTTTCAGCTTCAGGGCTGTTTTGTAGCGATGCTGCTGCACCGCTTTTACGCCCTTCCAATGAAAAAATATGCAGCGGTATCTGCTGGATTAAACGTTTCTGCGTCTGCAGATTATTCGTTTACTACTGGATATACGGAAGCCTGTTTTTTATCTCTTCCTTTTCTCTCAAATCTCAGAATACCGTCTGTTAATGCGAACAGCGTATCATCGCCGCCGCGGCCGACATTATTACCCGGATGAATTTTTGTGCCACGCTGTCTGTAAAGAATATTTCCTGCTTTTACAAACTGTCCGTCTGCCCTTTTTGCACCCAGTCTCTTCGATTCTGAATCACGGCCGTTCTTTGTAGAACCAACACCTTTTTTATGTGCAAAATACTGAAGGTTCAATTCAAACATGTCCTACACCTCCTTAAAAGTCAATAAAGTATAATCAGTACCATACTGGTCCTGTACTGCCTGTAAACCCAGAACCATTGTATCTAACAGCAGTTTTGCGTCATGACTGCCGGGATGCTGAAACCGGATATCGATCAGCCCGCTTTTCTGGTCTGTTTCTGTCTCAAACACTTCATTCGTAAATGCTTCTATCGCATTCAGTGTATTAATGACCAAAACAGACACTGCAGCACATATGATATCCTCACCCGGCTTCGCAAATCCTGCATGTCCGATGCAGTGAATCCTTACATACTGTCCGGAATGGTTCTGATAAATTGTAACTGCTATCATTGTATTTTCTGACCGGATGTCTTTCAGGCATTGATTTTTTCAATCTTAACCTGTGTAAAAGACTGTCTGTGGCCCTGTTTTTTATGATAGCCGGTTTTCCTTTTGTACTTGTATACGATTACTTTTTTACCACGGCCTTCCTTTACAACAGAAGCTGTAACAGTTGCGTTTGCAACTGTCGGGCTGCCGACTGTTAATTCTCCATTGCTGACTGCTAATACCTGATCAAACGTAACGGTTGATCCTTCCTGCGCGCCAAGCTTTTCAATGGTAATGATATCGCCTTCGGATACTTTGTACTGTTTGCCACCTGTTGCTATAATTGCGTACATCTGGCACCTCCTATTTATCATTACTCGCCAACTTTGGTGATGCAAAGTTACATGCTTATTACCTCGTTGTGCGGCATACTCATAGAGAATAGCATATATTGCAGGAATTCGTCAAGGGGTATTCTGGAATTTGACAGAAAAACTGTAACATTTCAGACAGGCTGGTGCATAAAGAGTGATTCAGGAGTGAACGGTTTTCTATTTTTGATTTCTTCTTCCATGTCTGATAATCCATTCCTGTGCTTTGCTCTGCCCTGACTGAAGCTTTATATTTCATATGCGCTCCGTATATCCTGAAACAGCGGCTAACTGCTCTGTCAGCGGTTTTTTCATTTTTTTGCGCGTCAGCTCCACAAGTCCCAGCCTGGTAATATCGACCAGATTTACCGGAACCGGGTCTGTTTTTAAACATGCGCGGAATTCATTCATCAGCGACTGATTGAGATTTTCGTCATATAAATCAATAAAATCCACTAAAATGATGCCGGAAAGATTGCGCAGGCGCAGCTGTTTTGCGATTTCCCTGGCCGCTTCCAGATTGATTTTATAGTGATTGAGCTGTTTATCCTTTTTGGCCGTATTTTTTCCGCTGTTAACATCGATGACAGTCAGTGCCTCTGTAGGCTGAATAATAATGTTTGCGCCGGATTTAAGCCATACACGCGGTTTTAAAGCTGCTTCCAGCTGCCCGGCTGCATTATAAAGGCGTGCAAGCGGCAGCAGGCTGTCCTCATACAGACGAATGCGGTACTGTCTGTATGAAAGATTTTGCAGTGCTTCGAAAATTCCGCGGTCATCCGTAACGGCTTCTTCCAGGCTGGATTTATCTGTATCTGTGAGTATCTTCATATAAAAAGGCCGCTCTTTTCTAAGGCAGGAAAAGACGCTTCGTGCAGGCGCATGCTCAATCAGTGACAGATACTGTGCGTACAGCTGGTCAAATTCTGTCCGGAGCGTCTGATCGTCAGCCTGTGCCGCATTTGTACGCAGGATCAGCCCAAACCGGATGGCGCTGTCACTGGCTGAAATTTCTTCTCTCAGCTGTCTGGCAAATGTCTGAAGACGGGTTCTTTCCTCAGATGAAAGTTTTGATGAAACTCCTGTCTTTAGATTTGCACTTGTCAGCACCAGATATTCTCCTGCAAAACTTAAATTGGCTGAGACAACTGCTTCCTTTGTCTTCATTGCCTCTTTGATTACCTGCACAGCCAGTTCATCTCCTGGCGCAAGCTGCTTTTTGGAAATCTTTTTTGTAAAGACAGGATATTTAAAATGTTCCAGCGGCAGATAACAGACCTGGCCGTTTGCAATTTCTACAAAAGCTGCATTCAGGTTATGTGCGATGCTTTTTACACGTCCGATATAAATATTGTTCAGAATGCTTTCCGTATCTTCCGGCTGCACAGATGCTTCGATCATGCGGCTGTCTTCGTATAAAGCACAGAGCTGATATGTACAGGCTGTGCCGTCAGCCGGGTTTTTCATGGTTTCACGTGTAATAATTAATTTATTCATAATTCCAAAGCCTTTATAAGATTTCCGTTCCTGCTGCAAGCAGCGGCAGATGTTTTCCGTCTGCATCTGTAAAGTACACATCTTTCCGGTGAATCTGCACAGCATATGGATTAAATTCCAGGCCCATAAACTCAAAAAATGCTTCCAGTACCAGTTCCGGTTTCAGATTATCTGTACTGCCTGTGCTGACATTTAAATAAAACGCCGGATGCATGCCAAAACGTTCTTCAGGCTGCAGGATGTGAAAATCATATACAAGCGTTTTTAAATCGAGTACCTTTTCGCTTTTTTTCGTTTTTTTTGTAACCGGCACCTGCTGCGGATTAACAAAAAATTCCTGCAGCTGCTTTTGCAGATTCGTCAAATCCCGGATGCATGCCGGTATCTCATATCCTTGTTTAAACCAGATTTCATAATCAGCGGCAGATACAGATGCCATGGCAGTTTTTGCCTGATCATCCAGCCTTACATATCCTGTAATTTCCATCCCTTCTGCCATAACTTCATTCAGCTTTGCAGCTGCTTCTTTTGAGGAATCGGATGTATGCACTTCAATATCCAGATATTCCCCGTCGCTTGTAACGCCTACGCCAAGAGGCGCTGCAAAAGACATAATCTGATGCGGGCTGAATCCTTCGGAATAGCAGATGTCAATGCCGCTGCGGCGGATGGCTTTCTGAAAAAAGCGCATGATGTCCAGATGCCCGATAAATTTCATGACACCGTTCTTTCGAAATTTAATCCTGATTTTCATAACAGACACCTCCCTTAAAATCTGCGGCACCGCATCCTGCACACTGCATTCTGCAGTTTGGCGTCGTCTGCGCCGTCTGTGCTTTTTTCCATTCGCGCAGAAGATAATCTTTTGAGACACCCGTATTGATAAAGTCCCATGGAAAACGTTCGTCCGTGCTGCGCTCGCGCATGGTATAAAAGTCAGTATCAATGCCTGCTTTTTCAAAGGCACGCTTCCAGCGGGCATCGTCATAAAACTCTGACCAGGCGTCAAATACCGCTCCGTCTTCATAGGCATACTGTATAGCTTTTGCTATTCTGCGGTCGCCGCGGGAAAGAACGCCTTCCAGCACAGACACATCGGCTTCGTGCCAGTTATATTTTAAACTCTTACGGTTTAACTGGGATTTTACTGCATCGTTGACTGCTTTTGCCCGGCGCAGGTATTCATCCCTGTCATACATCCGCGCCCACTGAAACGGCGTAAACGGCTTTGGGATAAAAAAGGACGTACTGATAGTAATCTGGCATTTTCCGTTACGCTTTTCTTTCGGTATTTCATAGCAGCGCACGGCTATTTTATTCGCAAGTCCGGCAATTTCCTGCATATCTTCCTCTGTTTCAAAAGGAAGGCCCAGCATAAAATACAGCTTGACTTTCTGCCAGCCGCCTTCAAAGGCAAGCCCGGCTCCGTGCAGAATGGTTTCCTCCGTCAGTCCTTTATTAATAATATCCCGCATCCGCTGTGACCCGGCTTCTGGTGCAAAGGTCAGGCTGGATTTACGGATATCCTGTACTTTGCTCATCACATCCAGTGAAAATGCATCAATGCGCAGAGACGGCAGGGAAATGTTCACGCCTTTGTTTTTATAGTTATCAATGAGATAGGTGACCAGCTCCCCTATCTGTGAATAGTCACTGGAACTTAACGATGTAAGGGATATCTCATCATAACCTGTATTTTGCAGCAGCTCATCTGCCTGGCGTTTCAGCGTTTCTACATCCTTTTCACGCGCAGGTTTATAAATCTGTCCTGCCTGGCAGAAACGGCAGCCGCGGATGCAGCCGCGCATAATCTCTAAAACGACGCGGTCCTGTGTTATTTTAATATATGGAACCACTGGCTTGTCTGGAAAAACAGCATCTGTAAGCTCTGTAACAGCCTGTTTTTTTACTGTTTCAGGTATGCCGGACTCATTCGGAACCATTTGGGCAATCGTTCCGTCTTTCTGATATGAAACATCGTAAAATAAAGGTACATAAATTCCAGGAATAGATGCCGCACGTTTTAAGAATTCACGCCTTTCGCCACCTTCTTTTTTCCACTGTTTGTAAAGCTCAAACAGCGGATCATAAGAAAGTTCTCCTTCTCCGATATAAATCATATCAAAAAACTCCGCCACAGGTTCCGGGTTATAAGTGCATGGCCCGCCGCCTATCACAAACGGCATGTCTTTTGTACGTTTTGCAGCAGAAAGCGGAATATGGGAAAGATCCAAAATCTGCAGGATGTTCGTATAGCACATCTCATACTGAAGCGTAATTCCAATAAAATCAAACTGATCCAGAGAGTCCTGGGATTCCAGCGCAAAAAGCGGAATATCCTTTTCTTTCATAATCTGATGCAGATCCGGCCAGGGAGAGAATACCCGCTCGCAGTATACATCATTTCTGCGGTTAAACATATCATATAAAATCTTCATGCCCAGATGTGACATGCCGATTTCATAAACATCCGGGAAGCACATGGCAAAACGGATATCCACGTTTTCAGGGTCTTTTATAACGCTGTTTACTTCATTGCCGATGTAACGGGCAGGCTTTTCGATCTGCAGTAGTATTTCATCATTTAGGGCTAGTTTTCTCATAGATTTCCTTTCGGTTTTGTATATCATACAATTTTTTGTGCTCTGTTTTCACAGCAGGTGATTTGCTAAAACGCAGGCTGTCAATATTATATACATTTTAAGGAAGAACTTCAAGCAGATATTCAGGCCCTCTCTAACATCACCCTGCACCGTTTTTTATAACATGCAATCCCGTATTTCAGGATATTCTCCACCCCGTCGTCAGAAAGGTCATCTTCGTACCGGGTGTGTCTGATCTGCTCCAGTGCTTCCCGGCATGCGGCGTCCAGGTTTCCGTCATGTGCATATTTTACTTCAATGATAATCCCTGTATCCCCGCTGTCCGGTTCTGCAAGGATATCCGCATAGCCTTCGCCCATTTCCCGGTTGGAAGAAATCCCCCACCGGTTTTTCACTCCTAGAATCCCAAGCAGGACACCGTGGTAGAAATTTTCTTTCATATCTTTTCTTGCTGCCGTATCCCGGATGCTGATGGTCTTTCTTAAATAATCCGTGAAAATCTTTTCCACATGTTCCGGGTCTGCATTCTGCAGGGCATTACAGAAACGGTCCAGCATATCCCGGTCTTCCCGGACATTCTCCTTAAAAAAATCCATGATCTGCGTCTTAAAAACATCCCGGATTTCCATATTGGGGATTGCCAGTTTCATCTGCCTTCCCTCTGCTTTTCCACGGCTGGTCAGATAGCCGGTGGTAAAAAGAAGGCTCCAGATATTGTCTATCGTCCGGTAAATTTCCGGATACGTCAGTTCCTGATGGATTTCCTTTGTGACAGTCTCTCCTGCGACCAGGCGCTCGATATCCCGTCTGGCTGATGTATCTGCCGATTCCTGGATAAACCGTCTTACTGCGTCGTTGCTGCTGGTATTGATCCAGTAGTTTTCCGGCCGGGCATGAGGGCTGCTTCTGATCCTGTCGCAGTGGTTGAGCACATCCCACGGGCAGTACACCTGTGTATTTCCAAACAGGTAGCCGTCATACCAGCTCTTTACCTCCTCATAATGGCCGGACAGATCATAATATTCCAGAAGCTCTTTCACTTCCCTGTCTGTAAACCCGAAATATTCATCAAAACGTTCATCTGCAGCTGTAAGCACCTTCAGATTATTAAGCCCTGTAAAGATGCTTTCCTTTGAAATCCGCAGGCAGCCCGTGAGCACCGCTAATTTCAGGCTGCTGTTCGTCTTCAGTGCCTCCCCCAGCAGAGCACGGATCAGAAAAATCATCTGGTCATAGTATCCATTCGCATGGGCTTTTGCCAGCGGGACGTCATATTCGTCAATCAGCATGATAACCTTTGTACCATGATGCTTTTCCAGCAGTTCTGACAATATCCTCAGGCTGTCACAAAATGCAGATTCGTCCATACTGCTGTTCAAAAGGCTCCGGTATTCCAGCTTGTCATTCTCACTTAACGCATCACTTTCCAAAAGATACTGCACTTTTGATGCAGCCCTCCTCACTGTTCTGGCTCCCATCTGGAACGCCATTTCAAAATCAGGCGCATCAATCCCTTTCAGGGAAATGGATACAACCGGGTATTTTCCCATATATTCTTCACAAAGTTCCGTCTCTTTTGAAATTTCCAGCCCGTCAAAGATACTCTTATCTCCATTCAATGAAAAAAAGTGTTCCAGCATGCTCATATTCAGCGTTTTTCCAAATCTTCTGGGACGGGTGAACAGATTGACCGCTCCCCAGTTATGAAGTAATTCGACAATAAATCCTGTTTTATCGATATAGTAAAAATCTTCTTTCCTGATATCTTCAAAATTTTCAATTCCAATCGGAAGTTTTTTCTTTTTCACTGCCATCTTTTACATACTCCTTCTACGACCCTTAAGGCGTTTCCTGTACCTGTTCCTATAAGTTCTCCATCCGTCTGGCATCAGCAGAATAAAGTCCATCTGCCAGGCAGCGGGATATGATGCCCGTCCGTCCGGGTATCCTAAACGATATTCCCCACTCAGGCATCCGGCCCGCACTTTTGCATAAGTCTATGCAAAATATTCTGAAATTCTTCTTTTTCCCTGATATTTTGAAAAGCAGGACGCTCCAGTGCCTCTGAAAGGCTGTTCCGGATAAATCTTTTATCCCGGGGCGGCATGTTTCCCAGAGGCAGACGGTCAATCCATGCGTCCAGAAGCTGGAAATATGAGTCTCCATGGAGACATATCTGCTCTTCTTTTAAAAGGGCATCCACACTTTTTTCCATACAGTACAGCTGCCCGATCGCTTCGTCTTCTTTTTCGTTTAATGCATAAATGGCTGCGGACTGGAAATAGAACTGGGCCGCCAGGTTCGGATGAAGTGTTTCCAGATGATACAGGTTTATAATGCCCTGTATGCGCCGCATCGTTTCCTCACACTGTGTAATATCGTTTTCATTCAGGGAGAGAGCGAGTATGGCATCGCCTGTCAGATTCAAAAGATCCAGATACTGCCTGATCTGCGCATAGCTTTTTGCTTTTTCTGTCTCTCCGGCCATCTGATACGCACGTACAAGCAGCGTTCCTTTCTGTCCTGCAAGACGTGCGGGGTCAGCAAAAGGTTCCAGATCCTGTATCGCTTCTTCCGCCATCCCCAGTTCCAGGCAAAGCCCTGCTTTCAGCTCCAGTGCATCACTGCAGACAGCTGTATCGCTGCAGTTTTCCAGTATCCGGTTACACCATCCCAGTGCTTCCTTTAAAAGCTGCTTTCGCTCTTTACTGCTGTCCGCAAGCATATAGTGATTCCAGTACAGGACGCACAGCTGCAGCAGCAGCGGGTAACATGCATAATACTGATGCGCAAGCGATCTGGTTTTTTCCAGTGCTTCGGCAAAAGGAAGATCAGCAAAATCTTTACACAAAGCGGCATACCGCAGCCGGATCTGCTCTAAAGGCAGCTGGGCTTCATAGCCAACCAGTTTATCGATTGTCACATCAAAAAAAGCCGCCAGCTGCGGCAGCAGCAAAAGATCCGGTGTATTGATTCCTTTTTCCCATTTGGAAACAGAGGCTTTTGTTACACCCATAAAATCAGCTAGTTCCTCCTGTGTCAGCTTTTTTTCATGCCGCAGACGGACAATATTATCTGATAGCTTTAATTTATTCATAAATATCATCTCCTCAAAAAATCCCCAAACATACGCCTGGGGATTTTCAGATATGATTAATGATTAGATGTAATTGATTTTTGGATATTTATTTTTAATTTAGCAAAAAGATTTTATTCATCTTCTGTCTCTTCTTCCTGCGGTATATCATAACCGTTTACCTGAACATCTTTATCACAGTACAGTTTGATCAGTGCTGTGTTTGCGCTGACATCAATCTCTGACAGCTGGTTATCCTGGCAGAATAAAAACGTTAGAAGCGGATTTTCACTGATATTTAATTCTTTCAGCTGATTCGATTCACATTTTAACCGTTTCAGCTGCATATTTGCGCTCATATCCAGTCCGCTCAGCTTGTTATACGAACAGTCCAAAACCTGCAGAGCCGGATTGGAAGAAACATCCAGGGCTGCCAGCTGATTACTCATGCAGTTCAGTGTTTTCAGCTCTGTATTGGCACTGACATCCAGATCTGTCAGACTGTTTTTATGACAGGTGAGTTTTGTCAGGGCTGTATTCGTGCTGACATCCAGATTTTTCAGATCGTTTGCATCACATCTTAAATCTGTAAGAGCCGTATTAGCACTGACATTCAGGCTGGCCAGCTGGTTTGCCTGGCAGTGCAGTACTGTCAGGGCTGTATTCTTACGGACACTCAGACTTGCCAGCTGATTCGCAGAACAGTCTAATTCTTCTAATGCTGTGTTTTTCTTAAGGTCCAGTGACTCGATACGGTTATCATTTACAGACAGTTTTTTCAGTGTTTTGCTTTTTTGTATATTTAAATCTGTCAGTCTGTTTGTACTGCAGAATAAATATTCCAGCGTTTTAGCACCGCTTAAATCCAGCGTTTTTATGCTGTTAAAGGAACAGTCCAGCTGCGTAAGACGCGTATTTTTAGCTGCATCCAGCTTGGTCAGTCTGTTATAAGAACAGTCCAGGTACGAAAGCTGTGCTGCCTGCAAAAGATTCAGGCTTTTTATTTCATTGGAAGCGCATTTTAAAGAAACAAGCGCTGTATTGCTGCCTGCATTCAGGCTGGTCAGCTGGTTTGCTTCACAGTTTAAGTCCTTCAGTGCAGCTGCCTTTTTAATAACAAGGGCCGTCAGCTGGTTTCTGCTGCAGTCAAGCACAGCCAGTGCCGTATTCTTTCTGACATTTAAATCTGTCAGGCGGTTTTTGCTGCATAAAAGGGTTTCTAACGCTTTATTTCCGCTCATATCCAGTGCCGTCAGTGCATTGGAAGAACAGTCCAGCTCTTTCAGAGCCGGGTTTTTGCTCAGATCCAGTCTGGTAACCTGGCCCTGGCTGCAGTCTAAGGACTCCAGTTTCGGCAGTCCGGCAAACGAAATCTCACCCTTTAAGCCCAGTCCGCGCCAGCGGATGCCCGTCAGCCGGCTCTCTTTGCCCATATCTGTCCATGTATATTCATTCGCATTGTCTGTATCCGTGCTGACAGAGACATCTGACGGAAAAGACTGTATGATTTTTGTAAGAGTCTTCACATCTGAAGCATTTTTTTCTTTTTTCGGCTTGTTTACTACCTTTACCGTACAGGATGCTGACTGATTTGTTCCCTGAATTGTTGCGGTAATCTGCGCTGACCCGGCTTTCTTTGCTTTTATCATGCCGCTTTGATTTACAGTCACAAAATCGGTACTGCTTGAAGCCCAGATAACTTTTTCCGATGCCAGGTTTTCATCTGATATCACAGCTTTCAGCTTCAGCTTTTTGCCTTTCAGCAGCGTATATGTGGAATAATTCAGCGTAACAGCCGGGGACGCTGCGTCTGTATAAACTGCAGGAACCGGAAAGCATATGGAAACCAATAGCAGAACCGCTGCTAAAAAAACAGCCCGTCTTCCAGTACTTTTTCTGCACTTATTTTTCTGCTTTATTTCATTCTTCACACCATCCATTCTATTCATCTTATCCCTCCTGCCTGTCTTTCTGCAAAGTGAACGGTTTTTTATATGCAAGTACAAAATCTGTTTTCGTGTAAACCGGCTTACTTCTGTACAAGATTTACAATCCGTCCCGGCACATAGATTTCTTTTATAATATTTCCCGTCAGTCTGTCAGCTACGGCTTCTTTTGCCTGTGCAATTACATCTTCTTTCGGGGCTTCCTTACTGGTCTGGATTGTTGCTTTTACTTTTCCATTAATCTGTACTGCAATTTCTACCGTAGATTCGATTGTCTTTGCTTCATCAAATTCCGGCCATTTCTGCTGATAAATATGACTGTCATATCCCATTGTTTCCCACAGTTCTTCTGTCATATGCGGGGCAACCGGATTTAAAAGCAGCAAAAGGGTCTGATATTCGTCTTTTGTAACACTGTTCTTTTTATAAAAATCGTTGATCAAAGCCATCATGGCAGCGATTGCCGTATTGTATTTGAGGTTTTCAAAATCACTGCTGACTTTTTTCACTGTCTGATGCATTTTTGTTTCCAGGTCTTTGGAATAACCGCAGGCATCTGTCACAAGGTCCTGCAGCTTCCACACGCGGTCCAAAAATCTGCGGCATCCTTTTACGCCGTCCTCTGACCATGAAGCTGCAAGGTCAAATGCGCCGATAAACATCTCATACGTACGCAGTGTATCGGCACCGTAATCTCTTACGATATCATCCGGATTTACAACGTTCCCCCTGGATTTTGACATCTTTTCCCCGTTTTCACCCAGAATCATGCCATGAGACGTACGTTTCTGATACGGTTCCGGACACGGTACCTGTTTTTGGTCATACAGGAATTTATGCCAGAAACGGGAATACAAAAGATGCAGGGTCGTATGCTCCATACCGCCATTGTACCAGTCAACCGGCATCCAGTAAGAAAGTGCTTCTTTACTGGCCAGTGCTTCTTTATTACAAGGGTCTGTATAACGCAGGAAATACCAGGAAGAACCGGCCCACTGCGGCATAGTATCTGTTTCCCTCTTTGCAGGAGCCCCGCAGCACGGGCAGACAGTATTTACCCAGTCTGTCATAGCAGCAAGCGGAGATTCTCCGTTATCTGTCGGCATATAGCTTTCTGCCTCAGGCAGCTGTAACGGAAGCTCGCTTTCATCTACCGGCACAAAACCGCATTTTTCACAATGAACAATCGGAATCGGTTCTCCCCAGTAACGCTGGCGCGAGAATACCCAGTCCCTTAATTTGTAATTCGTCTTTGCAGTGCCGATCTTTTTTTCTTCCAGAAATGCGATCATTTTTTTCTGTGCATCTTTCACATCCAGACCATTTATAAAATCAGAATTTACTATTATACCCGAAGATACATCTGTAAATGCTTCTTTTGAAATGTCCGCTTCTTTTCCGTTTTTAGAAACGACCTGTATCATAGGCAGGCCGAATTTATCAGCAAATTCCCAGTCTCTCTGGTCATGGGCAGGCACTGCCATAATAGCGCCGGTTCCATAAGGCATTAAAACATAATCTGAAATCCAGACCGGAATCTCCTTTCCATTGACTGGATTTACAGCCATAAGTCCGTCAATGCAGACACCCGTTTTTTCTTTGGCAAGTTCTGCTCGTTCAAAATCAGATTTATGTGCCGCCTGTTCACGGTATTCCTGTATCTCGTCCCAGTTTTTAAATTCATCTTTATATTTATCCAAAATCGGATGTTCCGGTGATACGACCATATAGGTGACGCCAAACAGCGTATCGCAGCGGGTTGTATAAATGCGCAGTTTTTCTTCTTTCAGGCCGTCTTTACCGCTTATGGAAAAATCTACTTCTGCACCCTGCGATTTTCCGATCCAGTTTCTCTGCTGGGTTTTTACCCGCTCGATGTAATCCACATCGTTTAAGCCTTCGATCAGCTTTTCAGCATAATCCGTAATCTTTAGCATCCATTCGCTCTTGACTTTACGTACGACCGGAGAGCCGCAGCGTTCACAGACGCCGTTTACCACTTCTTCGTTTGCCAGGCCTACTTTACAGCTCGTACACCAGTTAATCGGCATTTCTTTTTTATAAGCAAGCCCTGCCTGAAACAGCTTCAAAAATATCCACTGCGTCCATTTGTAATAATCAGGGTCTGTCGTATTTACTTCCCTGTCCCAGTCAAAGGAATACCCTAACGCACGCAGCTGGTCCTTAAACCGGCCGATGTTATTTTTAGTTACAATTTTAGGATGGATTTTATTTTTGATTGCATAATTTTCCGTCGGAAGTCCGAATGCGTCCCAGCCCATTGGATAGAGCACATTATAGCCCTGCATACGGCGTTTGCGCGCTACGATATCCAGTGCCGTATACGGCCTTGGATGACCTACATGAAGCCCCTGTCCGGACGGATACGGAAATTCTACCAGTGCATAATATTTTGGTTTGGTATAGTCATCGGATGCAGCAAATGCTTTTTCATCATCCCAGATTTTCTGCCATTTTTTCTCTACCGCTTTGTGGTTATATACTTCTGCCATATTTTCCTCCATTTAAAGCCTCTGTCGTATGTGTCCAGGCATCAGAACCTGGAAATACTTAAATTCTACCATATCGTGCCTATTTGTCAATAAAAATCAGAAAACATGCAGAAAATCCGTCTGGATTCAGGTAACAGTTCAGATCGCCTATGGAGCTGCTGCGGCCCGGACAATGCCTGGAAAGAACACCGCTGGCAGGCATTGGTTAAAAAGAATCCAGCTGTATCGCCACCATATGGTCCAGAGGAGCCAGTGCCTTTCCTCTTCCGTCTGTTCCTTCCATATATTTCTGCGCTCCGGATTCAAACAATACAATCAGTTCGCTGCCTGCAATGGCCAGTTCTTCCGAACACGGAGGCATTTCCACACATTCTGCCGGACGTTCCGGATGTCTGCTCAGTGCATATGCTGACTGATATACCTTAATATAGGAAGATTTCCCGCGGCCAAAAGAGGTGCTTAAATATGCATGTCCTTCTTCGTCAAACGCAACTCCCTGTACTTTGTCCGGTATCGCAAACTCTTCGGCTTCTTTTAATACGCCGTCGTCGTAATGATAGCGGTAGGATTTCATGACAGATTTAAAAAACCTTGTATGGGTAGCAATCCAGAGCTTTCCAGCAAAATACGTAATACAGGAAGGGGAATTGGATACCGGGTATTCTTCATGTTCTTCTGTAAGTTCGACGGTTCTTTGCGGTTTATGCGACGCAAGTTCTCTGATCAGCTCATAATCCAGACGTTCAATGGTCCGGTAGTTGGAGTGGCAGATCCACAGGCTTTTTCCGTCATAAGCAATTCCGCCTAGATGGCTTCCTTTTTTCATGGAAAGTGTCACCAGATATTCTCCGGTATTGCGGTCAAACACATGCAGACACCCGTAATTGCTGCCGCTTCCGGTGCTGTAAGATGTGATAAGGATATGTTCTTCTGACACGCACAGTCCCTGCGGACACTGGTCAATACTGAATATTTTTCTGGTGAAATAGTCTTCGAACCTTGTATACGGCATACCTGGAATATGAAGATCTTCCAGAATCCGGTAGTCCATATTTGCCAGCTTTTTTTCCGGCGACCTGGTAAGTGTACCGGAACCATAAGAATACAGCTGAATGTTCATGGAAGCAGAGATCTGCTTTGTCCATTTTGCATAAAGTATCAAATTTCCATCGCTGCAGTCTGATATTTCCAGCAGCGGATACTGGTAACTGCTGTCTTTATACCATCCTGCAAAATTATAGCCTTCCCGTTTCGGAGGCATCAGTTTCAGCGGCAGGAGCTGTTCGTAATAAACGCCCGGATTCAGATAATGGTTTTCGCCAAGGTTCAGGTTATAAATAATATCGTATACCGGAATGGAACTATTCACATTATTTTTTTCATTTAATGTATATGCATGATCCAAAGAAGGAGAAAACGGATGTTCAATGACTCCGCGCCCCTTTGTAAGCTGCGGCTGTTCTACTAATAAAACAAACACCAGCAGAATGCAAAGCATGGTATGCGCCGTCTTCATCCGTTTTCTCCTCCTCAGTCAGTTTTTCTTCTTATTTATCTTATTATTTTACCCTGCCAGTCCTTAATTATTCTTCAATGTCTGACAGTTTATTTGCTCTTGCATCAATTTCCCGTTTCTGCACCTCCTCTGGCGCCTGCTCATAACGGCTGAATTCATAACGGTAAACGCCCTCACCGCCAGTAATCGAACGAAGCACGGTTGTGTATCCATCAAGTTCTTTATAAGGAATATCTGCAATTACTTCCTGTTTGCCGCCGTCTACCGGATTCATTCCAAGTACTCTTGCACGGCGTTTGTTTAAATCGCCCATAATGTCCCCGGTATATTTATCCGATGCTGTAACGGTCATGGATGCAATCGGCTCTAATAATACCGGCGATGCCTGAAGGAAGCCTTTCTTAAATGCCTGGGCAGCAGCTACCTTGAAAGCCAGCTCGGAAGAATCAACCGGATGATACGAGCCGTCGTACAGGTTTGCTTTAATTCCGACAACCGGATATGCTGCTAACGGGCCGCTCTTTACGGATTCCTGAATTCCTTTTTCCACTGCCGGGAAATAATTCTTTGGAACAGCCCCGCCTACAACACTTTGTGAAAACTCATAAGTTTCTTCCAGATTTCCAGACGGTTCAAACGTCATCTTTACATGTCCGTACTGTCCGTGTCCGCCGGACTGTTTCTTATATTTATATTCAACATCTGCTTTTTTACGGATTGTTTCGCGGAATGCCACTTTTGCTTTTCCAAGCTCTATTTCAACTTTGTATTTGTTTAACAGCTTGCTGACAACGATGTCAAGCTGCTGTTCTCCGATACCGTATAAAAGCGTCTGGCCGTTTTCGCTGTCATTTACAACTTTAAGCGTCAGGTCTTCATGCGTCAGTTTGGTCAGAGCCTGGGATGCTTTATCTACATCTGCTTTGTTCTTTACTTTGTAACGCTTGCATGTATAAGGTGCAGACAGTACCGTACGGATATATGCAATCGGATTTGCTTTTGTAGAAAGAGAATCCGTCGTACGTGCCCCGGTCAGTTTTGCAAGAGCGCCGATATCGCCGGCATGCAGCTCTTTGACTTCTTCTGCTTTGGCACCTCTCATAACATAGAGTTTGCCAATTTTTTCTTCCATATCCCTGTGATAGTTGAATAATACGTCATCTGTCTTTAATACGCCGGAATTCACTTTAATCAGGGAATATTTTCCAATAAACGGATCCTGAATCGTTTTAAATATGTATGCAGACTTTGGTTTTGAAAAATCATAATCAGCCTGATACACTTCATTCGTTGCTGCATTAATACCCGCACAGGTCCGCTTGTCCGGACTAGGGAAATATTTAATAATATCATCTAACAGCGTATATACACCCTGAGCTAAAATACAGGAACCCATAGAAACCGGAACGATGCTTCCGTCTAATACATTGACACGCAGTGCCTGGCGGATTTCATTTTCGGAAAATTCTTCTCCGCCAAAATAACGGTCCATAAATTCTTCGCTTGTTTCTGCAACAGCTTCTAATAATGCCTCTCTGCACAGTTCCAGATTCGGAATGGAATATTCCGGCATATCCATTGGAACAACTTCGCCTTTCTCATTCCAGCGGTTTGCAGTCTGGGCAACAATATTTACATAACCTACGAATTTTTCGTTTTCACGGATCGGCAGATGGAACGGAGCAATCTTTTTCCCATATAATTCCTGCAAGTCTGTCACAACCTGGCGGAAACTTGCATTGTCGATATCCATATCTGTTACAAAAAACATGCGCGGCAGTTTATAGCGTTCACACATTTCCCATGCTTTTTTTGTCCCTACTTCAATGCCTGCTTTGCCGCTGACTACGATAATTGCAGCATCTGCCACGCTGACAGCTTCCTCTGCTTCTCCTACGAAATCAAAATAGCCCGGAGCGTCCAGCATATTGATCTTTGTATTTTCCCATAAAATCGGTACAATGGATGTCTGAATGGAAAACGAACGTTTTATTTCTTCTTTATCGAAATCACTGACTGTATTGCCGTCGCTGATTTTTCCCATGCGGTTTGTCTGGCCTGACAGAAACGCCATTGCTTCTACAAGACTGGTTTTACCAGCACCTCCATGACCTAAAAGTACCACATTGCGTATTCTGTCTGTTGTAAATACCTCCATATATCTATTCCTCCTGCTGATTTATTTGTTTTGCTGCAAACACTATATTAATTTTAACAAAACTCATGGGCAATTACAACAATTATTTGAAAAAACTGCAAAGAAATGGAGGCAGAATACACAAGTTTCGGAGGGGTGGAGGTTTCGGAATCCCGGCTGTTACTGGCTGCGTTTATGTATCTGTCTGACAGCCGTTTCCGGCTGTGTAAAACAGCCTGGTATATTTGAACGTTTGTTTTTGCAGACAGTCCGCCAGATACTGTGCCTGCATAAGTATTAGGGCAGGGACATGTACACGGCAGACTGGCTGCTCTGCGGTTTTTATTTCCTGTCGGCCTGCATTGGAGAACTTTACTCTGCCTCAGTCACATCAGAAGGAACCGCTTCTCTATCCGGCGTCCGCGCAGCCAATCCCTCCTCCTCCACCCCCCCCCGGATAGCCGGCTACACACGCAGAGAATTTAAATCATGATAAAACTCCGGATAAGAAATCCTCACACAGGCATCATCTGCAATCTCTATTCCGCCATCTGCAACCAGCCCGGCCACGGAAAAAGCCATAGCGATCCGGTGGTCATGATGTGTATCTGTAACAGCATAATGAAGCGGTTTTCCTCCATGGATGATCATTCCGTCGTCCGTGGCAGAAATATCAGCACCCATGGCTTTGAGATTTGTTACAATCGTTTCAATACGGTCTGATTCTTTAACCTTTAGTTCCGCAGCATCCCGGATAACCGTCGTTCCTTCTGCACAGGCAGCCATAACTGCAATGACCGGGATTTCGTCAATCAGGGCAGGAATCAGGTCTCCCTCAATGACTGTCCCGGTAAGATTTCCGGACCTTACCAGCAGATCACAGACCGGTTCTCCTGATATTGTATGCCGATTTAACATTTCAATATCTGCATGCATGGCTTTGGCTGCACGAAGGATCCCGTCCCTCGTAGGATTTATGCCGCAATTGCGGATCAGCACTTCTGAATTCGGAACAAGCAGTGCCGCCGCAATAAAATAAGCTGCAGAAGAAATATCCCCTGGCACTTCTATTTTCTGGCCGGTCAGTTTCGGTTCCGGCTGAATAACAGCTGATGTATTCTGGCAGTTTATATCTGCTCCAAAGGAGGCCAACATCAGTTCTGTATGGTTTCTGGATAAAGAAGGTTCTGTCACGCATGTGGGTCCTTCAGCATACAGGCCTGCTAACAGAACACAGGATTTAACCTGTGCCGAAGCAACAGGCGACTGGTAATGGATGCCTTTTAGCGAAGCACCCTGAACCGCTAGCGGGGCACAGTCATTTTCATTTAATCCTGAAATATCCGCTCCCATCTGCCGAAGCGGAGTCATAATACGCTTCATCGGACGTTTTTGTATCGAAGCATCTCCGGTCAGTGTACATGAAAACGGCTGAGCAGCTAAAATACCAGACAACAGGCGCACAGTTGTACCGCTGTTTCCGGCATCTAATACACAGTCTGGTTTTCGCAGTCCGTGCAGGCCCTTTCCGTGCACAAGAATGCGCTCTGGTGTATTTTCAATTTCAATTCCCAGCTTTTGAAAACAGGAAATCGTAGACAGGCAGTCTGCACCCTGTAAAAAATGTGTAACCTCAGTCAGTCCTTCTGCAAGCGCGCCGAACATGACGCTGCGGTGGGAAATGGATTTATCTCCCGGAATATGAATTTCTCCTTTTAAAGAATGTGCTGGTTTTAATAACATTGTTTATTCTCCTTTATGGCCTGTTTTTGCTGGCAGTCTGCTGCTCTAGCGGCGGTATACAGTATAATGATATTTTGTAAGCAGAGAGTCTGCGGTATCTAAAGAGCTCTGGTCATACAGCTCAATATGCAGCACGCCGTCTTCAAATTCCCGGTTATGCAGAATGCCGATATTTTTAATGCTGATTGCATTGCTTGCTAACAGTGTTGCGATTGTGGCAATTCCGCCAACTTCGTCAATTAAATCACAATATAATTCAAAGACCGGCTGAATGGATCCCTTTTGATGTACAGCCAGAGAATCCCGGTAATTTTTGGCTGAAGTAAAATATTCCGACATCTTTTCTGAATCTTCTGCTTCGATATAAGAACGGATGTCTGCAAGCTGTCCGGTGTACAAATCAAGCAGCCGCAGGATCTGATTTTTATTAGAAAGACAGATCTCCTGCCACATCACAGGCGAAGAGGCCGCGATACGTGTCATATCCCGAAAACCTCCGGCCGCAATTGTTTTCATCGTTTCCTGCGCATCGTCAGTTTCTTTTACCAGATTTACCAGGCTGTAGGCAATGACATGAGGCAGATGACTAATCGAAGCTGTCGCAAAATCATGCTGGTCATAAGGAAGTACAAGCGGGATTGCTCCCAGCAGAGTTACCAGGCTGCGGTAACGTTCCGTCTGATGCGGAGCAGTTTTTTCAGTCGGGGTAATAACATAGTACGCATTTTCCAAAAGATACGCAGTTGCAGCGGCAAATCCTGTTTTTTCCGAACCAGCCATTGGATGCCCTCCGATAAAGTGCTCCTCTAAACCGAGTTTTATAACCGTACGGTGGATATCTCCTTTTACGCTGCCGACATCTGTAATCATCGTATCCGGTGAAATGATATCCTTTAGCTGATACAGATATGTAAGATTTAGTTTTACAGGTGTACAAAGAAATATATAGTCTGCATCAGATATATCATTTAGACTTAACATCGTATTGTTTTCAATTACGCCCGCTTCATAAGCCTGTGTAATCGTAGATATATGTCCGGAAACAGCATACAGTTTTATTTCCGGGGCAACGCGTTTTAGTGTTTTTGCAATCGAGCCTCCAATCAGCCCGAGACCGATAAAAGCTATTTTTTGTATTTTCATATCAGGATTCCTCTTTTCGCAGGCCTGGGACGGCCGGAATTTTCTAGGAATATTTTAATGATTCTGAGCGGGAAAGTCAATAGCGGGAAACTGGCTTGCAAGTGCTGCAGTCTGATGAGCCGGACGCCGGGAATTTTAATTCTGCCTCAGCCAGCCGGACAGAGAACCGGTTCTCTGTCCGGCGTCCGCGCAGCCAGTATCTTTCCGCTAGTCTAATCATCTGCATCCCTCGATTTTTAGAAATGTAAAAAACTCTTGACATTCTGATTCTCTCATTATATACTCATAAATGTCAAAACTATTTGACATTTTCATTTTGAGTTAAGGAGGAAAAACTATGCCGGTAACTGCACAAATTTATTTAGGATTAGGAGCTGTCTTTTTGGTGTTTGCTGTTTTAGACATCATTATGCTGGTGTCCCTTTTAAAGCCGGGAGATGAACGAAGACAGGTAATTGTATGGAAAGCAAGTTCATTCACGCTGTTTGCTATTTCCGGGGCTATGGTTCTGGATGTGGCTGAAAATTTTGTTTTCGCAAAACCCATGTCTGTAAACCCGCTGATTCAGCTCGAAACAACTGCAATTGTTTATTTTCTGGTACTTATGTATTACAAAAAAAGGCATACTGGATAATATGAATAATAAAATTAAAAATATCCGGAAAGAACTGGGATTTTCACAGGAAGAACTGGCAAAGAAATGCGGGGTATCCAGACAGACTGTAAATGCGATTGAAAATGACAAATATGACCCGACTTTAGCCCTGGCTTTTCGTCTGGCACAGGAACTGAAAACGACAGTGGACGAACTGTTCCAGTATTCTGCAGATAATTAAATCAAAATCAAACTATTCCGTCTGCGGCATACTTTTTGGCATAAAAGCCATGAAGTATATTTAAATAAAATTTAAAAGCCCGGCCGCGGCATGCCTGTATCTGGCTGCGCGGCCGGGCTGAATGCTTACTGCTCTTTCAGCGCATTCCATGCTTCACGTATGGAATCTAACTGCGGCTGAAACTTTTCTTCTGTGATCTTATCTACAATCTCATCTGTTGTATAATGATAAAACCGGTTTCCGGTCTGGTCACAGAGCACAAAGGCTCCAAAAATGCAAAGTGCCATCAAAAGCCTGACTTTCCAAAAGGATGCTGCTCCGGCTTCCGGCTCCATTTCGTATTCATCCCTGTCTGCATGGTGAAAGGAACGCCTTACTTCTTCTACATACTGTTTTCTTGCCTGCGCATAATCATTTCCAAGCATAGCTGTTACTCCCGGTTTTTGAACTTTTTATCATATTCAGCCTGAACGGTTACGATACATCTTATGCAGACATGTTGCGGGCTATTCCCAAAATCACCATACTTTTTAGCGCTGGGAAAGCTCGCTTGTAATGTCTTCCCAGGTCAGTCCTTTTTCTGCCATCAGTACCATCAGATGATACAAAAAGTCAGCAGCTTCATATTTGATTTCTTCAGGGTCCGGATTTTTGGCGGCAATTACGATCTCTGTCGCCTCTTCTCCGATTTTTTTCAAAATTTTATCCAGTCCTTTGTCAAACAGATAATTTGTATAAGATCCTTCTTTTGGATGCTCTTTGCGGTCCATAATAACAGCATATTCTTCTTTGAAGACTTTTAACGGATTGCGCTCCATATACTGTTTGCGGACAATTTCATTATGAAAGCAGCTGTACTGTCCGGTATGGCATGCTGCGCCTGTCTGGGATACTTTGGCAAGGATTGTATCCAGATCGCAGTCTGCGGTCAGTACTTTTACATACTGAATATGGCCGGATGTATAGCCTTTCATCCACAGCTCTTTCCGGCTTCTGCTGTAATAGGTCATTTTTCCGGTTGAAATGGTTTTATTATAAGCCTCTTCATTCATGTATGCAACCATCAGCACCTGGCCGGTGCGGTAATCCTGTGTTACAACCGGAACCAGCCCTTCTGAATTCAGTTTAAAATCGCTCCATTTTAAAGCCGGGTCGAAATGGTCCATTTTAATCCCCTGGGATGAAAGGCTGGATTTTAATTCCATAGCATTTACACCAGCATCATTTAAAAATGCTCCGTAGATACCTCTGGAATGTTCCCTGTTTAAAATCTTAAGTATGGTATCCATGTTTTTCTCGTCACAGAGAGCCACATACTGGGTATCTGTCAGATTTTCTACCGAATCCAGCAGTTTGGTATCCATAACAAGCATTTCATGTACTTTTTCGCGGATTACTTCACGGTGTTTAAAAATAAAGTCTATATTTTTGACAGATACCAGGATTTTATCCTGCCCGAACCTGGAGCTGGCTTCGTCAACCAGTTCAAAGCAAAAAGGTTTGGAACCGTTAATCAGTACCTGTTTGCATCCGGCATACAGAAGTTTTTTAATATCTTCCAGACGTTTTACGTTTCCTCCGGCGCATGTCTGGATTTCAATCAGACGGTTTAATTCCCTGATTGTATGTATATTTTTTTCGTGCTCTTCATCCTCTGAAGAGAGATCAAAGACAAATATTTTATCGATGCCGCTGTCGTTATACGCCTTGGCAAGGAAATTCAGATTCCCTGCAGGTGTTAAGTCATCAGGGCTGTTTACGGGCACGCCGTCTTTTAAATACAGCGATGCCGCCAGTATTTTCCGTTCCATTCTTACTAACCTTTCTAATCTTACGATATATCATTTTTCAGTCAGAACAGTTCTGTAAGACCTGTTCTTCATAACTATTCTGTTTTTGCATCAGTCTTTTTCAAAACGTACCCGGATAGAATTTGCATGTGCTGTCAGCTGCTCATTTTCCGCAAAACGGACAATATCCTGGTATACCGGCTCTAAGGCCTCCCTGGAATACGAGATGATGCTGGATTTTTTCACAAAGTCATCTACGCTTAATGCTGAGAAAAATCTTGCTGTACCATTTGTCGGAAGCACATGATTTGGCCCTGCAAAATAATCTCCGAGCGGCTCTGAACTGTACGGGCCTACAAATATAGCACCTGCATTGCGGATTTTTGTCATTGTTTCAAACGGGTCTTTTGTTAAAATTTCCAGGTGCTCTGACGCAATTTCATTCGCTGCTTCAATCGCTTCTTCCATACTGTCAGCAATCAGGATATAGCCGTAATTGTCCAGCGATTTTTGTATGATATCCCTGCGTGACAGTTTTTCTAAAAATCTGTCTGTCTGCAAAGATACCTGCTGTGCCAGCTCCTTTGAAGTAGTAATCAGAATGGCAGAGGCCATTTCATCATGCTCTGCCTGCGATAGTAAATCGGCTGCCGCATATACCGGGTCTGCCGTTTCGTCTGCCAGTACCAAAATTTCGCTCGGACCCGCAATGGAATCAATGCTGACATAGCCGAATACAGCTTTTTTTGCAAGAGCAACGTAAATATTTCCAGGTCCTACGATTTTATCTACACGAGGAATACTTTCTGTTCCAAAAGCCATTGCTGCCACAGCCTGTGCGCCGCCTGCTTTATATACTGCGTCCACACCAGCTTCCTTTGCAGCCACCAATGTGGCCGGATACACATTTCCTTCCTGATCTGGCGGCGTTGTCATAATAATGTGTTCCACCCCTGCTGCTTTTGCCGGAATGACATTCATAAGCACCGAAGACGGATATGCTGCCTTGCCGCCTGGTACATATACACCGGCCGTTTTTAACGGAGTCACTCTCTGTCCTAAAATAATGCCTCCTTTTTCTGCATCAATCCAGGACTGCTGACGCTGTTTTTCATGAAAACTGCGGATATTTTCCAGTGACTTTCGAATGATGCTGATCAAAGAAGCATCTGTTTTGGCATATGCCTCTTCGATTTCTTCTTCTGTCACAAGCACATTCCCGGCATGAATCTGAGCGCCGTCAAAGCGTTTTGTATATTCAAACAGAGCCTCATCCCGTCTTGTGCGCACATCTTCAATAATTTTATTCACCCGGCTTTCATATTCGCCGTAACTGTTCGGACTTCTTTTTAAAAGTTCTTCCAGTAAATTCTGTGTTGTTTCTTTCGTAAGTTTTACGATTTTCATGATATCTGCTCCTTGCTAAGCTCTTCTCTTAAATCTGCAATCAGCTTTGTTATGCGTTCGTTTTCCATTTTCATGCTCACCGGGTTTACAACCATTCTTGCTGACAGCGGGCAGACCTCTTCTAATATTTCCAGGCCGTTTTCCCGCAGTGTAGATCCGGTTTCTACAATATCTACAATTACTTCAGACAGTCCTACAATCGGAGCCAGCTCAATCGACCCGTTCAGCTTGATAATTTCCGCTGTCTGGTGTCTTTTATTGTAAAAATAGTCTTTTGCAATATGCGGATATTTGGATGCGACACGGATTAATTCCCGGCGTTTGAGATACTCTCCTGCTTTCGCCGGCCCGCATACACACATCCGGCATTTCCCAAATCCTAAGTCTAATACTTCATATATTTTACGGTTTTCTTCCAGAATTGTATCTTCTCCTGCAATTCCGATATCTGCAGCGCCGTACTCCACATAAGTAGGCACATCCGGCCCTTTGGATAAGAAAAAGCGCATCCTTGCTTCTTCATTGACAAAAATAAGCTTTCTGGTCTCTTTGTCTTTCATTTCTTTACATGTTATGCCGATTTTTTCAAACAGCTCCAGTGTCTTTTTTGCAAGCCTGCCTTTTCCAAGGGCAAATGTTAAATATCTGTCTTTATCCATTCTTCTATTCTCCTAACAAAAACTGCAGACGTGCAATTTCATTCTGTTTTGCGTATGCTTCATAATCGGCCTTTGTCTTATCCGGTGCGAAACTAATCAGTTCCACGCTGCATCCGGCTGCCCGCTGCTTTCTTGCATAGATAATAGCATCTTCCCGGTGTTCTTCATCATATACAGCCAGCTGGGTGTTCCGTTCAAGAGGCGTTTCTATGTTCTGTCTGGACAGTGCTGCCATCAGCTGGTCTGTCACAATTACAAAACCAATCGCAGGAGCATGTCTGCCAAAATGTTTTAAAAGGTTATTGTATCGTCCGCCTTTTACAACCGGCTCCCCGCTTCCAAATGTATATCCGTTAAAAATAATGCCTGAATAATACTGGTAACTGCTGACTGCACCAAGTTCAAAGCTGATGTATTTATCAATTCCATAAAGTAAAAACAAAGACTGAAGTTTTTCTAAGTGTTCAATGGCGGCATAAATTTTCGGATATCCTGCAGCTGTTTTTTTCACCTTCTGGAAATCCTCCGCTGACTGGTAAATCTGTCCCAGCAAAAGAAACAGTTCTTTTAAGCCGGCTTCCAGATGTTTTTCTTCTATAAAACTCTCGACTCCGAAAAAATTATTGTTCATAATCAGATCGCGCAGTTTTTCTTCTGCCTCTTCGTCAAAGCCTGCAGCTTCCATCATCCCCTGTAAAATGCCCACATGTCCGACACTTAACTGAAATTCCTTTAATCCTGCACCAAGCAGGCATTCTGCAATCATGGAAAGCATTTCGGCATCTGCATCAGCCGTATCATCACCGATCAGCTCTGCGCCAAGCTGCGTCGTTTCTTTCAGGCGGCCCTGAAAACTGCCTGCATTAATAAATGTATTGCCTTTATAACAAATCCTGACAGGCATGGCTTCTTCCATATGATAACTGGAAACAAACCGGGCAATAGACGGCGTAATATCCGGGCGCAGTACAAGCGTATTCCCCTCCCTGTCAAAAAATTTATATAAATCTTTTGAAGGAATTGTGCCGACTTCTCTGCCAAATGTTTCAAAAAATTCAAAAGACGGCGTCTGAATCGGATGATATCCGTATGTTTTTAAAATACCATACAGCTTGTCTTCCAGATACAGTTTTTTCTCGCATTCTCCGTTATAAATATCCCGGACTCCTTCCGGTGTATGCAGCAGATGCTGTTTCATGTCTGTACTCCTTGTCTTTGTATTTCCGTATAACAGTATACGTGTTTTCCAGATGTTTGTATAGTGGTATGCTGCTTTTTTATTAAATACCGCGGTTATGAATCAGAGCAGCAGTACTTTCGCAAATTAACGTGTTATCAAAGCAAATCCTATTTATTATATTAAAAACTGCCAGCTTTGTCAATCTCTAAGAGAAAGATCCTTTTGCAGTTCATTTAAATATGGGACAAGCAGGCCGGCGGATGAATGAAAACAAAAATCCGGCTCCAGTTCTTCATAACGGAAACTTTTCCTTCCGCC